>NZ_CM007717.1:1615569-1915569 GCF_002019855.1 Streptomyces antibioticus | reverse complement strand
ACGGCATGCGCGTCTCCGCCGAACTCGCCGGCGAAGACCTCCTCGACGTCCTGCGCGCCACCCCCGCCACCGAATACCTCGTCGTCGAGGAGACCGGCGAGATCTACGGCGTCCTCTCCGCCGCCGACGTGGAACGCGCCTTCGTCAAAGCCATGGCCCGCCCCAACTGACCACCACCCCCGCCCCACCGTGGTCGGCGGCCCCGCCAAACGCCGGTAGGCTGGTCACATGTCCGAACCGACCGGTGCCGCCCGCAGGCGCGGGCCCTTCAAGGTCGGGGACCAGGTTCAGCTGACCGACCCCAAGGGCCGCCACTACACGTTCACGCTCGAAGCCGGGAAGAACTTCCACACCCACAAGGGTTCCTTCCCGCACGACGAACTGATCGGCGCTCCCGAGGGCAGCGTTGTCCGCACCACCGGGAACGTCGCCTACCTCGCGCTGCGCCCCCTGCTCCCCGACTACGTCCTGTCCATGCCCCGCGGGGCAGCCGTCGTCTACCCGAAGGACGCGGGGCAGATCCTCGCCTTCGCCGACATCTTCCCCGGCGCCCGCGTCGTCGAAGCCGGCGTCGGCTCCGGCTCGCTCAGCAGCTTCCTGCTGCGCGCCATCGGCGACCAGGGCATGCTGCACTCCTACGAGCGCCGCGAGGACTTCGCCGAGATCGCCCGGCAGAACGTCGAGCGCTACTTCGGCGGCCCCCACCCCGCCTGGCAGCTCACCGTCGGCGACCTCCAGGACAACCTCAGCGACACCGACGTCGACCGCGTCATCCTCGACATGCTCGCCCCCTGGGAATGCCTGGAAGCCGTCTCCAAGGCACTCGTCCCCGGCGGCATCCTGTGCTGCTACGTCGCCACCACCACCCAGCTCGCCCGGACCGTCGAGTCCATCCGCGAGATCGGCAGCTTCAACGAGCCGACCGCCTGGGAGACGATGATCCGCAACTGGCACATCGAGGGCCTCGCCGTCCGCCCCGACCACCGCATGATCGGCCACACCGGCTTCCTCCTCACCGCCCGCCGCCTCGCGGACGGCGTCGAACCGCCCATGCGCCGACGCCGCCCCGCCAAGGGCGCCTACGGCGAGGACTACGCCGGCCCCAACGCCGACGGCGGCACCGGCCGCTGACCCGGCCCGCACCCCCTCCAACGACAGGGCGCCGTGCCCGAGTTCCCCGCACCACCCGGGAACTCGGGCACGGCGCCCTCACGTTCACCCCGACCGGCACGGACCGCCCGGACCGCCCGGACTCACCCCCGGCACACCCGTCCGAAATCCCGCACCCCCGCCGTTCCGCCGCCCTGTGACGTATGGCACGATGCTGGCCACTCCACCCCCACCGGCACAGCCACCCCAGGAGACGCTCCTAGTGCAGCAGTCCGCCGTACCGGAACTGGCCCACAGCCACACCCGGCCCATCCACTGGGTCGCCACCGCCACCGCCGTGGCGGGCGTCGTCGTCCTCTCCTCGCTGCTCCAGCCGAGACCGGCCACCGCCGCCCAGCCCGGCACCGGAACCGGCACCCCGGACGACCGGCCGGCAGCCACCGCCCCCGCCACCACCGGGATCGACTTCCCCCTCGACTGCGGCCCCGTCGACGAACTCGTCATCCACAAGGCGAGCGGCGACCTCGACGGCGACGGCAGACCCGAAACCGTCGCCGCCGTCCACTGCGACGCCCCCATGGGCACCCCGCCCGACGGCGTCTACGTCCTCACCCAGGGCCCCACACAGACCCACGCGCGCGTCGTCGCCACCCTCGTCGACCCGAAGGACCGCACCACCGTCACGAGCCTCACCGTCACCGACGGTGCCGTCCTCGCGACCTACCTCGGCTACTCGTCGTCAGACGTGCCCAGTTGCTGCCCCGACCTCAAGGACACCGCCAAGTGGCAGTGGAAGGACGGCGTGTTCGTCCGCTCGACACCCGCCGGCGCCCGCAGCGCCTGAAACCGGCCACCCGCGGTTGTGAGAAATCAGACAACCGTCACGAGGCGTACCCGCACGCTCACTCCGCGTCCGGGCCGTACACCTCGACCCTGTCCGAAACGCGACGCACATGGATACAGTCACCCGGACACTCCCGCGCCGAATCCACCACGTCCGTCAGCAGCGGCAACGGCACCGGAGCCGTCGCCCCCTTGTCCTGAAGCAGCTCGTCCTGCGGGCTCTTCACATACGCCAGCCCGTCGATGTCCAGCTCGAACACCTCGGGCGCGTACTGCGCGCAGATACCGTCACCGGTACAGAGATCCTGGTCGATCCAGACCTCCAGCGCCTCACCGCCGGCCCCGGCCTCCTGCTGCACGCCCATCTCTCCTGCCGATAGTTGCCGATAGTTGCCGAGCCGCACGGGAACGATGCAGGCTCTGACGGGTGTTGAACACTTCGACCCTACCCCCGGCCGCTTTCCAATCATGTTCGGTGGGTATTCCCCTGGCGTGAGGGAGAGCGCAAGGGTGAAGATCGGACACACCCCTACAGTCTTTGTGATCTAGGGGTTTCAATCGACACCCACCCAGGTAGGGTCTGGAAGCGTCCAGCTCCCCTTGGAGGAGGTGAGGACCGTGGCAGCCCACGACGACGACATGAACCGCGGCATCCGCCCGGGACGAGGGTCCGACGACCCCGCCGGGCAGATTGCCTACCTTGAGCAGGAGATCGCCGTCCTGCGACGCAAGCTCGCCGACTCTCCGCGGCACACGAGGATTCTCGAAGAGCGGATCGTCGAGCTACAGACCAACCTGGCCGGCGTGTCCGCCCAGAACGAACGACTCGCGAACACGCTCCGTGAGGCCCGCGACCAGATCGTGGCCCTCAAGGAAGAAGTCGACCGGCTCGCCCAGCCGCCGGCCGGCTTCGGTGTCTTCCTCACGGCGAACGAGGACGGCACGGCCGACATCTTCACCGGAGGCCGCAAACTCCGCGTGAACGTCAGCCCCGGCGTCGAGCTCGAAGAGCTACGACGCGGCCAGGAAGTGATGCTCAACGAAGCGCTCAACGTGGTCGAGGCCATGGAGTACGAGCGGGTCGGGGACATCGTCACCCTCAAGGAGATCCTCGAGGACGGCGAGCGCGCCCTGGTCGTCGGGCACACCGACGAGGAACGGGTGGTCAGGCTCGCCGAGCCGCTGCTGGACGTCACCATCCGCCCCGGCGACGCCCTCCTGCTCGAACCCCGCTCCGGGTACGTCTACGAGATCGTCCCCAAGAGCGAGGTCGAAGAGCTCGTCCTCGAAGAAGTCCCGGACATCGGCTACGAACAGATCGGCGGCCTCGGCGGCCAGATCGAAGCCATCCGCGACGCCGTCGAGCTCCCCTACCTCTACCCCGACCTGTTCAAGGAGCACGAACTGCGGCCGCCCAAGGGCGTCCTGCTGTACGGGCCCCCCGGATGCGGCAAGACGCTCATCGCCAAGGCCGTCGCCAACTCGCTGGCCAAGAAGGTCGCCGAAGTCACCGGCCAGGCCCAGGGCAAGAGCTTCTTCCTCAACATCAAGGGCCCCGAGCTCCTCAACAAATACGTCGGCGAGACCGAACGCCAGATCCGCCTCGTCTTCCAGCGAGCCCGCGAAAAGGCCAGCGAGGGCACCCCCGTCATCGTCTTCTTCGACGAGATGGAATCCCTCTTCCGCACCCGCGGCTCCGGCGTCAGCTCGGACGTGGAGAACACCATCGTCCCCCAGCTCCTCGCCGAGATCGACGGCGTCGAGGGCCTGCAGAACGTGGTCGTCATCGGCGCCTCCAACCGCGAGGACATGATCGACCCCGCCATCCTGCGCCCCGGCCGCCTCGACGTGAAGATCAAGATCGAGCGCCCGGACGCCGAAGCGGCCAAGGACATCTTCGGCAAGTACCTCACCGAACGCCTCCCGCTGCACTCCGACGACCTCGGCGAACACGGCGACGACAAGACCACCACCGTCCAGAGCATGATCCAGACGGCCGTGGAACACATGTACGCCGAATCCGAGGAAAACCGCTTCCTGGAAGTCACCTACGCCAACGGCGACAAGGAAGTCCTCTACTTCAAGGACTTCAACTCCGGCGCCATGATCGAAAACATCGTGGGCCGCGCCAAGAAAATGGCGATCAAGGACTTCCTCGAAAAGAACCAGAAGGGCCTCCGCGTCTCCCACCTCCTCCAGGCATGCGTGGACGAGTTCAAGGAGAACGAGGACCTCCCCAACACCACCAACCCCGACGACTGGGCCCGCATCTCCGGAAAGAAGGGCGAACGGATCGTCTACATCCGCACCCTCATCACCGGAAAGCAGGGCGCCGACACCGGCCGCTCCATCGACACGGTGGCGAACACCGGACAGTACCTGTAAAAAACAGGGGCGGCTGCGGATGCCCACACCGGGCACCCGCAGCCGCCCGCTTTTCAGGCCACCGCTGGACCAAGGCAATGACGCAAATGATCTCCCCACCAGCGCAGAGGCGTTCTAGGCTCTTCCGTACCGCCGGGTCGCTAGTCGCGGGGACGGGCACCGCACACGCACCGGAGCACCACCGGTATCTGAGCGGCGCCCACGACCGAGGGTGCCGCCGGGCAAGGAGGGCCGCATGACCGTACGGCGAGTAATGGGCATCGAGACGGAGTACGGAATCTCCGTCCCCGGCCACCCCAATGCCAATGCCATGCTCACCTCGTCCCAGATCGTCAACGCCTACGCGGCGGCGATGCACCGGGCCCGCCGGGCCCGCTGGGACTTCGAGGAAGAGAACCCGCTACGGGACGCACGAGGCTTCGACCTCGCCCGCGAGGCCGCCGACTCCAGCCAGCTCACCGACGAGGACATCGGCCTCGCCAACGTCATCCTCACCAACGGCGCCCGCCTCTACGTCGACCACGCACACCCCGAATACAGCGCCCCCGAAGTCACCAACCCCCGCGACGCCGTCCTCTGGGACAAGGCCGGCGAACGCATCATGGCCGAAGCCGCCGAACGAGCCGCCCAGCTCCCCGGCGCCCAGCCCATCCACCTCTACAAGAACAACACCGACAACAAGGGCGCCTCCTACGGCACGCACGAGAACTACCTCATGAAGCGGGAAACCGCCTTCTCCGACATCGTGCGCCACCTGACCCCCTTCTTCGTCTCCCGCCAGGTCTTCGCCGGCGCCGGACGCGTCGGCATCGGCCAGGACGGCCACGAACACGGCTTCCAGCTCAGCCAGCGCGCCGACTACTTCGAAGTCGAGGTCGGCCTCGAGACCACCCTCAAGCGCCCCATCATCAACACCCGCGACGAACCCCACGCCGACGCCGAGAAGTACCGCCGCCTCCACGTGATCATCGGCGACGCCAACCTCTCCGAGATCTCCACCTACCTCAAACTCGGCACCACGGCCCTGGTCCTCTCCATGATCGAGGACGGTTTTATCGCCGTCGACCTCGCCGTCGACCAGCCCGTACGCACCCTCCACCAGGTCTCCCACGACCCCTCGCTCAAGCGCCTCGTCACCCTGCGCAGCGGCCGCACCCTCACCGCCGTACAACTCCAGATGGAGTACTACGAACTCTCCCGCAAATACGTCGAGGAACGCTTCGGCGACGACGCCGACGACCAGACCAAGGACGTCCTCGCCCGCTGGGAAGACACCCTCACCCGCCTCGAGAACGACCCCATGAGCCTCGCCGGCGAACTCGACTGGGTCGCCAAACGCGAACTCATGGAGGGCTACCGGCGCCGCGACGACCTCGACTGGGACGCCGCACGCCTCCACCTCGTCGACCTCCAGTACGCCGACGTACGCGCCGAGAAGGGCCTCTACAACCGCCTCGTGGCCCGCGGCCGCATCAAGCGGCTCCTCGACGAGACCGAGGTCGAGCGCGCCCGGTCCAAGCCCCCGGAGGACACCCGCGCCTACTTCCGCGGCCGCTGCCTGGAGCAGTACGCCGACGACGTCGCCGCGGCCTCCTGGGACTCGGTCATCTTCGACCTCCCCGGCCGCGACAGCCTCCAGCGCGTCCCAACCCTCGAACCGCTTCGCGGAACGCGAAATCACGTCAAGGCGCTCCTGGACCGCTGCCGCACGGCAGAAGACCTGGTCAGGGTCCTGTCGGGCGGCTGAACGAGCCACAGCACGCACCCTTGCGGACAGGGTGGAAACCCCGCCGCGAGGGAATCATCGAGATGGCCCTCGTACGTTGGAACAACTGCGGGGCCGATGTCGGACCCGCCTTGTAGGGTCTGATCATCACCGATCGGCAGGAATGCCGACCTGTCGACCATGTCGGGCGAACTGAGCGGGGTGAAGGTTATGGCGACCAAGGACACCGGCGGCGGACAGCAGAAGGCCACGCGCTCCACGGAAGAGACCGAGGAGCAGACGACCGAGGCACAGGGCTCCGAAGACCTCAAGGAGCGCCAGGAAAAGCTGAGCGACGACGTGGACTCCGTTCTTGACGAAATTGACGATGTACTCGAAGAGAACGCCGAGGATTTCGTGAGGTCCTTCGTGCAAAAAGGTGGCGAGTAGGGACTAGTAGGTCGCTTTCGCCTTCGAAATGAAGGTGCGGGGGTAAGGGTGACGGACGAGCCGGACGCGAAGCACTGCCGGAAATGCGAGCGGGACCTGCCGCCTGCGGCGTTCGCGCGCGACCGGAACCGGCGGGACGGCCTCCAGGTGCACTGCCGGGAGTGCGTGGCGGAGTACAGCGCCGCGCACTACCGGCGGCGCCGGGAGGCCCTGGGGAAGAAGGTCCGGGAGAAGGTGGACGTCCCGGCGGGCCACAAGCTCTGCCGGACCTGCGGAGAGATCAAGCCGCACGACGCCTGGCACCGCAACGCGACCGCTTCGGACGGACTGTCGACGCGGTGCAAGGCGTGCCGGGCCGAGCGGGGGCGGCGGGATCATCTGATGCGCCAGTACGGCATCACCGAAGCCCAGCGCGACGAATTGATCGCCTCTCAGGGCGGCGTCTGCTGTATATGTCTGGCCGCTCCGGCCGAACATGTGGATCACTGCCATCAGACGGGTAGGGTCCGAGGCGTACTGTGCTTCAGCTGCAATGCCGCACTGGGGCAGTTCAAGGATCGGCCCGATGCCATAAGGCGGGCTGCGACATACGTGGAAGGAAACGCGTGGAAGCCAACACTCGTAGCACCGGGCGTCTACCGGCTGCCTTCCTGACGCCTGGGTCGTCCTCGTTCATGGACTTTCTCTCCGAGCATCAGCCCGAGATGCTGCCGGGCAACCGGCAGTTGCCCCGTACGCAGGGTGTGATCGAGGCGCCGCACGGGACGACCATCGTCGGTGTGACGTTCCCGGGCGGTGTGGTGCTCGCCGGTGACCGGCGGGCGACCATGGGCAATGTCATCGCGCAGCGGGACATCGAGAAGGTGTTCCCGGCGGACGAGTACTCGGCCGTCGGTATCGCCGGCACGGCGGGTCTCGCCGTCGAGATGGTGAAGCTGTTCCAGTTGGAGCTGGAGCACTTCGAGAAGGTCGAGGGGGCGCAGCTCTCGCTGGAGGGCAAGGCGAACCGGCTGTCGACGATGATCCGTTCCAACCTGGGCATGGCGATGCAGGGGTTGGCGGTGGTGCCGTTGTTCGCGGGGTTCGATGTGGACCGTGGCAAGGGGCGGATCTTCTCGTACGACGTGACGGGCGGTCGTTCGGAGGAGCACAACTTCGCGGCGACGGGTTCGGGCTCGGTGTTCGCGCGGGGTGCGATGAAGAAGCTGTTCCATGACGCTCTGACCGAGGAGCAGGCGACCACGTTGGTGGTGCAGGCTCTGTACGACGCGGCGGACGACGATTCGGCGACGGGTGGTCCGGATGTCGCGCGCCGGATCTATCCGATCGTCACGGTGATCACCGAGAGTGGTTTCCGTAGGCTGACGGAGGAGGAGTCCTCCGAGATCGCCCGCGCCATCCTTGCGCGTCGGCTGGAGCAGCCGGACGGGCCGCGTGCCGCTCTGCTGTAGGGCGGGGCCGTTTCTCATCGCAGGTGATCCAGTGACTTCGACAGAAAGGGACGGATAACCGGTGTCGACTCCGTTCTATGTCTCTCCTCAGCAGGCGATGGCGGATCGCGCGGAGTATGCGCGCAAGGGCATCGCTCGTGGCCGCAGTCTGGTGGTTCTCCAGTACGCCGACGGCATTGTGTTCGTGGGCGAGAACCCGTCCCGTGCGTTGCACAAGTTCAGTGAGATCTATGACCGGATCGGTTTCGCGGCCGCCGGTAAGTACAACGAGTACGAGAATCTTCGGATCGGTGGTGTCCGGTACGCCGATCTGCGGGGTTACACCTATGACCGGGACGATGTGACCGCGCGGGGTCTGGCGAACGTGTACGCGCAGACGCTGGGGACGATCTTCTCGTCGGCGGGTGAGAAGCCGTACGAGGTGGAGCTGGTGGTGGCCGAGGTGGGTGCCACGCCGGACGGGGATCAGATCTATCGGCTGCCGCACGACGGTTCGATCGTGGACGAGCACGGTTCGGTGGCGGTCGGTGGTAACGCGGAGCAGATCAGCAGCTATCTGGATCAGCGTCATCAGGACGGTATGACGTTGGCGGAGGCGTTGAAGCTGGCGGTGCAGGCGTTGTCGCGGGACACCAACGGTACGCAGCGGGAGATTCCCGCGGAGCGGCTGGAGGTGGCGGTGCTGGACCGGACGCGTCCGCAGTCGCGGAAGTTCAAGCGGATCGTGGGTCCGCAGTTGTCGCGGTTGCTGGCCGTGGGGGGTGCCGAGTCGGAGGCGGAGAGCGCCGAGGAGGAGGGTTCCGGCGAGGAGTGACGCGGCGGGGGCCGTCGTGTCCTGTTGTTGAGTGTTTGTCTGGTGTGTCCTGTGCCTCGGTCGTTCGTCGGCCGGGGCACGGGGCGTTTCCGGGGCCGCTCGCGCCTCAGGGGGCGCTGGGCGGGGCTGTGGAGCCTCGGACGACGAGTTCGACGGGGATGTCTCCGGCGTCGGGTTCGCGGCCGTCCAGGACGGCGAGGAGGGCGTGCATGCCGCGTTCGCCGAATTGTTCGGCGTCGAGTCGGACGGTGGTGAGTTCGGGGTCGAGGGCGGTGGCGAGGGCGAGGTCGTCGAGGCCGGTGACGGAGAGGTCGTCGGGGACGCGCAGGCCGAGGCGGCGGAGGGCTTTGTAGGCGCCGGCGGCGAGTTTGTCGTCGTCGCAGACGATGGCGGTGGGGCGGGGTCCCGGTGTGGTGAGGGCGGTTTCGGCGGCGCGTCGGGCGTCGTCGATGGTGATGGCGGCGGGGGCGGTGCGCAGGGTGGTGCCGGGGACGGCGGTGAGGCGGCGGGCGAGTTCGTGGGCGCGGACGTGGAAGGTCCAGGAGGGGATGTCGGCGGCGAGGTGGAGGAAGTGGCGGTGGCCGAGGCCGAGGAGGTGGTCGGTGATCTGGCGGATGCCGTCGGTGATGTCGAGGTTGACGGTGGCGGCGCCGAGGCTGCCGGTGGGGTCGCTGTCGAGCATGACGAGGGGGAGCTGGTCGCCGCGGATGGCGGTGAGGGCGTCGGCGGCCATGGAGGAGGCGATGACGCCGTCGAGGGCGGCCTGGGCGGAGGCGAAGGGGTCGCGGGCGGGGCCGACGCCTTCGGGGGAGGGGTAGAGGACGACGCCGAAGCCGTGGGCGGCGGCGACGCGGGCGGCGCCGGTGTAGACGCCGGCGAAGAATTCGGTGGTGAGGGCGGGGACGACGAGGAGGACGGTGCGGGTGTGGCCGAGGCGGAGGTTGCGGGCGGCGAGGTTGGGGCGGTAGCCGAGGTCGCGGGCGGCGTCGCGGACGCGTTGTGCGGTGGTCTCGGAGACGCGGCCGCGCCATTTGTCGCCGAGGACGAGGGAGACGGCGGCCTGGGAGACGCCGGCGGCCTGGGCGACGTCGCGGCTGGTGGGTCGGGTGCCTCGGGCCACCGGGGTGCTGCTCCTTCGTCTGGACTGGTGAACAGCGCACATGGTACGTATGGCAAGAGACGTTATACGTAAAACCCCGGGTCGGTCCGCCGTCCCGGGCGAGCCGACGGAGGCGGGCCGGTGGCCGCTGGTTTCGCGGGGTACGGGGAGATCCTGAGGGCGCGGCATGCCGCGCGGCTGCTGGGCGGGACGCTGGTGGGCCGGCTGCCGAACGCGACGTCGGCGATCGCGATCATGCTGTTCGTGCGGGCCGAGGGCGGTACGTACAGCCTGGGCGGGGCGCTGGTGGCGGTGTACGGCGTGGCGAACGCGGTGGGGCAGCCGTTGCTGGGCCGGCTGGTGGATCTGTGCGGGCAGCCGCGGGTGCAGTTGCCGGCGGCGGTGGTGTCGGCGCTGGCGATGGCGGTGTTCGCGTTCACGGGGCTGGATCCGCTGCTGCTGGCGTATGCGGCGGTGGGGGCGGCGGGGTTGTTCACGCCGCCGTTGGAGGGCGGTCTGCGGGCGTTGTGGCCGTCGGTGCTGCGCCGGGAGGATCAGGTGCACACGGCGTATTCGATGGACGCGGTGGCGCAGGAGGTCATGTTCACGGTGGGGCCGCTGCTGGTGACGTTGTGCGTGGCGCTGGGGTCGGAGCGGGCGGCGTTGCTGGTGCTGAACGGGGTGGGGGTGCTGGGGGCGTTGTCGGTGGTGGTGTCGGCGCCGTCGCGGGCGTGGCGGTCGGCGCCGCGGGAGGCGCACTGGCTGGGGGCGTTGCGGTCGCCGGGGTTGCTGGTGCTGTTGGGTGCGTTGCTGTGGGTGGGGATCGCGATGGGGTCGATCACGGTGGCTGCGGTGCCGTACGCGGACGCTCATGGCGGTGATGTGGTGTACGGCTGGCTGATGGCGGCGCTGGGTCTGGGCGCGCTGCTGGGCGGTGTGGGGTACGGGGCGCGGCGGTGGAGCGGGGCGCCGGAGCGGCGGCTGCGGGTGCTGGTGGCGTTTCTGGCGGTGTGTTATCTGCCGTTGACGCTGATGCCGGGTGCGGTGGCGATGGTGGTGTTGGCGGTGCTGGCGGGGGTGTTCCTGGCGCCGGTGCTGGCGTGTGCGTTCGTGATCGTGGACCGGCACGCTCCGCGGGGGACGGTGACGGAGGCGTTCTCGTGGCTGGTGACGATGTTCACGGTGGGGGCGTCGGTCGGGACCGCTCTGGCGGGTCCGGTGGTCGAGGCGGGCGGGGCGCGGTGGGGGTTCGCTCTGCCGGGTGCCGCGGGTGCGGTGGCTTTGGTGGTTTTGCTGGTCACGGGCAGGGTACTGGGGGTGCCCGTGGAAAGCGGGGTCGTTGCGGCTTCATCGGAAAATGATCCAAACCGTGCTGTCGAACCCCGTTTCAGTTCAGGGGATCGGGCGTAATGTTCAGTCATGGACCGCCGCATTTTCGGGCTGGAGAACGAGTACGGCGTCACGTGCACGTTCAGGGGACAGCGCCGCCTGTCGCCTGACGAGGTGGCGCGGTACCTCTTCCGCCGTGTCGTGTCATGGGGCCGTAGCAGCAATGTCTTTCTGCGGAACGGCGCCCGCCTGTATCTCGACGTGGGTTCGCATCCGGAATACGCGACACCGGAATGTGACAATGTGACCGAACTGGTCACCCACGACAAGGCCGGCGAGCGCATTCTCGAAGGACTCCTGGTGGACGCGGAACGACGCCTGCACGAGGAAGGAATCGCGGGCGACGTCTACCTCTTCAAGAACAACACCGACTCGGCGGGCAACTCTTATGGTTGCCACGAGAACTACCTGGTGGCCCGGCACGGGGAGTTCTCCCGGCTCGCGGACATCCTGATCCCGTTCCTGGTGACCCGGCAGCTTCTGTGCGGCGCGGGCAAGGTGCTCCAGACGCCTCGTGGGGCCGTCTACTGCGTCAGCCAGCGCGCCGAGCACATCTGGGAGGGCGTCTCCTCGGCGACGACCCGCTCGCGACCCATCATCAACACCCGTGACGAGCCGCACGCGGACGCCGAGCGGTACCGGCGGCTGCATGTCATCGTCGGGGACTCGAACATGTCCGAGACGACCATGCTGCTCAAGGTCGGTGCGACCGATCTGGTGCTGCGCATGATCGAGGCGGGCACGGTGATGCGTGATCTGACGCTGGAGAACCCGATCCGGGCGATCCGTGAGGTCAGCCATGACATCACGGGCCGGCGCAAGGTGCGGCTGGCCAGTGGCCGTGAGGCGTCGGCGCTGGAGGTGCAGCGCGAGTACTACGAGAAGGCCGTGGACTTCGTGGAGCGCCGCGGGATCCGTACGGGGACGGTCGATCAGGTCCTGGAGCTGTGGGGCCGGACGCTGGACGCGATCGAGGCGGAGGATCTCGACCGGATCGGCACCGAGATCGACTGGGTGATGAAGTACAAGCTCATCGAGCGGTACCGGGCCAAGCACAACATGACGATGTCGCATCCGCGGGTGGCGCAGATAGACCTCGCCTACCACGACATCCACCGTCGTCGTGGCTTGTACTACCTGCTGGAGCGCAAGGGGCAGGCGACCCGGATCTGCAACGACCTGAAGATCTTCGAGGGCAAGTCGGTGCCCCCGCAGACGACGCGGGCGCGGTTGCGCGGGGACTTCATCCGCCGGGCGCAGGAGCAGCGCCGGGACTTCACGGTGGACTGGGTGCATCTGAAGCTCAACGACCAGGCGCAGCGCACCGTGTTGTGCAAGGACCCGTTCCGTTCGGTGGACGACCGGGTGGAGAAGCTGATCGCCGGTATGTGAGCCGGCGGGTGCGTGTGTGAGTCGGTGCCGGCCCGGTGCCCGGAGGTGTTCGTCGCCTCCGGGCACCGGGCTTTTCTGCGCGTCCCTGTCGATTCGGGTGCAGGCGGGGCGAGTTGGTGTTAATTTCTGGCCAGTCGTCATGGCCATGACCGGGCTGACGGCTCGCTGTGATGTCCCGACGGGGGACGTCAGAAGCACCGACACACAACGGGGGCTCATTGTGCGATCTGTCACGACACATGCCCGTACGGCGGCCGTCCTCGGGACGGCGGGACTCGTCGCCGCGACCGCGCTGGTGGGAGTGACCGCCTCGCCCGCCGAGGCGTACTGCCGTACCGGCATGACGAAGTGGAACAGCACCGCCAACGCGAAGACCATCGGCGCCAACACCACGTTCCCCAGCGGGCTGAGGAGCGGGCTCAGCGGCGGGCTGGCGCAGTGGAACCGCAGCGGTTCCGCGTTGCGCTACAACGCGCCCGTCTACACCAGCGGCTGGCAGATCTACGCCTGGCGCGCGTCCTACAGCTACACCAGCCTCATGGGCAGCGCGCCCGGCTACGCCGCCGCCCAGCGGTCCGGCAGCACCCACAGCGGCGGAACGCTGTACCTGTCCAACCGGTTCACCTGGGTCAACGGCAGCCAGGACATCAACGCCGGCAAGGCGGACGTGCAGACGGTCGCCGTGCACGAGATCGGTCACTTCACCGGACTCGCCCACCCCTGGTCGCCGCACTGCACCGACGGCACGGCGTACACCGACGCCGAGAAGAAGTCCGTCATGACGGCGATCAACACCGGTACCCGGCGCTCGCTGAACAGCGACGACATCGCCGGCGTCACGGCCATCTACTGAACGGGGGAGACCAAGAGATGAGTGCAGTTCGCACGATGAGGCCGCGCGCCGCGGCCCGCGCCGCGGCCGCCGTCGCCCTGCTGGTGCTCGGCGCCACGGCGTGCGCGGGAACCGGCGACGGCAGCGGGTCCGGTGCCGCGAAGAAGGACGGGGCCGAGCCCGTCCGGGTCATATCCGGCCACCCGTACGCGGTCGACAGCAGCCCCGAGGCCGCCCTGGCGTTCCCGCTCAACGAGAACGTCTTCGAGGGCACGGTCGTCAGGACGCGTCCCGATGTGTACGCCGAGGACGTGCTCGACGACGGATCGACGTTCGAGGTCGTCTACACGCCCGTCGTCGTCCGGGTCGACGAGGTCCACAAGGGCGGCCTGAAGAAGGGCGCCGAGGTCGTCCTGCGGTCGATGGGCGGCACCGCCGACGGCGTCCGCTACGAGATCGAGGAGGCCCCGGCGAAGAACGTCTTCACCAAGGGCGCCGCGCTCGTCGTCTTCGGCAGCGCGTACGAGGCCGTCGACTCCGAGAGCGCCCCGGCGCTGACGCCCAACTTCCTCTACCGGGAGGCGGGCGACACCGTCGTCGACGCCACCTACGCGGACGGCGCGCACGACGGCGGTCCGGCCGCCCGCGCGGACCGGGCGAAGTTCCTCGGCGAACTGCGCTCGCTGGACGGCGACTCGGCCTCCTGACCCACCGCACCCTCCGCTCCGCGGAGCCGTGCACACGTGAACGCCGCCCGGGCCGGACACCGGTCCGGGCGGCGGCGTGTCGCGGGGTGATCCGTCGAGGGCGCGCACAGGTCGTAGAGTGGCGGCCATTGCCCCCACCCCCGATCCCAGTTGGACGGATGAACCACACCATGAAACGACGCCTGGCCGCGATGCTGGCCGTTCCCGCCCTGCTGTTCACCGCCGCCGCGTGCGGATCGGACGACGGGAACAACGGCGACACCTCGGGAGGCGTCGCCGAGGTTTCGGGCAAGGCCGGGGCGAAGCCCGAGATCACGATTCCCAAGGACACCGACCCGTCCGAGAAGACCGTCGTCAAGACGGTCACGCCGGGCAGCGGAACGGCGATCAAGGACTCCGACTTCGTCCGGCTGGACTGGACCGTCGAGAAGTGGGGCGACGACCAGCAGCTCGGCGGCACCTGGACCGACGCGGCCACCGGTGACACGCCCCGCAGGCAGGCCGTCGAGCAGATCGGCAAGCCGAGCCAGCAGTTGCCCGAGAAGGTCCTCGACGCGGTGAAGGGGAAGAAGCCCGGCAGCCGGATCCTGGTCCAGGGCACCGCGGGCGACCTGATCGGCGAGAACCTGAACACGGCCTCCGGGATCTCCGCCGACGACGTGCTGATCTGGGTCGTCGACCCGGTCGGCGGCACCGCCGTCGACGCCAAGGCCGAGGTCAAGGGCGAGCAGGCGCCCCCGGCCGCCGGTATGCCCGAGGTCGAGGCCAAGCCGCAGCAGGCGGCCACCATCACCATCCCCAAGGGCGTCAAGGCACCCACCACGCTCAAGGAGCAGGTGCTGATCAAGGGCGACGGCAAGAAGGTCGAGGCCGGACAGGGCCTGATCGCCCAGTACACCGGGGTCAAGTGGGAGGACGGCAAGAAGTTCGACTCCTCCTGGGACCACGGCGGCGCCACCGCCTTCCAGATCGGCACCGGCTCCGTGGTGGAAGGCTGGGACAAGGGCCTGGTCGGCAAGAACGTCGGCGACCGGGTGCTGCTGGTGATCCCGCCCGCGCTCGGCTACGGCGCCAACCCCAGCAGCGAGCTGGCCAAGAACACGCTGGTCTTCGTCGTGGACATCCTCGGCACGGTCTGACCCCCGGGTCTGACAGGCTGTTCCCGACGCACGTCACGCAACAAGGAGAGAAGAAGTGAGCATCGACAAGCCCGAGATCGACTTCCCCGAAGGCGAGCCCCCGGCGGACCTGGAGATCAAGGACATCTGGGAGGGCGAGGGCGCCGTCGCGGAGGCCGGGCAGAACGTCACCGTCCACTACGTGGGTGTCGCCTTCAGCACGGGCGAGGAGTTCGACGCGAGCTGGAACCGCGGCACGCCGTTCACCTTCCCGCTCGGCGGCGGCCGGGTCATCAAGGGCTGGGACCGCGGTGTGCAGGGCATGAAGGTCGGCGGACGCCGCCAGCTCACCATCCCCGCCCACCTCGCCTACGGCGACCACAGCCCCACCCCCGCGATCAAGCCCGGCGAGACGCTGATCTTCGTCGTGGACCTGATCAAGGTCTGATCGTCACGGTCTGATCGTCAAAGGCTGATCGTCACGGTCCGATCGCCCGGCGACCGTCGTACGACCGGGACACGACCGGAGCGCGACCGGTCGCGACCACCTGGGGCCCATGCCTGTCCGGGCATGGGCCCTCGGCTTTTGTCAGGACACCGCGGAGCGGTACGGTCGTCGCTCGTAAGCACCGCGTCGTCGGGTCGTGAGCACCGGGAAGAAGGCGAAGGGCGTCGATGGCCATTGCCAAGGCAGAGCGGCTGATGAACCTCGCGCTGTGTCTGCTCGGGACGCGCAGGCCGCTCAGCAAGCGGGAGCTGCGCGAGTCCGTCGAGGCGTACCTCGAGGCCGGCTCCGACGACTCGTTCAACCGCATGTTCGAGCGCGACAAGGACGATCTGCGCGAGCTGGGCCTGGTCATCGAGACCGTGGAGAGCCTCGACGGCGAGATCGGCTACCTCGCCCGCCGCGACAGCAACCGGCTGCCGCCCATCACCCTCGACGCCGAGGAGGCCGCCGCCCTGGGGCTCGCCGCCAAGGTGTGGCAGCAGGCCCGGCTCGCCGGCGCCGCCAGCGGCGCCCTCCAGAAGCTGCGCGCCGCCGGCCTGCCCGAGGACGTCGACCCCTACGAGGCGCACGGCGCGCTGGAGCCGCGGATCCCCGTGCACGAGGCGGCCTTCGAGCCGCTGATGCTGGCCTTGCGCGACCGCCGCCCCGTCGTCTTCGACTACCGCAAGGCCACCGCCGCCCGGCCCGAGCCCCGGCTCGTCGAGCCCTGGGCGCTGGAGTGCTGGCGCGGCCACTGGTACCTGGCCGGCTTCGACCGCGACCGGGGCGCCGAGCGCGTCTTCCGGCTGTCGCGGATCACCGGCAAGGTCCGCTCGCGCGGCACGAGCTTCACCGCGCCCGTCCCGGACGTCGTGACCGTCCGTGAGACCGTCGCGAGCTGGGCCGGGGAGAGCGCCGACCGCAGCGCCCTGATCCGGCTGCGCGCGGGCGCCGGTTACCCCCTGCGGGCGAAAGCCACCGCCGTCCGGGAACTCGGGAACGGCTGGGACGAGTTGGAGATTCCGTACGGACACGGGCTGGACGCCTGGCTGGTGGAGTTCGGGCCGGACGTGGTGGTGCTGGAGCCCGCCGAGCTGCGGGCGGACGTCGTGGACCGGCTGCGAGCCGTGGCCAAGGGCTGAGGGGGAGCGAGCAACACAGTGGCAGGCAAACCGGTCAGGCCGGCGAACGCGATCGACCAGACCCGGCGGATGCTCTCCCTGGTGACCTACCTCAGGGAACGCCCCGGCGCGCGGATCGAGGACGTGGCACGCGCCTTCGGCATCACCGAGGACGAACTGGTCTCCGACCTCGACGTGCTGCCCATGTGCGGCACCAGCTTCCGCGGCGGCGATCTGCTGGACATCGACACCGACGGCGAACGCATCTGGTGGCACAACCCGGCCGCGCTCGGCGCCGAGGCGGCCGAACCGCTGCGGCTGGCCGCCGACGAGGCGACCGCGCTGCTGGTCGCGGCCCGCGCGGTGGCGACGCTTCCGGGCCTGCGCGAGAGCGACCGGCAGGCGCTGCTGCGCGCCACCGCCAAGGTGGAGACCGCCGCGGGCGAGGCCGCCGGGGCCAGCGCCCGCCTCTCGGTGACCTTCGAGTCCGAGGGCGGGGTCTTCGCCGACGTCGACCGGGCGATCTCCGAGCGCCGCCGCCTGTGGATCCGCTACTACTCGCCCGCCCGCGACGAGCTGTCCGAGCGCGAGATCGACCCCATCCGCCTGGTCTCCGTCGGCCACACCTATGTGGAGGCGTGGTGCCGGCGCTCCGAGGCCCGGCGCACCTTCCGGCTGGACCGCGTCGCCGAGATCAAGATCCTCGACGAGCCGTCCGCGCCGCCCGAGATCGAGCTGCGGGACCTGTCGGAGGCGCTGGTGCAGCCGGCCGCCGAGGACCCCGAGGTCGTCGTGGAGGTCGGTCCCGGCGGGCGCTGGGTCGCCGAGTACTACCCGCACGACAGCGCCGATGAACTTCCCGAGGGCGGGCTGCGTATCACCCTGCGCACGCCCGACCCGGCCTCGCTCAGACGCCTCGCCCTGCGGCTCGGCCGCGACGGCCGGATCGTCTCGCCCCCGGAGCTGGCCGACAGCGCCCGCCGGGCGGCCCGCGAGGCGCTGACGGCGTACGACGGCATGGACGCGGGGGAGCGGGACGGGGCCGCCGGGGGGCGGCACGAGAGTCCGATCGAGAGGCGGGAGCAGCAGCGGTGAGCGAGACGATGACGTCCGGTACGCGGGGCATCTCGGTGGCCTCGGCGTTCGCCGGGATGAGAAGCGTGGGCCCGGTCCTGTTCCGGGCCGGCTGCCCGGACTGCCGGGGCCGCTTCGAGCTGGGCGCGAGCGCGCTGCTCCTCGCGATAGGCGCGAGCAGCCGCACCACGTTCTACTCGTTCACCTGCCCCGAGTGCGGCGCGGCCGTCCGCAAGCCGGCCGGCGAGCGGATCGTCGAACTGCTCACCGGCGGCGGGGTGCGGACCCTGCGCCTGCACACCGCGTAACACGGTCTAGGCTCGGCTCATGTTCTGGCCGATGTTCGCCGTTGCCATGGGTTTTCTGGGTCTCGCCGTCCTCACGGTGTTCGCCGTCCGGGTCTTCCTGGAGGCCCGCCGCCTGGGCCACCAGGTCACGGAATCGGCCCGCCGCATCAACCGAGCCGCGGAGGACCTGGAGCGGGCGGCGGTGAGCGCGGCTCGGACGGCCGACACGTTGTGACTCCGTCGGCGAGGCAGGTGGCAGACCCGGCACCGGCACGCCGCGTGCCGCGTCGGTTCGCGGCGCGGTGGGTGCGGGTGCCCTGTGTGGGCGGTGGCCGGAGCTTGTGAGTCCGGTGAGGAATGCGTTTTGGGGCACTTCGCCCTCCCGATCGGGCGGCGGGGGCGGGTACGCTGCTGATCGCGGGCCGAAGAGCGAGGCGCGGACCGCGGACCGGGAGTACGCACGGGGATTGCCGGACGTTCACCCCTGAGCGTTACGATCGTTGCCAGCACGGTCGTTCGGACGCCTGTCCGACCGGTCGGACAGCACCCCCACCCAACCGCCTCGGTGAGAAGGTAAAGACTTATGTTCGGAAGGCTCGGCGCCCCCGAGATCATTCTCATCCTCGTCGTCATCATCCTGCTGTTCGGCGCGAAGAAGCTTCCGGACATGGCCCGCTCGCTCGGCAAGTCGGCGCGCATCCTCAAGAGCGAGGCCAAGGCGATGAAGGACGACGGCAGCAACTCCACCACCGCCCCCGCCGACCCGCCGGCCCCCGGTGAGCAGGCCCCCTCGCAGCGCACCATCCAGGCCGCCCCCGGTGACGTGACCAGCTCGCGCCCGGTCGCCGAGCCCACGGACACGACCAAGCGCTGATGCAGGGCCGGTGACCTCCGGCCCGCCGCACGAGATGGGAACGTGGGTTGCTCAAGTCTGCCCGCAAGCAGGAGAAGGACCCCGAGGGGCGGATGCCGCTCGCGGAGCATCTGCGTGAGCTGCGCAACCGGCTCGCGAAGGCGATGCTGGCCATCGTCCTCGTGACGATCGTCGCCGCCTTCTTCTACAAGGACATCATCGAGTTCTTCACGAACCCGATCCTCAACGCCGTGGGGTGCGACGCCACCTTCTCCGAGCTGGCGAAGCAGGACACCGGCAACTGCGCCCGCATCGTGCTCAACGGTCTGCTGACCCCCTTCACACTCGCCCTCAAGGTCTCCCTGATGGCCGGTGTGATCTTCGCGTCGCCGGTCTGGCTCTACCAGCTCTGGGCCTTCGTCGCGCCCGGACTGCACCAGCACGAGCGCAAGTACGCCTACGCGTTCGTCGGCACCGGCGTCCCGCTCTTCCTCGGCGGCGCGTTCTTCGCCTACAAGACGCTGCCCACCATGGCGAAGGTCCTCCTGGAGTTCTCCCCCGCGGACCTGGACAACCAGTTGCCGCTGGACGACCTGCTCGACCTGATCGTCCGCATGGTGCTCGTCTTCGGCCTCTCCTTCGAGCTGCCGCTGCTGCTGGTGATGCTCAACCTCACCGGGGCGCTGACCGGCAAGCGCATGCTCGGCTGGTGGCGCGGCATGATCATCGGCATCACGGTGTTCGCCGCGGTCGCCACCCCCAGCACCGACCCGCTCACCATGCTGGCGCTCGCCGGACCCATCTGGATCCTCTACTTCTTCGCCACCGGCTTCTCCCTGCTCAACGACCGCCGCAGACGCCGCCGGGACGAACTCGGCCCCGCCGACGACGAGGCGTCCGAGCTGGACCTCACCCCCGAGGACATCGGCGAGGTCGAGAGCATCGGCACCACCCGCACCCTGCCCGAGCAGACCAGCACCGAGCGCGTCAACGGATACGACGACGTGACGTGATGTGACGCTGGCCTGACCTGCCCCTGCCGGGCCCGATCCGGATAATGATCGTCCCGTTGTCAGTGGCGCCCGGTACGCTCGAAAGCACGATGACAGAGGATCTCTCACCGGCCGAGCGGTACGCGGCGGCGCGCATGCGTGCCGTCGAGCAGGCCACCGCACTCGCGTCCTTCCGCGAGATGTACGACTTCGGCCTCGACCCCTTCCAGATCGAGGCGTGCCAGGCACTCGAGGCGGGCAAGGGCGTCCTGGTGGCCGCCCCCACCGGCTCGGGCAAGACGATCGTGGGCGAGTTCGCCGTCCACCTCGCCCTCCTGCAGGGCAAGAAGTGCTTCTACACGACCCCCATCAAGGCGCTGTCGAACCAGAAGTACAACGACCTGTGCCGCCGCTACGGACAGGACAAGGTCGGCCTGCTCACCGGCGACAACAGCGTCAACTCCGACGCCCCCGTGGTCGTGATGACCACCGAGGTGCTGCGGAACATGCTGTACGCCGGCTCGCAGACCCTGCTGGGCCTCGGCTATGTGGTGATGGACGAGGTGCACTACCTCTCCGACCGCTTCCGGGGCGCCGTCTGGGAAGAGGTGATCATCCACCTGCCCGAATCGGTCACCCTCGTCTCGCTCTCCGCGACCGTCTCCAACGCCGAGGAGTTCGGCGACTGGCTGGACACCGTCCGCGGCGACACCGAGGTGATCGTCTCCGAGCACCGGCCCGTGCCGCTGTTCCAGCACGTCCTGGCCGGCCGGCGCATGTACGACCTCTTCGAGGAGGGCGAGGGCCACCGCAGGGCCGTCAACCCCGACCTCACCCGGCTGGCCCGGATGGAGGCCAGCCGGCCCTCCTACCAGGACCGCAGACGCGGTCGCGGCCTGCGCGAGGCCGACCGCGAGCGCGAGCGCCGGCAGCGCTCCCGGGTGTGGACCCCGGGCCGCCCCGAGGTCATCGAGCGGCTCGACGCCGAGGGCCTGCTGCCCGCCATCACCTTCATCTTCAGCCGCGCCGCCTGCGAGGCCGCCGTCCAGCAGTGCCTGTACGCCGGACTGCGGCTCAACGACGAGGACGCGCGCGCCGAGGTCCGCGCCCTCGTCGAGGAGCGCACCGCCGCCATCCCCCGCGAGGACCTGCACGTCCTCGGCTACTACGAGTGGCTGGAGGGCCTGGAGCGCGGGATCGCCGCCCATCACGCGGGCATGCTGCCGACCTTCAAGGAGGTTGTCGAGGAGCTGTTCGTGCGCGGCCTGGTCAAGGCCGTGTTCGCCACCGAGACCCTGGCGCTCGGCATCAACATGCCGGCGCGCTCCGTGGTCCTGGAGAAGCTCGTCAAGTGGAACGGCGAGCAGCACGCCGACATCACCCCCGGCGAGTACACCCAGCTCACCGGGCGGGCCGGCCGGCGCGGCATCGACGTCGAGGGCCATGCCGTCGTGCTGTGGCAGCGCGCCATGAACCCCGACCACCTCGCCGGGCTCGCCGGCACCCGCACCTATCCGCTGCGCTCCAGCTTCAAGCCGTCGTACAACATGGCGGTCAATCTGGTCGAGCAGTTCGGCCGGCATCGCTCGCGCGAGCTGCTGGAGACGTCGTTCGCGCAGTTCCAGGCGGACCGCTCGGTCGTCGGGATCTCCCGGCAGGTCCAGCGCAACGAAGAGGGACTGGAGGGCTACAAGGCCTCCATGACCTGCCACCTCGGCGACTTCGAGGAGTACGCGCGGCTGCGCCGCGACCTCAAGGACCGCGAGACCGAGCTGGCCCGCCAGGGCGCCAGCCAGCGGCGCGCCGAGGCCGCCGTCGCGCTGGAGAAGCTCAAGCCGGGCGACGTCATCCACGTCCCCACCGGCAAGTACGCGGGCCTGGCCCTGGTCCTGGACCCCGGTCTGCCGGCCGGGCGGGCCAACGGCCACCGCGGATTCGAGGCGCACGACGGCCCGCGCCCCCTGGTGCTCACGGCCGAACGCCAGGTCAAGCGGCTGGCGTCGATGGACTTCCCGGTGCCGGTCGAGGCGCTGGAGCGGATGCGGATCCCCAAGTCCTTCAACCCGCGCTCACCGCAGTCCCGCCGCGACCTCGCCTCCGCGCTGCGCACCAAGGCCGGGCACATCACGCCGGAGCGGGCCCGCAAGAAGCGCTCCCAGGCCGCCGACGACCGTGAGATCGCCCGGCTGCGGACCGCCCTGCGCGCCCACCCCTGCCACGGCTGCGCCGAGCGCGAGGACCACGCCCGGTGGGCCGAGCGCTACCACCGGCTGCTGAAGGACACCTCGCAGTTGGAGCGGCGCATCGAGGGCCGCACCAACACCATCGCCCGCACCTTCGACCGGATCGTCGCCCTGCTCACCGAGCTGGACTACCTCCGTGGCGACGAGGTCACCGAGGACGGCAAGCGCCTCGCCCGGCTCTACGGCGAGCTGGACCTGCTGGCCAGCGAATGCCTGCGGGCCGGTGTCTGGGAGGGCCTCGGCCCGGCCGAACTCGCCGCCTGTGTCTCCGCCCTGGTCTACGAGGCCCGGGTCGGCGACGACGCGATGGCACCCAAGCTGCCCTCCGGGGCCGCCAAGGCGGCGCTGGGCGAGATGGTCCGGATCTGGGGCCGCCTCGACGCTCTGGAGGAGGACTTCCGGATCAGCCAGACCGAGGGCGTCGGACAGCGCGAGCCCGATCTCGGCTTCGCCTGGGCCGCCTACATGTGGGCCTCCGGCAAGGGGCTGGACGAGGTGCTGCGCGAGGCGGAGATGCCGGCGGGCGACTTCGTGCGCTGGTGCAAGCAGGTCATCGACGTGCTCGGGCAGATCGCCGCGGCGGCCCCCCAGGGCTCGACGGTGGCGAAGTCCGCGCGCAAGGCGGTCGAGCAGGTGCTGCGCGGGGTCGTCGCGTACTCGTCGGTGGGGTGAGCCGGTGAGCCGGCTCCCGGCTCACCGTCCGTCCAGGTAGGACCGCCAGCCGCCGTAGCGGGTGATGTCCTCGGCGTCCGCCAGCGCGCCGGGCTCGCACAGGAAGCCCGGCACGCCGGCCCCGTCCGACAGTTGCACGCTGCCCAGCGTCATCGGGCGGGGCAGGGACGCCACCAGTCGGCCCAGGCCCTCGGCGGGCAGGCGCCAGATCTCCACCTCGATCCCGGCGCCACCGTCCCCCGCATGTTCCAGGCCCGGCTTCGGCGGGCTGGTCCGCAGCGCGTGCAGCCGGTACACCGGCGCCGTCGTGGCCGTCCGCTCCAGCACCGCGCCCAGCGCCAGGAGTTGGGGGTTCAGGGGCTGCCCGGTCAGATGGGCGCCCGCCACGGCCAGTCGGACGTCCGGTCGCAGCAGGGCGGCGATGCGCGCCAGCCGTTCGTCCGTGAACGCCGCGCCGATCAGCATCACCCCGAACGGCAGCCCGGCCACCTCACCGGCCGGGACCGCCACCGCGGCCAGACCGAACAGGTTCGTGGAGTTGGTGAAGCGTCCCAGGCGGGCGTTGGCGCCGAGGGGATCGGCGGCGACCTCGGCCAGGGTCGGATGCCCGGGAGTGGTGGGCAGCAACAGCGCGTCCGCACCGGCGAGTTCGGCCAGCGCGCGGGTGCGCAGGGCCGCCAGCCGGTCCTGGTCGGCGAAGAGGCGGTGGGCCGGAATGTCCCGGGCGCGGGAGATGATGCCGGCGACCGTCGGATCGAGGTCCGTACCGCCCTCCGCGCCCGCCTCCATCGCCTTGTCGACAAAGCTCCCCACGGCGGTGTAGCGCTCGGCGACGAACGCGCCCTCGTAGAGCATCGCCGCGGCCTCCGTGAACGGGGCCAGGTCGAGGGTGCGGATCTCGGCGCCGGCCGCCTCCAGCCGCCGTACCGCCGCCTCGTAGGCCGTGGTCCAGCCCTCGTCCAAGGCGCCGAGCTGGTCGAGTGGCGGGACGGCGATCCGCCAGGGGCCGGGGGCGCGGCCGGGGACTGCGGGGACCGTGCCCGTGGTCATGTGCGCCAGGGCGCGCTCGGCCTCCGGGAGGGTGCGGGCGAACACGGTCACGCAGTCCAGGGACGCGCAGGCCGGGACCACGCCCTCGGTCGGGACCAGGCCCCGGGTGGGCTTGAGGCCGACGATCCCGTTGAAGGCCGCCGGCACCCGGCCCGAGCCCGCCGTGTCGGTGCCGAGCGCCAGGTCCACGATGCCGAGGGCCACCGCGACCGCCGAACCCGAGCTGGAGCCCCCGCTCACCCGGTCCGGGTCCACGGCACAGCGCACCGCGCCGTAGGGGGAGCGGGTGCCGACCAGGCCGGTCGCGAACTGGTCCAGGTTCGTGGTGCCGAGGACCAGCGCCCCCGCCGCCCGCAGCCCGGCCACCACCGGTGCGTCGGCGGCCGGACGGTAGGCGTACGAGGGGCAGCCCGCGGTGGTCGGCAGGCCCGCCACGTCGATGTTGCCCTTGACGGCCAGCAGCCGCCCGGCGAGCGGGAGTCGCTCGCCCCGCGCCACCCGGGCGTCGATCGAGCGGGCCTCCGCCTCGGTCTCCTCCCGCGGGCGCAGATCGATCCAGATCTCCGGGCGGTCGACCGCGTCGATGCGGTCGTAGGCGGCGCGCAGCCGGGTGAGCGTGGTGGTCATGTGCTGTTCCTCTCTCAGCCGGCGGCCGGGGCCAGGACGACCAGGGCCGTCCCCGCCTCCACCTGGTCGCCGGGCCCGGCCAGGATCTGTGCCACCACGCCGTCGGCCGGCGCGTGCACCCGGGACTCCATCTTCATCGCCTCCAGCGCGAGCAGCGGCTGACCCGCCGTCACCCGGTCGCCCGGCGCCACGTCGACCTGCCACACCGAGGCCGTGAACTCGGCCTCGACCAGCCGGCCGCCCGCCGGGACGCGCACCTCGGCCGGGGGAGCGGCCGGGGCGGCCGCGGCCTCGGCGCGGGTGAACTCGCCCGCCGCCTCCCACGCGTCGCGCTCGGCGGCGAACGCGGCGCGCTGCCGGGTCCTGAACTCGTCTATGGAACCGGCGTGTTCGTCCAGGAAGGACTGGTAGGCGCCGAGGGAGAAGGTGCCTTCCTCGACGCGCGGTACGAACCGTCCGGAGATGATGTCGGCCCGCAGTTCCAGGAGTTCGTCCGCCTCGACCGGGTACCAGCGGATCCGGTCGAAGAAGCGCAGCAGCCAGGGCGAGCCCGGCTCGAACGCGCCGCGCTGCTGCCACGCCGACCACACCTGGGTGGTGCGGCCCACGAACTGGTAGCCGCCGGGGCCCTCCATGCCGTAGACGCAGAGGTAGGCGCCGCCGATGCCGACGGAGTTCTCGGCGGTCCAGGTGCGGGCCGGGTTGTACTTGGTGGTGACCAGGCGGTGGCGGGGGTCGAGGGGGGTGGCCACCGGGGCGCCGAGGTAGACGTCGCCGAGGCCGAGGACCAGATACTCGGCGGCGAAGACGGTGTCGTAGACCTCGGCCACCGTGTCCAGGCCGTTGACGCGGCGGATGAACTCGATGTTCCACGGGCACCAGGGGGCGTCGTCGCGGACGCCCGCCATGTAGCGGGCGATCGCCTCGCGGGTCGCCGGGTCGTCCCAGGACAGCGGGAGGTGGACGGTGCGCGACGGCACCACCAGCTCGTCGGTGGGCGGCAGGTCGGCCACCAACTGCCGCACTTCTGGGAGGAGTTCGCGCGGGGAGAGGCGCCGGGGGTCGGTGCGGATCTGGAGGGAGCGGATGCCCGGGGTGAGGTCGGTGACGCCGTCCGGCGCGGTCCGGGTCACCGCCTCCATCAGGGCGTGGACCCGCATCCGCAGGGCGAGGTCGAGCTGCATCGGGCCGAACTCGACGAGCAGGTTGTCGTCGCCGCTGCGGCGGAACGTGACGTCGCCGTCCCGGGCCAGGACGCCGCCGTCCACGATCCGCGGGCGCGGGGCGCCGTCCTCGTCGACCGGCTCGAAGCGGACCGTGTCGCCGGGGCGCACCTGGCCCAGTTTCCAGCGCTCGGAGCTGAGCACGGTCGCGGGGCAGACGAATCCGCCGAGCGAGGGGCCGTCGGGGCCGAGCAGCACCGGCATGTCACCCGTGTAGTCGACGGCACCCACCGAGTAGGGGGTGTCGTGGATGTTGGAGGGATGCAGGCCCGCCTCGCCGCCGTCGGTGCGGGCCCAGCGCGGCTTGGGGCCGACCAGCCGCACCCCGGTGCGGGCGGAGTTGAAGTGGACCTTCCAGTCGGCGGCGTAGAAGTCGAGGATGTCGTCCTCGGTGAAGAACTCCGGTGCGGCGTGCGGGCCTTCGACGGCGCCGAGCCGCCACAGCGAGCTGAACTCCGGGCGGTCGGTGACCGGGGTGCCTTCGGTGACGGTGCCGCCGTGCAGGACGTCGCCGGTGCGCAGGGCCCGGCCGCCGTGGCCGCCGAACCGGCCCAGCGTGAAGGTGCTCGCGCTGCCCAGGAACGCGGGCACGTCCAGACCGCCCGCGACCAACACGTAGGTGCGCAGCCCGTGTTCGCCGGGCGCGCCGATCTCCAGCAGGGACCCGGCGGGCACGGTCACCGGCTCCCACTGGGGGACCGGTGTGCCGTCGACGGTGACCGGGGCCGGGGCGCCGGTGACGCACACGGTGGTGGGGTGGGTGAACCGCAACGACGGTCCCTGGAGGGTGCATTCGAGGCCGGGGGCGCCCTCGGGGTTGCCCAGGGCCCGGTTGCCTAGGCGGAAGGAGCGGTCGTCCATCGGGCCGGACGGCGGCACCCCGACCTGCCAGTGGCCGGTGCGGCCCGGCCAGTCCTGCACGGTGGTGAGTGTGCCGCCGGAGACCACCTCGACGCGCGGTGTCGGGTCGTGCACCTCGGCGAGGGTCGCGGTCGAGTGCGCGGCCGTCGTGAACCGGGGGTCGGCGAGCGCCGCCCGCACCAGCCCGAGGTTGGTCTCGATGCCGTCGATCCGGGTGCGGGCCAGCGCCTCGTCGAGCCGGCGCAGCGCGTGCTCGCGGTCCGCGCCGTACGCGATCACCTTGGCGAGCATCGGGTCGTACGACGTGGTCACCTCGGTGCCGGTCTCCACCCAGCCGTCGACGCGCACCCCGGCGGGGAACTCGACCCGGGTGAGCAGGCCCGCGCTGGGCCGGTGGTCGCGGCTGGGGTCCTCGGCGTACAGACGGGCCTCGACGGCGTGACCGCGCGGCGGACCCGGATCGTGTACGACGTCCCGCTCGCCGCGCGCCAGGCGCAGCATCCAGGCGACCAGATCGACGCCGTAGATCTCCTCGGTGACCGGATGTTCCACCTGGAGGCGGGTGTTGACCTCCAGGAAGTACGCCTCCTCGCGGGCGGCGTCGTACACGAACTCGACGGTGCCGGCGGAGCGGTAGCCGACGGAGGCGCACAAGTCCCGTGCGGCCGAGGCGAGTTCGGCGCGGACACGGTCGGGCAGGCCGGGGGCGGGGGCCTCCTCCAGGACCTTCTGGTTGCGGCGTTGGAGCGAGCAGTCGCGGTCGCCGAAGGTGACGACGCGGCCCGCGCCGTCGCCGAAGACCTGCACCTCGACATGGCGGGCGTGCTCGACGAGGCGTTCCAGGAACACGCCGGCGGTGGCGAAGGAGGCGGCGGCGACGCGCTGCACCCGCTCCCAGGCGTCGGTCAGTTCGGCGGCCGAGCGGCAGGCCGACATGCCGATCCCGCCGCCGCCACCCGTCGCCTTGAGCATGACGGGGTAGCCGATGGCCTCGGCCTCCGCCAGGGCCACGGCGAGGGACGGCAGGAGCCCGGTGCCCGGGGCCAGCGGGACACCGGCCGCCTCGGCGGCGGCGCGGGCCGTGTGCTTGGCGCCGAACAGTTCGAGCTGCTCCGGCGTCGGGCCGACGAACACGATCCCGGCGTCGGCGCAGCGGCGGGCGAACACCGCGTCCTCGGAGAGGAAGCCGTAGCCGGGGTGGATCGCGCCCGCGCCGGTGTCCTTGGCGGCCCTCAGCACCAGGTCGGCGTCGAGGTACGACTCCTTCGCGGGCGCCGGGCCGAGCCGTACGGCCTCGTCGGCGAGGCGGACGTGCGGGGCGGAGCGGTCGGGGTCGGAGTACACCGCGACCGTGCGCAGGCCCAGTTCGCGGGCGGTGCGGATGATCCGTACGGCGATCTCGCCCCGGTTGGCGACCAGCAGCGTGTCGAACGTCATCCGGCGTCTCCGATCGTCATCTCGACCGCCGTCGGCTCGAAGCCGTTGCACGGGTTGTTGATCTGGGGGCAGTTGGAGACCAGCACCAGCACATCGCGTTCGGCGCGCAGGGTGAGGGCGAGGCCGGGTGCGGAGAGGCCGTCGACGATGCCGAGGGTGCCGTCCTTCTCGACGGGCACGTTCATGTACCAGTTGATGTTGGAGACCAGGTCCCGTTTGCCCAGGCCGTGCTTGGCGCCCTCGGCGAGGAAGTTGTCCACGCAGGCGTGCTGGGCGTAGGTGTGGTGGCCGTAGCGCAGGGTGTTGGACTCCTTGGAGCAGGCGCCGCCGACGGTGTCGTGGCGGCCCACGGCGTCGGCGGTCACCGTCATCAGCGGGGTGTGCTCGTCGGACAGCAGCACGCTGCCCGTGGTGAGGAAGATGCCGCCCTGGGCCTGGATGGTGTCGGGGGCGCTGTAGCGCACGGACGTGTCGTGGGCGTCGTACACGAGGAAGTCGACGGCCTGGTTGCCGTGCAGGTCGGTGATGGTGAGCGAGGCGCCCTCGGGGACGACGGCCGACCAGGCCGAGCGGGCGGGAATCACGGTCCTGACGCTCATGCGAGCCCCCTCGCGGTGAGGAATTCGGCGGTGTTGAGGAAGGCGCGGCGGCCTTCGGGGGTGGCGTCCCACAGCGGATCGCCGGGCCGGGTGGGGTCGGCGCGCCAGGCGAGGACCTCCAGCGGGGTGCTGACGTAGTCGGGGCGGGGGTCGGCCGGGTGCGGCACGTTGGCGATCAGCACCGTCAGGTCCTGTTCGGCGCGCAGGGTGACGCTCGCGCCGGGTCCTGCCGAGCCGGTGAAGTCGAGGGAGCCGTCGTCGCGGATCTCCACGCCCTGGAAGAAGGAGAGGGAGGGCGGCAGGTCGCGGGCGGTGAGGCCGTTCTTGGCGGCGGCCAGCTTGAACAGCTCGCGCCCGGCGGGGGAGGGGCTCTGCGGGGTGCCGTCGCCGTAGCGGGCGGTGTTGCGGACGAGGGTGGAGGTGCCGCACAGCGCGTCGTGCCGTCGGGAGGTGTCGGCGATCACCGAGGCCAGCACCCGGCCCTGGTCGGAGAGGAGCAGGACGCCCTCGCCGAGGTAGGCGTTCCACTGCACCTTCACCGTGTCGGCGACGTTCAGCCGCTCCCAGGGGCGGCCGTCGACGTACAGCAGCAGATGGGCGCAGGCGTCGCCGCGCAGGTCGGTCAGGCGCAGTTCGGTACCGCGCGCGAGGACCCGGTGGGTGTAGTTGCCGCCCGCCACGGTCTCCGCCCACACCAGATGCCCCGCCTCACAGGGCGGCGCCGGCCAGTCCGCGGCCGGCACGACGGGCATGGCCTCGACCCGCGCCCCCTCCTGCGCCCGGGCATGGGCACGCGCTCCGTAGGTGGTCGCTGTCGCCATCACGGGACCTCTTCTCCTCCGGCTCGGCATCAATTTCTGTCGCCCGACAGAAATTAGGGGCGGGCGGGGTCGGGGCGGTTGCTCGGGGGTTGCGGGGGTGTTACTGGGTGCTCACGGGGGTGGGGAGGGGGTCGGGTCGGGGGCGGTGGTTGTTGATCGGGGGCCCGTGGTGGTGGTTGGTGGATGCGGGCGGTGGCGGGGATCGGGGTTCGACAGTCGGCCGGTGGCCGGTGGCCGGTGGCCGGTGGCCGGTGGCCGGTGGACTCGGGCGCCGGGCGGTGGCTCATGACCGGTTCGGTCGATGCGTGGTCAGTTGCCGGGACGGCAGACGGTCGGTGGAGGGGATCGGTGGCTGCCCTGCGGCCGATGGCTGCGGCCCGTGGTCGATGCCCGACGTTGGTCGTCGGGGATCGGGAGCCGACCGACGGTTGTCGATCGGTACCCCGTGCCATGCGGTCGCAGGCGGCGTCCGATGGTCGATAGGTGGTCGGCATCCGGGGCGGCGGTCGGTCGGTGGCGGGATCTGTAGTCGTCTCGTGGCTGATGGCCGCGGTCCCTGACTGGCGACCGGTGGCCCGTGGGCGCGGGCGATGACCGAGTAGGTGGTCGGCGGTCGGTCGGTGGCGGAGATCGGTGGTCGCTCCGTGGCTCACGGCCGCGGCCTGTGACCGGTGGTCCGGGGCCGGTGGATGTCGCGTGCGGATGGCGAGCGGTGGTCCATGGCGGCGCGGGCGATAGCCGGGCGGTGCGGCCGGGCTGAGCCGGGCCCGGCCGGGCCGTGGTCGGGATCGAGGACCAGGGACCAGGGGCCAGGGGTCAGGGGCCAGGGGCCAGGGACCGGGGACCGGGTCGTGGCCGGTGGCGCCTCGGTGCCGCCTTGCCGTTCGACGTCGTGTGCGAGGATCGGGTGTATGGGCACGAGTGGTGGGCGTCGGGTGGGTCGGCCTCGGGTTGTGCAGCGGGTGGAGAGTGGGCTGGATCCGCGGGACGAACTGCTGGCCGCCGCGGCCGAGTTGTTCACCACGCGGGGGTACGCGGCCACCACCACCAGGGCCGTCGCCGAGCGGGCCGGGATGCGGCAGGCGTCCATGTATCACTACGTCTCCGGCAAGGAGGAGCTGCTCGCCCGGCTCCTGGAGTCCACGGTCACGCCCTCGCTCACCTGCGCCCGCGCCCTGCTCGCCGACGACGCCCGGTCCGCCGAGGACCGGCTGTGGGAGCTGTGCCGCACCGACGTCGAGCTGCTGTGCGCCGGGCCGCACAATCTCGGCGGGCTCTATCTGCTGCCCGAGGTACGCACCGAGCGCTTCGCCGGCTTCCATGCCGTACGCGCCGAACTCAAGGACGGCTACCGGCAGTTGATCGCCGCGACGACGGCGGGCGCGGCGCTCGCCAAGGGTGAGCTGGATCTGCGCACCGATCTGGTCTTCGGGCTGATCGAGGGCGTCATCCTCGTCCACCGCTCCGATCCGGAGCGCTCCGTGGGGGAGTTCGCCCGCGCCACCGCCGACGCGGCGCTGCGGATCGCCGGGGCCTGAGAACGGGACACGGGAACCTCGCTCACCCGTCCCGGTGAGCAACTTCCGTGCGCCCGGCCGCCGTTACTCCATGTGTTCGAGTGGTGTCTCAGGGTGTAAATGGGGCTGAGGGTACTCCACTCGCCGGGGCGGTTTCAGGCGGTTGCCGAATATGACACAGCGATGATCCGGTCGGACTAAGCTCGCCCGCGGCGCACCGAGTTGCGCTGAATTCGTGCGCTTGTTCCCAAAAATTCCGAAGATGCCGACAGATCCCTACAGAGGGTGCCCACATGGCGAGAGTTCAGTCCCCACCCGGTCGCCGAGAACTTCCCTTCGCCCGCCTGATGCTGCTCCCCGCGATACTGACGGCCGCGGCGACCGGCGCCGCCGTCGCCCTCGTGGCGACGCCCGCCCGGCTCGCCGTCGGCGTCTGCGGAGCCGTCGCCACCCTGCTGGTCACCGCCGCCGGCGCCCAGGCGGTGCGCCACGCCCGGCTGTTCGGTGAGCGGCGCGTCCAACTGGAGCAGCAGGCCGCCCAGTTGGAACAGCGCGTCGCCCGCGCGGAACAGCGGGTCGCCGCCCACGAGGAACAGAACCGCCGTATCGCCGACGAGTACGTGCCCACCGCCGTCCTCTGGCTGCGCGGCGGCAACACCACCCGGGACGTCCTGCGGCACCTGAACGAGACCGACGCCTACTTCCGTGAACTGGCCCCCGCCCAGCACGCGATCGTCGCGCGGATGCTCAAGATCGTCGACCATGAGATGGCCCTGCGCGACTCCTCCCAGCGCGCCTTCGTCAACATCGCCCGCCGCGTCCAGGCGATCGTCCACCAGCAGTCCGCGGAACTGCGGGAGATGGAGGAGGACCACGGCCGCAACCCCGAGGTCTTCGACGACCTCCTCCGCGTCGACCACGGCACCTCGATGATCGGCCGGCTCGCCGACTCCATCGGCGTCCTCGGCGGCGGCCGCCCCGGCCGGAGCTGGCCCAACCCGGTCCCGCTCTACAGCGTGCTGCGCGGCGCCATGTCCCGGATCCTGGAGTACCGGCGCATCCAGCTCGACTCCATCGCCAAGGTCAACATCCGGGGCCTGTCGGTCGAGCCGCTCATCCACGCGCTCGCCGAACTCCTCGACAACTCCACCCGCTTCTCGCCGCCGCAGACCAAGGTGCACGTCAACGCCACCGAGGTGCAGACCGGTATCGCCATCGAGATCGAGGACGCCGGCGTCAGCCTCAGCGAGGAGTCCCGCCGCAAGGCCGAGAAGATGCTGGAGGACGCCATGCAGGGCGTCGACCTCCAGGACATCGGCGGCGCCCCGCGCCTCGGCCTCGCCGTCGTCGGCCGGCTGTGCACGTCCTTCAACATGCAGGTGTCGCTGCGGGCTTCGGCGTACGGCGGCGTGCGCGCCGTGCTCATCGTGCCCAGCGAGATGATGACCGGCGACCCCGCCCCCGGCTTCGCGCACGGCATCGGCGCCACCGCCATCCCCAAGGCCGAACTGGGCGCCCTCGAAGGCCCCAAGCGCCCGCCCAAGCGGCGCCGCCCCACCAACCCCAAGATCCCGGCCAACGTCTCGATGCAGGACGACGTCCCCGAGGTCACCGAGTGGACCGAGCAGGGGCTGCCCCAGCGCCGCAGCAAGGCGACCATCTCCATCACCCAGCGCTACCGCGAGGCGTACGCCGCCCAGGCCGCCGAACGCGCGGGCGAACCGGACCCGTTCGCCCGGCCCGAGCCGGAGCCCGCGCCCGAGAAGAAGAAGCCCGAGCCGGGGCTGGCGTTCGAGGCGTTCTGGGAGGGCCTGAAGAAGGAGGCCCCGCCGGGAGTGCACCCCACCGACTTCACCCGCAACCCCACCGCATATCTGCACCTGCTCGAGGACAAGGCCAAGTCCGAGGCCGACGATGAAGGGGACCTCACGTGATCCAGCAGCGCCAAAACTTCGACTGGCTGCTCAAGGAGCTGTACGACGGCGTTCCGGGCATCGAGATGATCGTCGTGCTCTCGGCCGACGGCCTGCGGATCGCCCGCTACGCCGGTGACCCCGACGCCGCCGACCGCGTCGCCGCCGCCTGCGCCGGCCTCCAGAGCCTGGCCGGCGCGGTCGCCCAGGAGATCCACTCCAGCGACGGCGAGATGAACCTCGTCATGATCGAGCTGAACGGCGGCTACTTCTACCTGATGTCCGCGGGTGCCAACGCCTATCTCGCCGTCCTCGCCGACGTGCGCTGCGAGGCCGGCCGGATGAGCGGCATGATGCGCGACCTCGTGGTGCGGATCGGCGCCCATCTGACCAGCCCGCCCCGGCGGAACGGGCAGACCGTATGACCCCTCCCCAACGCCGGCGGCGACAACCCCTGCCCGCACCCTCCCCGCCGCCCGACCCGCCCCCACGAACCGGCCCGGCCCCCGAGCGCACCGGCCCCCCGTCCGCGGCGACCGCACCGGAATCCGCCGGACAGCCCGCCGCGCAGCCCGGCGTTCGGTCCGCGGCACCGTCCGGCGCCCCGTCCGGGACGCCCGAGAAGGACGGCGAGAACAAGAACCCCGAGCGGTTCTACGTCATCTCGGAGGCCGACGGCGAGCGCGCGCCCCTCGATCTGGTGACGCTGGTCGTGGCGCGCGCCCAGGCCCCGTCGTCCGCGAGCCCCGAACAGAGCGCGGTGCTGCGGATGTGCGGCGCCCCGCTGTCGGTGGCCGAGGTGTCGGCCTATCTCAGCCTGCCGTTCAGCGTGGTGACGGTGCTGCTCACCGAGATGCTGGCGGCCGAACTCGTCCAGGCCCGCGCCCCGATCGTCCGGCAGAACCTCCCCGACCGATCCCTTCTCGAAGCGGTGATGCATGGACTTCAACGCCTCTGACACGATCCCCGGCCCACGGTCCGAGGACCGGCTGCCGCAGACCACCACGGCCGCCGCCAAGATCGTCATCGTGGGCGGTTTCGGCGTCGGCAAGACCACCATGGTCGGCGCGGTCAGCGAGATCAAACCGCTGACCACCGAGGAGACCATGACCCAGGCCGGGATCGGGGTCGACGACGACTACGGCTCGGAGACCAAGACCGCCACCACCGTGGCCATGGACTTCGGCCGTATCCGGATCACCGACGAGGTCGTCCTCTACCTGTTCGGCACCCCCGGCCAGGAACGCTTCTGGTTCCTGTGGGAGGGCCTCTTCGAGGGCGCCCTGGGCGCGGTCGTCCTGGTCGACACCCGCCGTCTGGAGGTCAGCTTCGAGGTCATGGGACGGCTGGAGGAAGGCGGCGTGCCGTTCGTCGTCGCCGTCAACAAGTTCCCCGACGGGCCCCGTTACCGGCTCGACGATCTGCGGGCGGCGCTCGATCTGGCGCCCGAGATCCCGATCATTGAGTGCGACGCCCGCCGCCGGGCCTCCAGCCGTGACGTCCTGCTGACCCTGATGCGCTTCCTGCACTCCCTGGCGCTCAGCAACAGCCTCATCTGAACCGCCGCCGCCCCCTGCCCCCCGTTTCTTCAGCCCCCGACACCGGATCCAGCACGCTTTCGGAGCGACTCCTGTGACGTCTGAACACCCCACCCCCAGCGGCCCGCACGACCTCGCCCTCGACCCGCCGCCCGGCTGCCCCGCGCACGGCCGCGTCCCCGGCACCCCGGCCCGGCTCTACGGCCCCGGCGCGGAGGACCTGGGCGAGCTGTACGAGCAACTCCGCGAGGAGTACGGCCCCGTGGCCCCCGTTCTGCTCCACGACGACCTGCCGATGTGGATGGTCCTCGGGCACGCCGAGAACCTGCAACTGACGCGCTCCCCCTCGCACTTCACCAAGGACACCCGTATCTGGGCGCCGCAGCGCGACGGCCGGGTCAGGCCCGACCACCCGCTGATGCCGCACATCGCCTGGCAGCCCATCTGCGCGCACGCCGAGGGCGACGAGCACCGGCGGCTGCGCGGCGCCGTCACCGCCGCCATGGTGACCATCGACGACCGCAGCACCCGCCAGTACATCCACCGCGCCGCGCAGACCCTCGTCAACCGCTTCTGCGAGAAGGGCACCGCGGAGCTGGTCGGCCAGTTCGCCGAACACCTCCCCATGGCCGTGCTGTGCCAGATCCTCGGCATGCCCGAGGAGTACAACGACACGATGGTGGCCGCCGCCCGGGACGCGCTCAAGGGCAGCGAGACCGCCGTCGCCAGCCACGAGTACGTCGTCGGCGCCCTCAGCAGGCTCACCAGCCGCCGCCGCGCCCAGCCCGACGAGGACTTCGCCAGCCATCTCATCGCCGACCCGGCGGGACTCACCGACGACGAGGTCCGCGAGCATCTGCGCCTGGTGCTCTTCGCCGCCTACGAGGCGACGGTCAACCTGCTCTCCAACGTGCTGCGCATGATCCTCACCGACCCGCGCTTCCTCGCCCAGCTCAACGGCGGCGAGATGACGGTGCCGGAGGCGGTCGAGCAATCCCTGTGGGACGAGCCGCCGTTCAGCACGATCTTCGGCTACTTCGCCAAGCAGGACACCGAGTTGGGCGGCCAGCGCATCCGCAAGGGCGACGGCCTGTTCTTCGCGCCCGCCCCCGGCAACGTCGATCCCCGGGTGCGCCCCGACCTCTCCGCCCATATGCGCGGCAACCGTTCGCACCTCGCCTTCGGCAGCGGTCCGCACGAGTGCCCGGGCCAGGACATCGGCCGCGCCATCGCCGACGTCGGCGTGGACGCGCTGCTGACCCGGCTGCCGGACATCCAGCTCGACTGCGACGAGGAGGAGTTGCGCTGGACGACGTCCATCGCCTCCCGGCATCTGGTGGAGCTGCCGGTGCACTTCGAGCCGCGGTCCCAGCAGGACGTCAAGCTCAGGCCGAGCCACGCGCACGTCCCGCCGCAGCGGATGGTCCCCCCGATGGTCATGGAGCCCCTGCCGGCACCGTCGGCGCCCCCGGTGCCGACGCCCGAGCCTGTGCCGCAACCGGTCGCCGCCCCGCCGTTTGACGCGTCCACCGCCCTGCCGCCGCGCCGGCCGAACGCCTGGCGCCGGTTCCTGGCGTGGTGGCGCGGCTACTGAGGCCCTGACGGCTCTACGACGTCAGGTCCTCCGGCCGCCCAACGGCCGTACGCCGCCCACGCGTCGAGGGCCCGGCCGCTGCGCAGCCGGTGCTCCCTGCCCGTGACCGGATCCGTGAACTCCAGCTCCCGCGCGAGCAGTTGCAGCGGGCGCCGGAAGTCGCCGGGCGGCACGGGCGGGGCCACCTCGGGGTAGAGCGGATCGCCGAGGATCGGAACGCCGAGCGCGGTCATGTGCACCCGGAGCTGATGGGTCTGCCCGGTCTCCGGCACCAGCCGGTACCGGGCGAGCCCGTCGCCCCGGTGCTCCACGGGCTCGACCACGCTGACCGCGTTCGGTTCGCCCGGCACCTCGTACGCGGCGAGCCGCCCGCGCTCCTTCACGATCCGGCTGCGCACGGTCACCGGCCACGCGCGTGTGGCGTCGTACGGGGCGACCGCCTCGTACACCTTGCGCATCCGCCGCTCGCGGAACAGGCCCTGATACGCGCCGCGTTCCTCGGGCCGCACCGTGAACAGCACCAGCCCGGCGGTGAGCCGGTCCAGCCGGTGCGCGGCACCGAGCGCGGGCAGATCCAGCTCACGCCGCAGCCGGGCCAGCGCGGTCTCGGTGACATGGCTGCCGCGCGGGGTGGTGGCGAGGAAGTGCGGCTTGTCGACGACGACGATGTGCGCGTCGCGGTACACGACCTCCAGCGGGAACGGCACCGGCACCTCGGCGGGCAGCTCGCGGTGGAACCAGACGAACATCCCCGGCACGTACGGCGCGTCCGGCGCCACCGCCCGCCCGTCCGCCCCGACGATCCGCCCGTCCCGCAGCATCCCGTCGACCACCCCGGCCCCGGCCCCGCTCAGCCGCTCGACCAGATGCTCACGAACGGTCCCCCAGGAACCCTCCCCCGGCAACCGCACCCGCACCGCATCGATCCCGTCACGCTGAGGCAGGGGAGAGGGCGGAGGAACAACACGACGTCTCATCCCGCCCCAGCCTACGGCCCCGCACCTGCCCCACCGACCGCCCCACACAGCCACTCCGGAGCTGAAGCCCTCCGGTCTGTCCGCCCGGCCGCCAACGGGCTGATCCGGCGTCCCTGGGGCGGCCCATCCGGCCCCAGCGACGTCGTGCGGGTGGGGTGTCGCGGCCCGTGGCACGACCACCTGCGCTCCGCGCTCCGTGGTCCCGGCGCGGCTGAGGAGCGGTCCTGCGTCCTTGGGGCGGCCCCTGAAAACGGTGGCGTCCTGCGGTCGGATGCCACGGGGCCCGTGTCACGACGACCCGCGGTCCCGGCTGTCGACGGGCTGCTCCCGCGTCCGTGTGGTGGGCCGCTTGGCCCCGCGGCGTCGTGCGGGCGGGGTGTCGCGGCCCGTGTCACGGCCACCCGCGCCCCGCGGTCCCGGCTGTCGACGGGCCGGTCCTTCGTCCTGGGGTGGCCCCCGGCAGCGGCGGCGTCCCGCGGTTGGGTGTCGCGGGGTCCGTTGCCAGGACTACCCGCGCCTCGGGGGCCGTGCTGCCGACCGCCGACGGGCTTGTCCTGCGTCTCTGCGGCGGTGGACCACCTGGCCGCGGTGGCGTCGCGCGGTCCGGGGCGCGGGACCTGTGCCACGACTATCCCCGCCCTGCGGTCCCGGCTGCCGACGGGCCGGTCCTGCGTCCTTGCGGTGGCCCACCTGGCCCCGGCGGCGTCGCGCGGGCAGGGTGGCGGCCCGTGTCACGGCCACCCGTGCCCCCCGCAGTCCCTGCTCCCGACCGCCCACGGGCTGATCCAGCGTGCCTGCGATGGTCCACCTGGCCCCGGCGGCGTGACGCGGCCGCGTCTCGATCACCTTCGCCCTGTGGGTCGTGGTCCCGGCCGCTGGCGGGCTGGGCCTTTGTCCCTGAGGTGGCCCCCGGTCCCTGCGCCGTCCCGCAGGTGGGGTGTCGCGGTCCGTGCCACGACACCCACCCTCGCCCCACGCGCCCAGGGGCGGCCCCCGGGCGCGCAGCTCACGCGGTCGCCGCTTCCGGTGCGGTGGTCGGTGTCGGTGCCGTGCGGCGGCGGTATGCCCGGAAGGCCAGGCCCGTTGTCACCGTGGCGGTCAGGAACAGGACCGTGAACCACTGGAAGTACCAGTGCCCGCCCGCCGGGTCGTACACCGCTGCTCGGGGCCAGGCCAGGTTGACGGTCATCAGGAGGCCGTAGAGGAGGGCGAGGGCGTTGACGGGGATGCCCCAGCGGCCCAGGGAGAAGAGGGGGGCGCCGGTCTCGTCGTGGCCGGACGTGGAGAACTCGCCGCGCAGGCGGCGCACCAGCAGCGGGCCGGTGACCATCGCGTACGCCAGGTACAGCATGACGATGCAGGTGGTGCCGATGGCCAGGAAGGCTTCGGGGGAGGCGAAGTTGAGGAGCAACAGGGCGGCTGCGAGGGTGCCTACGACGATCGCCGGGGCGCTGGGCATGCCGGTGCGGGGGTTGACCCGGGCTAGGCGGGCCGAGAAGGGGAGCTGTCCGTCGCGGGCCATGGAGAACAGCATCCGGCAGGCCGACGTCTGGATGGCGAGGGTGGCCACCGCGATCGCCACCACCACGTCGGCGAGCAGCAGCTTGCCGACGCCGTCGCCGAGGCTGCTGGTCAGGACGTAGCTGAGTCCGTCGGTGGCGAGCCGGCCGTCGGTGAGGCTGGGGGCGGCCAGCAGACCGCCGAGCACGATCAGGCCGCCGAGCAGACCGGCCGCGCCGAGCGCGGTGAGGATCGTGCGGGGCGCGGTGCGGCGCGGATGATGGGTCTCCTCGCTCATCTCACCGGCGCTGTCGAAGCCGATCATCACATAGGCGGCGGTGAAGGATCCGACGAGCAACGCCCCCAACAGGCCGTTCTGCGCGGCGCCTTCGGTGTGGAAGGTGATGGTCGGGGTGCGCTCGGAGTGGGTGAGCAGCAGGACGACGATGAGCACCGCGCCGATGATCTCGGCGGTCACCCCGACCCGGTTGATCACGGACATCACCCGGTTGTCGACCACGTTGACGAGGGTCGTCAGGGCCAGCAGGACCACGCCGAGCAGGGCCGCGTTGGCCGCGCCGTCCGGTGAGGTGGGGGCGGGGTCGGTGCCGATGAGCTGGAAGCCCGGCCAGATCGCGGGCAGCACCATCTGGAGCGCGAGGGCGGCCGCGGCGACCACCACGATCTGCCCGATCACCATGATCCAGCCCGCGAACCAGCCGAAGGCGGGCGTGGAGAGCCGCGACGACCACTGGTAGATCGCGCCCGAGATCGGGTAGCGGGCGGCCAGTTCGGCGAAGCAGGCGGCCACCATGAGCTGTCCGGCCAGGACGACCGGCCAGGCCCAGAAGAAGACGGGGCCGCCGAAGGCGTATCCGAAGGCGAAGAACTGGAAGACCGTCGTCAGGACGGAGATGAAGGAGAACCCGGCGGCGAAGGAGGCGTACCGGCCCAGGCTGCGGTGCAGTTCCTGGGGGTAGCCGAACTCGGCGAGCGAGGCGTCGGCGGGCCCGGGGGAGTGCGGCGGATCGGGACGTACGTCGGTGGGTGAGGTGGTCGTCACGGCGGCACCTGCCTTGGAGGCGAATTCCTGTCGGGCGACAGAAATTAGGTACCGCCTGTTTCGTGCGCGTCACGCCATGGTGTCCGCGACGGGCCCAAGTGCTCACTCCCGCACCGGTTCCACCCGATCGCGATACGTCGCGTCAGGAGTCAGAGAGCAGCCGATGCGGGGGCGGGCCGGTCACGCGGCCAGGGACGGGTGCGTCACGCGGCCGGGAAAGGGCGCGTCACGCCGCCGGGGCCGCGCCCTCCTGTTCCTGCTCCACGCGCGCGTTCCACTCGCGCTTGGACGCCTGCCAGCCGTCCTCGTTGTGGCCGAGCCGCCAGTAGCCGGAGATCGACAGGTCCTCGCGCGGGATCTGCAGCTCGACCCGGAGCAGCCGGCGCAGTTCCTTCACGGCCGCCGCCTCGCCGTGCACGAACGCGTGCACCCGGCCCTCGGGGAACTCCAGCGCGCGCACGGCCTCGACGAGCCGCTCGCCGACGGGCCGGTCGCCGCGGTGCAGCCAGGTGACCTCCACGTCGGAGTCGATCTTCTGCTCCTCCTCGGGGCCCGCGATCTCGATGAAGGCGTGCGTCACGGCACCGGCCGGGAGCGACTCCAGGGCCGCCGCGATGGCCGGCAGGGCGCTCTCGTCACCGGCCAGCAGATGCCAGTCGGCGGCCGGGTCGGGCGCGTAGGCGCCGCCGGGGCCCAGGAAGCGCACGGTCTCGCCCGGCTGGACGCGTGCCGCCCACGGCCCGGCGAGGCCCTCGTCGCCGTGGACGACGAAGTCCAGGGTCAGCTCGCGGTGTTCGGCGTCCCAGTGCCGCACGGTGTACGTCCGGGTGACCGGCCACTGCTCGCGCGGGAACTCCTCGCGGATCCGCTCCATGTCGAACGGCTCCGGGTAGGTCACACCCTCGGGGCCGAAGAGCAGTTTCACGTAGTGATCGGTACACGTGTCCGCCTCGAACTCGGCCAGACCCTCACCACCGAGCACCACGCGCTGCATGTGCGGGGTCAGCCGTTCGGTGCGGACGACCTGCGCGGAATGCGGCTTCCGGGGCTTCCGTGCCGGACGTTCTGCCATGACGGCCTCCCATCAGTATGGTTAGGTTTACCTAAGTTAGCATCCCCTCCCCTGGTTACGCTCACCCTCCGAGAAGCCGGTCGGCCTCTCCCTCCCGGAGGGCGGTCCCGGCGGACGATCCCGGTGCGCGGTCCCGGTGCGTGGTCCCGGTGGGCGGCGCCTACGCGCCCAAGGTGCCCAGCAGCCGCTGGAGCGACCCGCCGAGCCCCCACCGCCGCGCCAGTCCCTCCAGTGTCTCCCCGTCGCGCGGGGAGTGCGGCAGCGCGGTCTCCACGTCCGGCAGCGGCACGTCCGCGGCCACCCGGACCACCGTCGGCGCCACTGCCAGATACGGCCGGGACTCGTCGAGCCGCTTGCGCTGCGACGGCGTCAGCCGCGCCGCCGGGTCGTCGACCGCCGCCAGGATCCCCGCCAGATCGCCGAACTCCGCCAGCAGCTTGGCCGCCGTCTTCTCGCCGATCCCCGGCACCCCGGGCAGCCCGTCGCTCGGATCGCCCCGCAGCAGCGCCAGATCGGCGTACCCGCGCCCGTCGACGCCGTACTTCTCGCGCAGCCAGGACTCGTCGGTGAGCTGGAGGATGCCGACGCCCTTGAGCGGATACAGCACCCGCACCTCGCGCGCGTCGTCCACCAGTTGGTAGAGGTCGCGGTCGCCGGTGACGATGTCGACCGGACCGCGCGCCCGCGCCGTGAAGGTGCCGATCACGTCGTCCGCCTCGTACCCGGCGACCCCCACCCGCGCGATGCCCAGCGCGTCCAGGACCGCCTCGATGACCGGCACCTGCGGCGAGAGCGTGTCCGGCACCTCCTCCTCGTCCGGACCGGCCGCGCGCTCCTCGGCGACCCGGTGCGCCTTGTACGAGGGGATCAGGTCGACCCGCCACTTCGGACGCCAGTCGGCGTCCATGCACGCCACCAGCTCGTCGGGCCGGTGGTCCTTGACCAGCCGGTCGATGAAGTCCAGCAGACCGCGCACGGCGTTGACCGGGGTGCCGTCCGGCGCCCGCACCGAGTCCGGCACCCCGAAGTAGGCGCGGAAGTACAGCGAGGCGGTGTCGAGGAGCATCAGTCGTCCGGTCACGCCTCGCATCATGCCTCACGGGTGCCCATGTGACCCGCCGGTATTCACTCCCGTGGCACGCGCGGATCTCCGCTCAAACCCGCTGTGAGGAGGACCACTCGTACGTTTGACCCCTTCGGACCAGGGCAGGCGCCGCCCCGGAGCGGCGCCGGGCACCCTTCGCCCGTGCCGCTCCCGTCCTGTCCCCGAACGATGAGGTACGCGTGTCCACCAGGCTTGAGGCCGAGCATCTGTTCAAGGTGTTCGGCGGACGAGAGGAAGAGGCGGTCGAACGGCTGCGCGGCGGAGCCGACCGGGAGGAACTGCGCGCCGACGGCACCACCGCCGCCGTCATCGACGCCTCCTTCACGGTGGACCCCGGCCAGATCTTCGTCGTCATGGGCCTGTCCGGCTCCGGAAAGTCCACCCTGCTCCGCATGCTCAACGGTCTGCTGGAGCCGACCGCCGGACGCGTCCTCTTCGACGGGCAGGACCTCACCGCCCTCGACGCCCGCGCCCTGCGCGAGGTCCGCGCCCGCAAGATCAGCATGGTCTTCCAGCACTTCGCGCTCTTCCCCCACCGCAGCGTCCTCGACAACGCCGCCTACGGCCTCGCCGTCCAGGGCGTGCCCCGCCCCGAGCGCGAGGAACGCGCCGCCGAGGCGCTGCGGCTGTGCGGCCTGGCCGGCTGGGAGACGTCCTGGCCCGACGAGCTGTCCGGCGGCATGCAGCAGCGCGTCGGCCTGGCCCGCGCCCTCGCCACCGACGCCGATCTGCTCCTGATGGACGAGTCCTTCAGTGCCCTGGACCCGCTGATCCGCCGCGACATGCAGGACCAGCTCCTCACCCTCCAGCAGACCCTGAAGAAGACCATCGTCTTCATCACCCACGACCTCAACGAGGCCATGCGCCTCGGCGACCGCATCGCCGTCATGCGCGACGGCCGCATCGTGCAGACCGGCACCGCCGAGGACATCCTGCTGCGCCCCGGCGACGACTACGTCTCCTCCTTCATCCAGGACGTCGACCGCACCCGCGTGCTCACCGCGGGCGCCGTCATGGACACCCGCACCGACGGCGACGAGGCCGACTGCGGCTGCGAGACCGCCACCCCGGACACCCCCTTCACCGCCCTGTGCGCGCTCAGCGCCCGGCTGCCGCACCCGGTGGCCGTCGTCGACGGCGCCCGCGGGCTCGTCGGCGTCGTCCCGCGGCAGCGCCTGGTCCGCTTCCTCGGCGACACCCGCTCCGGAACCTGGACCGACACCCGGGCGGACGCCCTGGACATCGGCCTGCCCTGCGACGGGACGAAGAAGGTGACCGCCCGTGCCTAGGTTCCACCTCGGCGACCACGTCGACTCCGGCGTCGACTGGCTTGTCACCCACCTGTCCTGGCTCTTCGACGCGGTCAAGACCGTCGTCGAGGGCCTCTACGACGGTCTCGACGCCGTCCTCACCGCCCCCGAGCCGCTGCTCCTCGCCGGCATCCTCGCCGTGCTCGCCTGGTGGCTGCGCGGGCTCGCCGCCGGTGTCCTCGCCTTCGCCGGATTCGCGCTGATCGACTCCCTCGCCCTGTGGGACGAGGCGATGTCGACGCTCTCCCTGGTGCTCGTGGCGACCCTGATCGCCCTGGTGATCTCGGTCCCGCTGGGCATCTGGGCCGCCCGTTCCAAGGCGGTCGCCACCGCCCTGCGGCCCGTCCTGGACCTGCTCCAGACCATGCCGTCGATGGTGCTGCTGATCCCGGCCATCCTGTTCTTCGGCATGGGCGTCCCGGCCGGTGTCGTCGCCACCCTGATCTTCGCGCTCGCCCCCGGCGTCCGCATGACCGAGCTGGGCATCCGCCAGGTCGACGCCGAACTCGTGGAGGCCGCCGAGGCGTTCGGCACCCGGCCCCGCGACACCCTGCTGCGGGTGCAGCTCCCGCTGGCCCTGCCCACCATCATGGCGGGCGTCAACCAGGTCATCATGCTCGGCCTGTCGATGGTCGTCATCGCCGGCATGGTCGGCACCGGCGGCCTCGGCGGCGCCGTCAACGAGGCCATCGGCCGGCTCGACATCGGCCTCGGCTTCGAGGCGGGCCTCGGCATCGTCGTCCTCGCGATCTACCTGGACCGGATGACCGGCGCCCTCGGCACCCGCATCTCCCCGCTCGGCCGCCGCGCCGCCGCCAAGGCCCGGACGACGATGTGGACGTACCGCCCGCGCGCGGCCGTCGCCGTCGTCGGCGTGGTCGTCCTCGCGCTCGCGGCCGGCGGCCTCGGCCTGACCGGCTCCAAGGGCGGCCCCGCCGACACCTCCGCCACCAACGTCGGCCGGGGCGAGAAGATCACCATCGGCTACATCCCCTGGGACGAGGGCATCGCCTCCACCTACCTCTGGAAGGAACTCCTGGAGCGGCGCGGCTTCGAGGTGACCGCCACCCAGTACACCGCCGGCCCCCTCTACACCGGCCTCGCCACCGGCCGGATCGACTTCCAGACCGACGCCTGGCTCCCCACCACCCACGCCGAGTACTGGAAGAAGTACGGCGATCAGCTCGCCGACCTCGGCAAGTGGTACGGACCCACCTCCCTGGAGCTGACCGTCCCCGCGTACATGAAGGACGTGAACACGCTGGCGGACCTCAAGGCCCACGCCTCCGAGTTCGGCGGCCGCATCACCGGCATCGAGCCCAGCGCCGGAATGATGGGCCTGCTCAAGGACGAGGTCCTCCCGCGCTACGGCCTGGAGGACGCCTACGAGGTCGTCGACGGCTCCACCCCCGCGATGCTCGCCGAACTCAAGCGCGCGTACGCCAAGAAGCAGCCCATCGCCGTCACGCTCTGGTCCCCGCACTGGGCGTACAGCGAGTACGACCTGAAGAAGCTCAAGGACCCCGAGGGCGCCTGGGGCCAGGGCGACGGCGTGCACACCATCGCGCGCCGGGACCTCGCCGCCGACCGGCCCGAGGTCGGCGCCTGGCTGAAGGACTTCTCGATGACCGAGGAACAGCTCACCGGTCTGGAGGCGCGGATCCAGCAGGCCGGCAAGGGCGGGGAACAGGACGTGGTCCGTACCTGGCTGAAGGAACACCCCGGTCTCGTCGAGAAGTGGGTACCGGTGGCCGAATCGGGGGAGAAGAGCGGGGCGGGCCGGTGACCTGACAGCACCGCGGCCGCCCGACGAGGGGCGGGCGCCGGAACACGTTCTCGGACGTGGACCGGTGCCCGCCCCTCGTGCCGTCCGGCCCGCCCCGCGGCCCGCCCCGTCCGCCCCGCCGCCACGGCACAGATCCGGCCAACCACGCAGAGCCATGCCCAGCCCCGGGCCTGAGTCTTGCGCGGGCGGCCACGAGCGGGAACACTCGCGGCCGTCCGCGCATTGAACCGAGAACGAACCGGGCGGGCGCTCGCCCGCCGCGCCGGCCGCCCCGTCGGCTGGCGTGAACTGTCGGGTCGCGCGCCACCCCGCGCGCCCTCGATGCGACGGGCACATGAAACGGTTTGCCGAACATGCGTAGGGTGCAGAGAACTCCTCGGAGAGAACACAGCGGACGGACGTGAGGGCGCGAGGCGCCGGGACGACGAGCGAAGGAGGGAGCCGGAGCGATGGGCGACCACAAAGAACAACCCTTGCGCGTGGGCGCGGCCGTGCGACGGCGCCGCCGCTCCCTCCAGCTCACCCTCGCCGTCGTGGCCGAGCGCAGCGGCCTGTCGGTGCCGTTCCTGAGCCAGATCGAGAACGACCGGGCGCGGCCCTCCACCGGCTCCCTGGAGAAGGTCGCCGACGCGCTGCGCACCACCGCCGTGGAACTCCTCGCCGCCGCCGACCCGGCGTGCAGCGTCGACGTCGTGCGTGCCGACGTCACCGAGGCCACCGGGCCGGGACCCGAGCCGCGCTCCCGGTCCCTGGTGCGCGGACACCACCAGATGCACGCCTCCGAGTTCACCGGCGAGCAGGACCCGGGCCGCGAGTTCCAGTACCGCAACGACCAGCTCCTGTACGTCGCCGACGGAGCCGTCGAGATCGAGGCCGAGGGCCGCGCGTACCGTCTGGGCCGCGGCGACACCCTGTACCTGACCGGCGGCGTCCGGCACCGCTGGCGCGCCACCGAACCGGACACCCGGGTGGTCGTCGTCGCGGTCGCGGAACACATCGAGGCGGTCCGGGACCGGGACCGCGGCCGGAAGCGCTAGTGCGGGTCGTCTCGCTGGTGCCCTCGCTCACCGAGGCCGTCGCCGTGTCGGTGCCGGGGGTGCTGGCCGGGGCCACCGACTGGTGCGGCCGTCCGGCGGGCCTCGACGTCACCCGGATCGGCGGCACCAAGAACCCCGACCTCGAACGGATCACCGCGCTCCGCCCCGACCTGGTGATCGCCAACGAGGAGGAGAACCGCGCCCCCGACCTCGACGCGCTGCGCGCCACCGGCACCGAGGTGCTGGTGACCGAGGTGCGGGACGTCCCCGCGGCCTTCCGGGAACTGGAGCGGGTGCTGAGGGCCTGCGGTGCCGCCACCCGGCCGCGCTGGCTGGACGAGGCCCAGGAGCGCTGGGAGCGGCCGGACCCCCTCACGCCCCGGGCCACGGCCGTCGTACCGATCTGGCGCCGCCCGTGGATGGTGCTGGGCCGTGACACCTTCGCCGGGGACGTGCTCGCCCGCCTCGGCGTCGACCATCTGTACCGCGGCCATCCGGAGCGCTATCCGAGGATTCCCCTGGAGGAGCTGCGGGCCGCCGGGCCCGGCCTCGTGGTGCTGCCCGACGAGCCCTACCGCTTCACCGAGGACGACGGCCCCGAGGCGTTCCCCGGGCTGCCCCACGCGCTCGTCAGCGGACGGCACCTGACGTGGTACGGACCGTCGCTGGCCGAGGCGCCGAGGGTGCTGGGCGAGGCCCTGCGAGCAGCTCTCCGCTGACCAGCCCGCGCACGGTGTGCGCCCCGACCACCAGCCAGGCACCCACCAGGACGGCGTACAGCACGCCCGCCAGGACGTCGAAGGCCGCGAGGCCGGTGTGCCGGGCCAGCGCCGCCGCGCCGGTCACACAGGTGCCCACCGGGAACGTGAACGCCCACCAGGTCATCGCGAACCCCATGCCCCGCCGCCGGGCCCGCACCACATGGGCGGTCGCCAGCGCCGCCCACAGCAGCGCGAACCCCGTCACGGGCACCCCGTACAGCACGGCGAACACCGCGAAGCCCCGCCCGTCCGGGCCGGGCACCACGCCCGGGGCGACCTCGGCGAACTTCCCGGCCGCGGTGGTGGACTGCCCCAGCGGCCCCAGCACCAGGAAGAGCGTCGGGACCAGCACCGTCGGCAGCGGCCCGCCCGTCAGCAGCCGCCCGAAGACCAGCGGCAGCATCAGCAGCGTCGCGCACAGGCTCAGCCCGAACAGCGCGACACAGCCGAACAGCAGCGTCTGCCGGGCCTGCCCGGCCGGCAGATACGGCACCAGCGACGGCCCGAGCGCCGCCGACACCATGGGCGCCACGAGCGGCAGCAGCCACACGGGCGTCGCCTCCGCGGCCGCCACCCGATGCCGTACGGCCATCAGGTACGGCACGGCGACCGCGGCCGTGAGCGCCACGGCCGTCCCGGCGGTGAACAGCACGGCGTCGAGCAGGACCGCCGCCCGGACGCCGATCCAGTCCCGGCCGACGGCGAGCGCGCCGCCGCCCACGGCCAGCAGGGCCATCGCGAGACAGCCGTAGAAGGGCGCCGTCGCCGGGTCCAGCAGATGGGCGCGGGCCCGGTCGCGGTGATGGCGCCAGTGCAGGGCACGGGCCGTCAGCAGGGTCACCAGCAGGGCCAGGGACAGCGCCCACACGGCCGCGCACAGCGGGCGCAGCCCCGGCACCGGGAACGGCAGCGCGGCCCCCGCGGTGGCCACGATCGCCGTGCCCATGACGGTGGCGTACCAGTTCGGTCCGAGGTGCCGGACGGCGGCTGCGCGGGGCCCGGGGTGGGGGCCGAGGTGCGCGGGCAGGGGATGGGCTGCGGTGACCATGGCTCCACGGTCGCCCGGCCGGACCGCCGCGACCAGGGAGGATGACTCTATGGGGGCATAAACTGGCCTTATGGGGAGTGCGCAGGAACAGCCCGAGGTCGTCGGTTCGCTGGCCCATCGGGTCCCGGACCTGGGCGCGCTGGAACTGCTGCTGGCCGTGGCCCGGCTGGGCAGCCTCGGCCAGGCCGCGCGCGAGCTGGGCATCACCCAGCCCGCCGCGAGCAGCCGGGTGCGCTCCATGGAACGCCAGCTCGGCGTGGCCCTCGTCGACCGCTCACCGCGCGGCTCGCGGCTCACCGACGCGGGCGCGCTGGTCACCGACTGGGCCCGGCGGATCGTCGAGGCGGCGGAGGCGTTCGACGCGGGCGCCCAGGCGCTGCGGGACCGGCGGGACTCCCGGCTGCGGGTGGCGGCCAGCATGACGATCGCCGAGTACCTGCTGCCGGGCTGGCTCCTCGCGCTGCGCGCCCAGCGCCCCGACACGGCCGTCTCGCTGCTCGCCGGGAACTCGGCGGCGGTCGCCGAGCGGCTGCTCTCCGGGGAGGCCGACCTCGGGTTCGTGGAGGGGCTGACGGTGCCGGGCGGCCTGGACTCGACGGTCATCGCCCACGACCACCTCGTCGTGGTGGTCGCCCCCGGGCACCCCTGGGCCCGGCGCCGACGCGCCCTGCCCGCCGCCGAGCTGGCGTCGACCCCGCTGATCCTGCGCGAGAAGGGCTCCGGCACCCGGCAGGTCCTGGACACCGCGCTCGGCGGGCTGGCCCGGCCGCTGATCGAGCTGTCCTCGACCACCGCGGTCAAGGCGGCCGCGGTGAGCGGGGCGGGCCCCGCCGTCCTGAGCGAACTCGCGGTGGGGGAGGAGCTGGCGCTGCGCCGCCTGGTCGACATCCCGGTGGACGGTGTGACCCTCGCCCGCGACCTGCGCGCGGTCTGGCCCACGGGCCACCGCCCGACGGGACCGGCCCGGGAGCTGCTGTCCCTGACGCGGGGTTAGGACCGGTCACGCCCAGGGTTCGCGGATTCAGCGGGCGGCCGCCGCCCGTACCAGTGCCCGCATCACCCGCAGGTCCCGGCCCATCTCCGGGTGCCACTGCACGCCCAGCACCCATCCGGCGGCGGGCAGTTCGATCGCCTCCACGGTGCCGTCCGCCGCGTGCGCCGACGCGAGCAGGCCCGAGCCGAGGCGGTCCACCGCCTGGTGGTGATAGGTCGGTACGTCGCTCTCCTCCGGCACCGCCTCCGCGTAGAGCGTGCCGGGGACGGGCTTGACCGGGTGGTGGCCGAAGACGCCGACGGTCTCCACGTGCCCGTCGATGTGCTGGGTCAGCGTGCCGCCCAGCGCCACGTTCAGGAGCTGCATGCCCCGGCAGACGCCGAGCAGCGGCACGTCCGCCGCGAGCGCCGCGTCGATCAGCGCCAGCTCCCACGCGTCCCGCTCCCGGGCCGGGGGGCCGGTGCGGGGGTCGCGCTCGGCGCCGTAGTGCACCGGCTCCACATCGGGCCCGCCCGCGACGACCAGGCCGTCCAGCCGGGCGACCGTCGCCGCGGCGTGCTCCGGGGCGTCCGGCGGGAGCATCGCGGCCAGACCGCCCGACCGCTGCACCAGCCGCGGGTAGCCGGCCGGCAGCAGCGCGGCCTCCAGCTCCCACACGCCCCAGCGCGTACCGGCCTCCAGATAGGTGCTCACACCGATCAGCGGCCGTCCGCCGTTCACCATCCGCCCTCCCGCCCACCGCTCGTCATCCCAATGGACTCTACGCATACCTTTTCACGTCAGGAACCCCCGAAGCAGGGCCGCCGTCCCCGCGCAGTGCTCGCGCGCGATCTCCCGCGCCCCGTCCGCGTCCCCGTCGAGGACCGCCTCCACCAGGGCGGTGTGCTGGCGCTGCGAGTGCTCCAGATTGCGCACCAGCAGCGGGATGCAGTCGAGCAGGTCGTTCACCGTCGCCCGCACCGCCGCGTACCGCGCCGCCAGCGAGGGCGAACCGCACAGCTCGGCCAGGGTGAGATGGAGCAGGGTGTCCCGCCGCCGGTAGTCGGCCAGCGGGGCGTCCGCGGTCCGGGCCAGCGCCTCACGTAGCCGGTCCGCGCGCTCACCGGTCAGCCCGTGCGCCGCGCACAGCCCCGCCGCGCCGGACTCCAGCACCTCCCGGAACCGCAGGACGTCCTCGACGTCGACCTCGGCGATCCGGCGCCGCAGCGCGGCCTCGCCTCCGCCCCCGTCCGGCCGGGGCAGCACGAACGTCCCGCCGTACCGGCCGCGCCGGGACTCCAGCAGGCCCTGGTCCTGGAGCACCTTCAGCACCTCGCGCAGCGTGACCCGGCTGATCCCGAGCCGCTCCGCCAGCTCCCGTTCGGCCGGCAGCCGCCCGCCCGCCGGGACCAGGCCCAGGCGGACCACCTGGAGGATCTGCTCCAGCGCCTCCTCGAAGCCGTTGCCGGCCCGCACCGGGCGCAGCACCTGCGTCAGCCGGTCGCCGTACGACCCGCTCGCCGATCCGTCCGCGTCCACCGACACCGGCCGTGCCCCCTTCCCAAGCAATGGTTCTCCGCAATACCTTATGGCTCCCGGCCGCCCGGAAACAGCCGAGGAAAGCCCCGAAGGAGGCCCTCCCGTGGCAGACCGCACACCCCCGCTCGGTGTCGAGGAACTGCACGCCCTCGTCGCGAGCGGTGAGATCGACACTGTCGTCCTGGCCTTCCCCGACATGCAAGGGCGGCTCCAGGGCAAGCGGTTCGCCGCCCGCTTCTTCCTCGACGAGGTCCTGCGGCACGGCACCGAGGGCTGCAACTACCTCCTCGCCGTCGACACCGAGATGAACACCGTCGACGGCTATGCCATGTCCTCCTGGGACAACGGCTACGGCGACTTCGCCATGCGCCCCGACCTCACCACCCTGCGCCGCGTCCCGTGGAACGCCGGCACGGCCCTGGTGATCGCCGACCTCGCCTGGAACGACGGCGCGCCCGTGGTCGCCGCCCCCCGCCAGATCCTGCGCCGCCAACTGGAGCGCCTCGCCGAGCACGGACTGACCGCCCAGGTCGGCACCGAGCTGGAGTTCATCGTCTTCAAGGACACCTACGAGGCCGCCTGGGACGCCGGCTACCGCGGGCTCACCCCGGCCAACCAGTACAACGTCGACTACTCGATCCTCGGCACCGGCCGGGTCGAGCCGCTGCTGCGCCGGATCCGCAACGAGATGGCCGGCGCCGGCCTCACCGTCGAGTCCGCCAAGGGCGAGTGCAACCCCGGCCAGCACGAGATCGCCTTCCGCTACGACGAGGCGCTCGTCACCTGCGACCAGCACGCCGTCTACAAGACCGGCGCCAAGGAGATCGCCGCCCAGGAGGGCGTCTCGCTCACCTTCATGGCGAAGTACAACGAGCGCGAGGGCAACTCCTGCCACATCCACCTCTCGCTCACGGACGCCGACGGCCGCAACGCCTTCGCCGCCGCCGACGGCGGCATGACCGACACCATGCGGCACTTCCTCGCGGGCCAGCTCGCCGCGCTGCGCGACTTCTCCCTGCTCCACGCCCCCAACATCAACAGCTACAAACGGTTCCAGCCCGGCTCCTTCGCCCCCACCGCCGTCGCCTGGGGCCACGACAACCGCACCTGCGCCCTGCGGGTCGTGGGACACGGCCGCTCGCTGCGGTTCGAGAACCGGCTGCCCGGCGGGGACGTCAACCCGCACCTCGCGGTCGCCGCGCTCGTCGCCGCCGGACTGCACGGCATCGAGCAGAAACTGGACCTGCCCGAGCCCTGCACGGGCAACGCCTACGCCGCCGGACTCGCGCACGTCCCCACCACCCTGCGCGAGGCAGCCGAACTCTGGTCGGCCAGCCCGCTCGCGGCGGCCGCGTTCGGCGAGGACGTCGTCGCCCACTACCGCAACATGGCCCGCGTCGAGCTGGACGCCTTCGACGCCGCCGTCACCGACTGGGAGCTGCGCCGCTCCTTCGAACGCCTGTGAACCGTCCAGTGACGCCCGGGAAAGGTCCGTCCGTGTCCGACCAGTCCGACCAGCACCCGCACGAGCTGATCGTCCTCGACCCCGCCACCGAGGAGGTCGTCGCCACCGTCCCGGCCGCCGACGCCGCCGACGTGGACCGCGCGGTCGTCCGCGCCCGCGCCGCCCAGACCGGCTGGGCCGCCGCGGCCCCCGCCGACCGGGCCCGGCTGCTGCGCCGCTTCGCCGACACCGTCGACAGCCACCTCGAAGAGCTGGCCCGCCTTGAGGTCCGCGAGGCCGGGCACCTCCTCGGCAACGCCCGCTGGGAGGCCGGCAACGCCCGCGACCTGCTGCTCTACGCGGCCGGCGGCGTCGAACGCCTCACCGGCCGGCAGATCCCCGTCCCCGGCGGCTGGAACATCACCTTCCACGAACCGCTCGGCGTCGTCGGCGTGATCGCCCCCTGGAACTTCCCCATGCCGATCGCCGCCTGGGGCTCCTTCCCGGCCCTCGCCGCCGGCAACGCGGTCGTCCTCAAACCCGCCGAGACCACCCCGCTGACCGCGCTCAGACTGGCCGAACTCGCCCTGGAAGCGGGCCTGCCCGAGCATCTCTTCCAGGTGCTGCCCGGTCATGGCGCGGTCGCCGGACGGGCGCTCGTCGACCACCCCGACGTGGCGAAGATCGTCTTCACCGGCTCCACCCGCACCGGCCGCGAGGTCATGGAGCGCTGCGCCCGCCAGGTCAAGCCCGTCACCCTCGAACTCGGCGGCAAGAGCCCGAACATCGTCTTCGCCGACGCCGATCTGAAGTCCGCCGTCGACCCCTTCTCGTTCCTCGACAACTCCGGCCAGGACTGCTGCGCCCGCACCCGGATCCTCGTCCAGGAGACCGTCTACGACGAGGTCGCCGACCTGCTCGCCCGGGAACTGTCGGCCGTCGTGGTCGGCGACCCCGCCGACGAGGCGACCCGGATGGGCCCGCTGATCTCCCGTCAACAGGTCGACCGTGTGCGGTCGTTCGTGCCCGACGACGCCCCCGCCCTGCGCGGCACGGCACCCGAGGGGCCCGGCTTCTGGTTCCCGCCGACCGTCCTCACCGGCGCCGCGCCCGACTCCGACGCCGCCCGCGAGGAGATCTTCGGCCCCGTGGCCGTGCTGCTCCCCTTCACCGACGAGGCGGACGCGATCCGGCTCGCCAACGACACCCCCTACGGCCTCTCCGGATCCCTGTGGACGCGGGACATCGGCCGCGCCCTGCGCGTCTCGGGTGCCGTGCGCGCCGGGAACCTGTCCGTCAACTCCCACTCCAGCGTCCGCTACTGGACCCCCTTCGGCGGCTACAAGCAGTCCGGGGTCGGCCGTGAGCTGGGCCCGGACGCCCTGACCGCCTTCACCGAGACCAAGAACGTCTTCATCAGCACGGAGGGCCCCGCACAGTGACCGCATCCACCGAGGGCATCGTCTGCCGTCGCCTCGTCGGCCGTACGGCCGTCATCACCGGAGCCGGCAGCGGCATCGGCCTCGCCACCGCCCGCCGGCTCGCCTCCGAGGGCGCGCACGTCGTCTGCGCCGACATCGACGAGGACGCCGGCAAGGCGGCCGCCGAGGAGGTCGGCGGACTCTTCGTCAGGACCGACGTCACCGACGCCGAGCAGGTCGAAGCCCTCTTCAGGACGGCGTACGACACCTACGGCAGTGTCGACATCGCCTTCAACAACGCGGGCATCTCCCCGCCCGACGACGACTCCATCCTCGACACCGGCCTCGACGCCTGGAAACGCGTCCAGGAGGTCAACCTCACCTCCGTCTACCTGTGCTGCAAGGCCGCCCTCCCCTACATGCGGCGCCAGGGCAGGGGCTCCATCATCAACACGGCGTCCTTCGTGGCGAGGATGGGCGCCGCGACCTCGCAGATCTCGTACACCGCCTCCAAGGGCGGCGTGCTGGCGATGTCCCGCGAACTGGGCGTGCAGTTCGCCCGCGAGGGGATCCGGGTGAACGCGCTGTGCCCCGGACCGGTCAACACCCCTTTGCTGCGCGAGCTGTTCGCCAAGGACCCCGAGCGGGCCGCCCGCCGCCTGGTCCACATCCCGCTCGGCCGGTTCGCCGAGGCGGAGGAGATCGCCGCCGCCGTCGCCTTCCTGGCCAGCGACGACTCCTCCTTCGTCAACGCCAGCGACTTCCTGGTGGACGGCGGGATCTCGGGCGCGTACGTCACCCCGCTGTAAGGCCGTTCTCCTGTCCTGCTATCGGAAGGTGTGGCCCCCTGCCCTGCTAGAGGAAGGTGTGGCCCTCGCCCCGGTACGTCGGGACGGTCGCCGTCACCCGGTCGCCCTCGACGAGGTGCAGCACCTCGAACCGCTCGCACAGCTCACCGGCCTTCGCGTGCCGGAACCACACCTTGTCGCCGATCAGCAGATCGTCGGCGGGGGAGCCGAGCAGCGGGGTCTGCACCTCGCCCGGCCCCTCCTGGGGGTCGTAGCGCAGGCCCTCCGGCAGATACGGCACCGGGAGCCGGTCCGGGCCGGCGGCACCGGAGGCGGGGTAGCCGCCGCCCAGCACCGTCACGACCCCGACCCCCGGCCGCCGCACCACGGGCTGCGCGAACAGGGCGGCCGGACGGCCGCTGAACGACGTGTAGTTGTCGAACAGCCGCGGCACGTACAGGCCGGACCCCGCGGCGATCTCCGTCACCGAGGACTCGGCGGCGGTGCTCTCCACACTGCCGGTGCCCCCGCCGTTGACGTACTCCAGATCCGGTACGACGGCCCGCACCGCGCGCACCACCGCGGCGCGCCGCTCCGCCAGCTCACGCCGGGCGGTGGCCTGCATCAGCCGGATCGCCCGCGAGCGCAGCGGCCGTCCCGCGAGCGAGTCGCCGACGCCCGCGACATGGCCCTCGTACGCCATGATCCCGACGATCTTGAAGCCCGGCCGGCGGCTCACCGCCCGCGCCAGGTCCGCCACCTGGGACGGCGAGTGCAGCGGTGAACGCAGGGCGCCGACCCGCACCCGGCCGCCGAACAGCTTCAGCGCGGTGTCCAACTCCAGGCAGACCCGCACCACTTCGGTGCCGCCGGCCCGGGAGGCGTCGATCAGGTCGAGCTGCGCCACGTCGTCGATCATGACGGTGACGGCGCCGGCGAGCTTGGGGTCGACGGCCAGCTCGGCGAAGCCGGAACGGTCGGCCGAGGGGTAGGCGAGCAGGATGTCCTCGAACCCGGAGCGCGCGAGCCACAGGGACTCGGCGAGGGTGAAGGACATGACACCGGCGAAGCCGTCCCTGGCGAGCACACGCTCCAGCAGGGCCCGGCAGCGCACCGACTTGCTCGCCACCCGGATCGGCTTGCCGCCGGCCCGCCGCACGAGATCGGCGGCGTTGGCGTCGAAAGCCTCCAGATCGACGATCGCGACGGGGGCGTCGAGATGCTCGGTGGCCCGGTCGTACCGGGCCCGGTCGGCGGCGCGCGCAGTCATGAACGAAGCCTGCCAGACTGGATTACCGCAGGGTAGGGGGACGATCCGGGCAGATGCCCCGGGGCCGCGGACTGGTTCCCGTTCGCGCCGGAACAAGCCGTAGAGTGACGCGCACACGGAGGACGGCTCCGGCCGGGAAGCCACGTCGGGATGCCGGCCGGGTCGTGCGGGTATGCGTGCCCAGGACGGACCACGACGTCCGCACCGGGCCGCCGCGGCACACACGCGGGCCCGCGTACGAGAACGACGGCCCGGGCACGAGGAAACGGGGGGCGCATTGAGCACGGAAGCACGCCGCGCCTCGATCCCCCCACGCCCGGAGGTCCCCCCACGCCCCGCCCAGGCCCCGCCGGCCTCCGACCCCGCCGAGAACCCGAACTGGTCGGCCTCCGACCCGGCCGGGGACGTGAACTGGTCGGCCCCTGATCCGGCCGGGGACGCGAACTGGTCGGCCTCCGACCCGGCCGGGGACGCGAAGTGGTCGGCCTTCGACCGCCCGGCCCACACAGCCAACCGTGCGGACACCCCGCCCCCGCCCCCCGCATCGGCCCGCTTCCCCGACACCCCGCCGCCTCCGGCACACCCGGCGCCGGGCGCGGCGTCGTCGGCCCATCCGGCACCGGGCTCCCCGTCAGCGGCTCACCTGACCCCGGGTGCTGCGCCGCCTGCTCACCCGGCACCGGGCTCCCCGTCAGCGGCTCACCTGACCCCGGGTGCCGCGGCGCCTGTTCACCCGGCCCCGGGTGCTTCGTCAGCGGCCCATCCGGCACCGGGCTCCCCGTCAGCGGCCCACTTGGCCCCGGGTGCCGCGGCGCCTGTTCACCCGGCCCCGGGTGCTTCGTCAGCGGCCCATCCGGCACCGGGCTCCCCGTCAGCGGCCCACCTGACCCCGGGCTCACCGTCGCCTGCTCACCCGGCCCCCGGTGCGTCGTCGTCGGCCCACCTGGCACCGGGTCCTGCTGCGTCGGCCCACCTGAGCCCGGGTGCCTCGTCGCCTGCTCGCCCGGAGCCGCCCGTCGCGCCGCCGACCCGCCCGGCGGCGGCCGACGAGCCCCGCACCCCGGCGCCGAGTGCCTCGTGGCCGCCCCGCCCGGAGACGGCTCCCGGGGCCACCGGGGCCCGGGACGTCCCGGGTTCGGCCGAGGGCCCGGGTACCCAGGGTTCGAATCACGCCTCGGACGTCCCCCGCCCCGCTGCCGCTCCCGGCGGCCTGCACGACTTCCGCCGTCCCGGTTGGACGGGTCCGCGCCAGACGGGCCCGGACGGCTCCCGCCCGGCCGGTCAGGACGCGACCCGCCCGAGCGGGCCGGCCACGGCCCGTCCGACGTCTGCCGACTCGACCGGCCCGCGCAGCGGCGGCCCGGCCGGCTCCGGTTCGGCCGGCCTGGACGACGGCTTCCGCCCGAGCGGCCCGGCTGGCCCGGACCCGTCCGGCTCGGTCGTATCGACCGGCCTGGACGGTTCCCATGCGGCTGGCGCGGACGACGGCTTCCGTCCGTCCGGTCAGGGCCCGGCCCGCCCTCCGGTCGGGCCCGACGCCTTCCGCCCGAATGGCCCGAACCCCACCGGCGTGGTCGCTCCGACCGGCCTGGACGACTCCCGCCACACGGGTCCCGACGCGCCCCACGCGAGTGGTCCGACCCCGACCGGCGCGGTCGCTCCGACGGGCCTCGACGGCTCCCGTCCTGCCGTCCCGGCCGAGGGGTTCCGTCCGAGCGGCCAGAGTCCCGCCCGCCCTGCCGGTCCCGAGGCGCCCCGTCCGAGCGGCCCGACCCCGACTGGGGCGGTCGCTCCGACCGGCCTGGACGGGTCCCGTTCCGCCGACTCGGCCGACGGTTTCCGTCCGAGTGGCCAGGCCCCCGCCCGCCCTGCCGGTTCTGACGCGCCCCGCGCGAGTGGTCCGACCCAGACCGGCGCGGCCGCGGCCCGTCCGGCAGGACCTGACGCCCCCCGCGCGAGCGGCCCGACCCCGACTGGGGCGGTCGCTCCGACCGGGCTGGACGGCTCCCGTCCTGCCAGCTCGGCCGACGGTTTCCGTCCGAGCGGCCAGAGTCCCGCCCGCCCTGCCGGTCCCGACGCGCCCCGCGCGAGTGGTCCGACCCCGACCGGTGCCGTCGGCCCGAACGCCCCGCGTGGTGCCGGTGCCGATGTCCGTCGTGAGGCCCCCGCCCCCGGGGCGACCCCGCGTTCCTCCGGGCGGGACGACGTGCGTGCCGGTGACTCCGAGTCCTCCTACCTTCCCCCGGCGTCCGACAGCGCCTGGAGCCCTCTGCCCCGCGGCTGGGTTCCGCCGCCCAGCGCCGCGCCCCCCGGCACCGGGCACCGCGACCCGGCCCCGGAACGCCCCGCCGGCAGCGGCACGGCACCCGGTCACGAGGCCCGTCCGATCCCCGGCCAGCGCCCCGCTCCCGCCCCCGGCAACGGAACCACCACCGGCCCACGCCCCGCCGCGCCCGCCAACTCCCCCTTCGCGCCCCCCGCCACCGGCACCCCCGACTCCCACCCCGCCTGGACCCCCGTATCCCCCGTCTCGCACCCCGACTTCTCCGCCTCGGCCGGGCCCGACCCCGCGCTCTCCTGGAGTGCGCCGCTCGTGCCCGGTGGGGCGCCGGGGGCCACGCGGCCCGTGGTGTCGTTCGCGGAGCCCGAGGGGTTCGGGGAGCCCGTGCGGCAGGGGATGGGCGCGCGTCAGCGGGCCGTCGTCGCGGCCGCCTGTGTCGTGCTCGGGCTCGGGCTGATCGGCGGGGCCGTCACCGGGAGCTGGCTCGTCGGCGGCTCCGCGGACGCGGCCGAGCGGACCTCGTACGCCACCGCCGGCGGCCTGTGGCACAACGTCCCCGTCGACGACCTCTTCCCCCGCACCGTCGACGGACAGGGCGCCGGCCCCGGCGGAGCCGACCGCACCTGGACCCGGATCGGCGTCGCCCCGGACGGCGACTGCGCCGAAGCCCTCGACCCGCTCCTGCGCACCGCCCTCGCCCCGGTCGGCTGCCGCAGGCTCCTGCGCGCCACCTACACCGACGCCACCCAGAGCTACGTCACCACCGTGGGACTGCTCTTCACCACCGCCGACGCGACGGCGATGCGCGCCCTCGACGCCCGTTTCACCAAGGAGGGCCTCGCCAAGCGCGACGACCTGATGCCCAGGCCGTACGCCGTGAAGGGCACCGTCGCCGCCGGCTTCGGCGCCAAGCAGCGCGCCTCCTGGACGATCTCCGTGCTCACCGACGCCCCGGTCGTCGTCTACACCGTCTCCGGCTGGGCCGACGGCCGCGCCGTCGACACCCCCCAGCCCGCCGCGGAGGCCACCGCGTCCGGCGCCACCACCGCCCCCGGCCAGGCCGGACTCGGCCACGAGGCGCAGGGCCTCGCCGACCGCGTCGAGCGCGGCCTGCGCAGAACCGCCGCCTCGCCGCCCCCGGAGCAGTCCCGATGAGCCGCCGCCCCACGACCCGCCGGGCCGGGATCCTGTGCTGCCTCCTCGCCGGCGCCGTCGCCCTGCTGCCCGCCGCCCCCGCCCACGCGGACGGCATACGCGGCCAGCAGTGGGCCCTGGACGCCCTCCACACCCAGGAGATCTGGCAGACCACCAAGGGCAAGGGCATCACCGTCGCCGTCCTGGACACCGGCGTCGAGGCCGACCACCCCGACCTGGAGGACAACGTCCTGCCCGGCAAGGACATGGTCGGCTTCGGCGCGAAGGAGGGCGACCGCGCCTGGGCCCGCCACGGCACCGCCATGGCCGGCATCATCGCCGGTCACGGACACGGCTACGCCGACGGCGACGGCGTCCTCGGCATCGCCCCCGAGGCCAAGATCCTCCCCGTCCGGGTCATCCTGGAGGACGGCGACCCGCAGCGCGCCAAGGCCCGCAGCACCCGCGGCAACGCCCTCGCCGAAGGCATCCGCTGGGCCGCCGACCAGGGCGCCGACGTCATCAACCTCTCCCTCGGCGACGACTCCGCCTCCGCCCACCCGGAACCCGCCGAGGACGAGGCCGTCCAGTACGCGCTGAAGAAGGGCGCCGTCGTCGTCGCCTCGGCCGGCAACGGCGGCGAGAAGGGCGACCACATCTCCTACCCGGCCGCCTACCCCGGCGTCATCGCCGCCACGGCCGTCGACCGCTACGGCACGCGCGCGTCGTTCTCCACCCGCCGCTGGTACGCCACGGTCAGCGCGCCCGGCGTGGACGTCGTCATCGCCGACCCGGACCACAAGTACTACCAAGGATGGGGGACGAGCGCGGCCTCGGCGTTCGTCTCCGGCGCCGTGGCCCTGGTCAAGGCCGCCCACCCCGGGCTCACCCCGGCGCAGATCAAGAAGCTCCTGGAGGACACCGCCCGCAACTCCCCGGAGAGCGGCCGCGACGACTCCCGCGGCTACGGCTTCATCGACCCCGCCGCCGCGATCAGGGAAGCCGACGGCCTGAAACCGCAGGGCCTCAAGTCGGTGCCGTACGACGAGGAGTACTTCGGCCCGGGCCCCGACGCCCCCCGCTCCGACACCGCGGCGGACGGCTGGGCGGCCCCCGTCGCCGGTGCCGTCGGCGTGGTGCTGCTGGTGGCGGCCGTCGTGGTCTGGCGCGCCCGCCGCGAGCGCTACGACACCTACTGACCCGCCGTCGCCGACGCCTCCCCGCCCCCGGCGACCGCCGTCACCGCCGCCCGCGCCGCCGCCTCCACCAGCGCGATGCCGGCCGCCTGCGTGGCGCTGCCGTTCGACACCACGGCCACCAGATAGTCCGACCCGCCCGAGGTCACCCGCCCGATGCTGTTCACGTCCCACAGCCCGGTCGTGCTCCGCGCCAGCCAGCCGTTCTTCAGCCGCCACGCGGAACCGTCGGCGGCCGCCGAGACCCCCCACCGCTGCCCGGCGGCTATGGTCCCCATCAGCTCCTGGACGTACGACCGCGAGTCCGCGCTCAGCGCCGAGTCAGAGTCAGAGCCCGAGTCCGATGCAGAGTCCGTCCCGAAGATCTGCCTGAGCAGGGTGAGCTGGTCGGCGGCCGTCGTCTGGGTCAGCCCCCACAGCATGCCGGCGCCGCCCTCGGTGGCGGTCAGCCCGAGCCGCTCGTTCGCCGCGTCCAGCCCCTCCGCCGCGCCGATGGACCGCCACAGCGCCGACGCCGAGTCGTTGTCGCTGTTCCGGATCATCGCGGCGGCGTACGTCTTCTCGGCCGTGGTGAGCCGCCGTCCCGCGTCCTGCGCCCGGAGCAGCAGCGCCGCCAGGATGTCGACCTTCACGATGCTCGCCGTGTCGAAGGCGGAGTCGCCGTACGTGGCCCCGGCGCCGCTGTCCAGCGCGAGCACGGCCACGGAGACCCGCGCGTCGCCGGGGACGGCCACCGACTCCATCGCCTCGGCCAGCAGCGCGTCGTGATCCACCTCGGGCACCGTCACCTCGTCCACCGACACCTCCCCGCCCGCCGCCTCGTACGCCGACACCGACGCCGAGGGCGTCGCGGTCGCCGACGATACGGGCTCGCCGCCGGAGTGCTCCCGTGCCTGCACGTAGACGGTCCCGCCGGCCGTGACACCCACCACGGCGACGGCGGCGATCACCACGGCGAGGAGCGGCCGTGACCGACGGCGGCGCCGGGACGAGCGTGCGCGGGGAGACTCCATGCCCGTGATGGTGGGCGCACCGACTGTGCGGGCCGTTAGACGGACGTTAGAGCCGCGTCAGCGATGTCTGAGAATCCTGTGAATCCCGTGTCCGCCGGGTTACCGGCCCCGCACAAGCCCAGCAGCATCCCCCCGATAGGGTCGGGGACCGTGGCGAACAAGAACATTCCCGACCCCGGCTACTCCGACGACGACGGCTCCGCCGACCCCCGGCTGAGCGCCGCGCTCGCCGCCTGGGCCGAGGACCGCACCGCCGTGAGCCCGGTGCTGGAGGCGCTCAAGGGCGCCCGGCTCCTGGTCCCCGTGGTGGCCGTGCTCGGCGAGGTGGAGGAGGACGAGAACGGGCTGCGCCGCGAGAAGACCAGCGACATGGCCGTCCCCACCCTGAAGGCCGGCACCCGCACCGCGCTGCCCGCCTTCACCTCCACCGACTCCCTCGCCCGCTGGGACCCGGGGGCGCGCCCCGTCGCCGTCCCCCTGCACCAGGCGCTGCGGGCCGCCGCGCACGAGAAGGCGGACACGGTCGTCCTCGATCTGGCCGGTCCGGTGGCGTTCGAACTGACGGGCCCGGCGCTGCTCGCGCTCGCCGAGGGCCGTACGACGGCGGACCCGCTCGCCGATCCGGCGGTGCGGGAGGCGGTCCGGGCCGCGGTGGCCGCCGAGCCCGCCGTGGTCAGCGCCCATCTGGGACCGGGCCAGGCCGACGGCACGCTTGCCCTCGTCCTCGACCCGGCGGCCGTGCCCGCCGAGACGGCCCGGGCGGTCGCCGGACGGCTCGCCGCCGACGAAACACTGAGGGCCCGCCTGGTGCGCGGCCTCGACCTGGCACTGCTGCCGGCCGGGACGACGCCTCCGGGCGAGCCCCTGTACGTACGGGACTGAGTCAGCCGTAGACCGGGCCCGTGTACTTCTCGCCCGGGCCCTGACCGGGCTCGTCCGGGATCAGGGACGCCTCGCGGAAGGCGAGCTGGAGCGACTTCAGGCCGTCCCGCAGCGGGGCCGCGTGGAAGGAGCTGATCTCGGTCGTGCTCGCGTCCAGCAGCCCGGCGAGGGCGGTGATCAGCTTGCGGGCCTCGTCCAGGTCCTTGTACTTGTCGCCCTCCTCGGTGAGCCCGAGCTTCACGGCGGCGGCGCTCATCAGGTTGACGGCGACCGTGACGATCACCTCGACCGCGGGGACCTCGGCGATGTCGCGGGTCATCTCGTCGAAGTCGGGGCCGTCGGAGGAGCCGGGGGAGTCCGCGGGGCCGGCGGGGGAGGTGTCACTCATGCGGGACACGATAGGCGCAGGCCGGACCGGGGTCCCAGTCGGCCCGGATTGGCCGTTCCCGGCACGGGCTGCTAATCTCGTGTAACGACCGGTCGGACACGCGTGCCCCTCAGCAGGCGGGTTCGGCCCACAAGTGGAGGCTCCGATCTCCCACCCGACCACCCTCCGGGGCGGCGGGTCACCCCGGTCAGGCGGCCGCCATCGTTCCGTACGGACGATGGAGTCGCCCGGTAGTGCGCCCCGCGATCCCTCGCGACGGTGCTCCGGTAGTGCTTGGAGCCCCGCATGTGATCGTTCGGGGCATTTTTTTGTGCTTCGGCGTGGTTATAGGTCTAACGACACAGACGTTACGTGGCCGTCCGCCAGGCTGCCGCGTGGTGCTACATAGGAGGATCCATCAGCGCCGAGCCCCGCATCAACGACCGGATTCGCGTTCCCGAGGTGCGACTTGTCGGTCCCAGTGGCGAGCAGGTGGGCATCGTCCCCCTGGCCAAGGCACTGGAGCTTGCCCAGGAGTACGACCTGGACCTGGTCGAGGTCGCGGCGAACGCCCGTCCGCCGGTCTGCAAGCTCATGGACTACGGGAAGTTCAAGTACGAGTCGGCCATGAAGGCCCGTGAGGCGCGCAAGAACCAGGCGCACACGGTCATCAAGGAGATGAAGCTCCGGCCGAAGATCGACCCGCACGACTATGACACCAAGAAGGGTCATGTCGTCCGGTTCCTCAAGCAGGGCGACAAGGTCAAGATCACGATCATGTTCCGCGGTCGTGAGCAGTCCCGTCCCGAACTGGGATACCGACTGCTGCAGCGTCTCGCGGAGGACGTCCAGGACCTCGGGTTCGTCGAGTCGAACCCGAAGCAGGACGGCCGAAACATGATCATGGTTCTCGGTCCGCACAAGAAGAAGACCGAGGCGATGGCCGAGGCCCGCCAGGCGCAGGAGGCCCGCAAGGCCGAGGCGAAGGCCAACCCCGGCCGCTCGCAGAACGCCGCGGACGCCGACGCCGTGAACGCCGAGGCGGACGTCGAGGTCGACGCCGAGGCGTGATCCACCGGGGGCGCGAGCCCCCGAAGGACACCATCCATACAAGAGCGACGCTCCACCCCGTGCCCGGTTTCACGACCGGGCACCGGAGCGCCACCGACGAGGAGAGAACGGCGCTATGCCGAAGAACAAGTCGCACAGCGGTGCCAGCAAGCGCTTCAAGATCACCGGCTCCGGCAAGGTGCTCCGCGAGCGCGCCGGCAAGCGCCACCTGCTCGAGCACAAGTCGTCCCGCGTGACGCGTCGCCTCACCGGCAACGCCGAGATGGCCCCGGGCGACGCCGCGAAGATCAAGAAGCTTCTCGGCAAGTGACGTGCCCGGCGCTCGCCACGAGCGCCGCACGTCGGAACCGGGACCCAATCGATTCCGGGCCGTGTGAGTCCAACCACGGCCCCGCTACAAGGAGTTAAAAAGTGGCACGCGTCAAGCGGGCAGTCAACGCCCACAAGAAGCGCCGGGCGATCCTCGAGGCGGCCTCCGGCTACCGCGGTCAGCGTTCGCGCCTGTACCGCAAGGCCAAGGAGCAGGTCACCCACTCGCTGGTCTACAACTACAACGACCGCAAGAAGCGCAAGGGCGACTTCCGTCAGCTGTGGATCCAGCGCATCAACGCCGCTGCCCGCGCCAACGGCATCACGTACAACCGCTTCATCCAGGGTCTGAAGGCCGCGAACGTCGAGGTCGACCGCAAGATCCTGGCCGAGCTGGCCGTCAACGACGCGGGTGCGTTCGCCGCGCTCGTCGAGGTCGCGCAGAAGGCGCTGCCGGCGGACGTCAACGCGCCCAAGGCCGCGTGACGCTGCGCTGGCTTTGAGCCGACGTGACTGTAGGGACCCGCAGGTTTCGCGCCTGCGGGTCCCGTCGCGTTGACGCCGTCGTCAGGCCGCGGGCCGGCGGTGGCCGCTCGCGCAGTTCCCCGCGCCCCTAGGGACACACCCGCACGCCCGCCCTGAGAGTTGCCGAAGGTGAAGCAGAACATGGCCCCCGCCAGCCCCGAGCTGATCTCCCCCCGTTCTCCCCGGGTCTTGGCCGCGCGGCGGCTCGCTCGGCGGAATTTTCGGGGGAAGGAGCGGCTGTTTCTCGCCGAGGGGCCGCAGGCCGTGCGGGAGGCGGCCGGGTACGGGGACACGCTCGTCGAGCTGTTCGCCACCGTGGAGGCCGCGGAGCGGTACGCCGACATCGTCGGTGAGGCCCGGACCGCCGGGGCCCGCGTCCACCTCGCCTCCGAGGACGTGATCGCCGACATCTCCACCACCGTCACCCCGCAGGGGCTCGTCGGGGTGTGCCGGTTCGTCGACTCGCCGTTCGAGGACATCCTCGCCGCCCGGCCCAGGCTGGTCGCCGTGCTGGCGCACGTGCGCGACCCCGGGAACGCCGGGACCGTCCTGCGGTGCGCCGACGCCGCCGGCGCCGAGGCCGTCGTGCTGACCGACGCCTCCGTGGACCTGTACAACCCCAAGGCCGTGCGCGCCTCCGTCGGCTCGCTGTTCCATCTGCCCGTCGCCGTCGGCGTCCCCGTCGAGCAGGCCGTGACCGGGCTCCGTGACGCCGGGGTGCGCATCCTCGCCGCCGACGGCGCCGGCACCGACGACCTCGACGCCGAACTGGACAAGGGCACCATGGGCGGCCCCACCGCCTGGGTGTTCGGCAACGAGGCATGGGGGCTCCCCGAGGAGACCCGCGCCCTCGCCGACGCCGTCGTCCGCGTCCCGATCCACGGAAAGGCCGAGAGCCTGAACCTGGCGACCGCCGCCGCCGTATGTCTCTACGCATCGGCCCGTGCACAGCGCGCCTCCGGAGGGTGCCGCTCCGTCACCGAGAGCTAGTAGGGTGACGTGCCCTGGGCCTCGTCCGTACGGGATGGGAGGTGGGGTACGGGGATGAGTGTCGGCACGAGCAGCGCACCGGGAGCGGCCCGACCGGCCGGTGACCTCGCCGAACTCGGCATCGACCCCGACGACCTGCCCGACGGGCTCGTCGTCGCCGACGAGCAGGGCCACATCGTCTGCTTCAACGCGGCCGCCGCGCGCATCACCGCCGTGTCCGCCGCGGAGGCCCTCGGGCAGCGGCTGGACAAGGCGCTGCCGCTGGAGGACCTCGAAGGGCGCCGCTGGTGGCAGCTCACCGACCCCTACGGCGGCCTCGCCATCCGCACCGGCCAGCCCGAGCGCAATCTGCTGCTGCCCGGCGGCCGTGAGGTCCTCGTCTCCGTGCGCTACGTCCGCACCGCGCCCACCGGCCCGGTCCGGCGGGTCGTCGTCTCGCTGCGCGACACCGAGGCCCGCCGCCGCACCGAACGCAGCCACGCCGAGCTGATCGCCACCGTCGCGCACGAACTGCGCTCGCCGCTCACCTCCGTCAAGGGCTTCACCGCCACCCTGCTCGCCAAGTGGGAACGGTTCACCGACGACCAGAAGCGGCTGATGCTGGAGACCGTGGACGCCGACGCCGACCGCGTCACCCGGCTGATCGCCGAACTCCTCGACATCTCCCGGATCGACTCCGGGCGCCTCGAGGTGCGGCGCCAGCCCGTCGACATAGGGGCCGCCGTCGGACGGCACATCCAGGCGTACGTCGCCTCGGGACAGCCCGCCGACCGGTTCCTGCTCCGTATCGAGCAGCCGCTGCCCGACCTGTGGGCCGACCCCGACAAGGTCGACCAGGTGCTCAGCAACCTGCTGGAAAATGCGGTGCGCCACGGCGAGGGAACCGTCACCATTGACGTCACGCCCTCGGCGTCCCCCCGCGAGGGGGAGGACGTCGCCACCTCGGTGACCGTGAGCGACGAGGGCGCCGGCATCCCGGAGGAGTCCATGAACCGCGTCTTCACCCGCTTCTGGCGGGGCAGCAAGCGCGGCGGCACGGGCCTCGGGCTGTACATCGTCAAGGGCATCGTCGAGGCCCACGGCGGCACCATCACGGTCGGCCGCGCCCCCGGCGGCGGCGCCGAGTTTCGATTTACGTTGCCCGTGGGCGCCCCGGCGTATCTCGCCTGACGGCCCGCGGGCGCGTTCGCCCGTCCACACCCCGTTAGACTCGGCCTTTGGCACTTCTGTGTCCCACGCACGCCAGATCCGCGAGCCGGTCACGGGGACCTTCAGCCAGCCAATCGGAAGCACGGGAAGAGATGTCGGCACCGAATAAGTCGTACGACCCTGTCGAGGTCGAGGCGTTGAAACCGGAAGAGATCGAGCGCATGCGGGACGAGGCGCTCGCCGCCTTCGCCGCCGCGGACTCCCTCGACGCGCTCCAGGAGGCGAAGGTCGCGCACACCGGCGGCACCTCGCCGCTGGCGCTCGCCAACCGCGAGATCGGCGCCCTGCCCCCGCACGCCAAGGCCGCCGCCGGCAAGCTGGTCGGCCAGGCCCGCGGCGCGGTGAACAAGGCCCTCGCCGGCCGCCAGGAGGAGCTGGAGGCCGAGCGGGACGCCCGGGTGCTGGTCGAGGAGGCGGTGGACGTCACCCTGCCGTACGACCGGGTCCAGGCGGGCGCCCGCCACCCGCTCACCACGCTCTCCGAGCGCATCGAGGACGTCTTCGTGGCCATGGGCTACGAGGTCGCCGAGGGCCCGCAGGCCGAGGCCGAGTGGTTCAACTTCGACGCCCTCAACATCGGCCCGGACCACCCGGCCCGCGGCGAGGCCGACACCTTCTTCGTGCAGGGCCCCGACGGCGGCACCGAGTCCGGTGTCGTGCTGCGCACCCACACCTCGCCGGTCCAGATCCGCTCCCTGCTCGGCCGCGAGCTGCCGGTGTACGTGATCTGCCCCGGCCGCGTGTACCGCACCGACGAGCTGGACGCCACGCACACCCCGGTCTTCCACCAGGTCGAGCTGCTGGCCGTGGACGAGGGCCTGACCATGGCCGACCTCAAGGGCACCCTGGACCACATGGTCCAGTCGCTGTTCGGCGAGGGCATGAAGACCCGGCTGCGGCCGAACTTCTTCCCGTTCACCGAGCCGTCCGCCGAGATGGACATGGTGTGCTACGTCTGCCGCGGCGAGTCCGTCGGCAACCCCGACCGCCCCTGCCGCACCTGCTCCAGCGAGGGCTGGATCGAGCTGGGCGGCTGCGGCATGGTCAACCCCAAGGTGCTGACCGCCTGTGGCGTCGACCCGGAGAAGTACAGCGGGTTCGCCTTCGGCTTCGGCATCGAGCGGATGCTGATGTTCCGCCACAACGTCGAAGACATGCGAGACATGGTCGAGGGTGACGTCCGGTTCACCCGGCCGTTCGGGATGGAGATCTGATGCGGGTCCCGCTTTCCTGGCTGCGGGAGTACGTCGACCTGCCGGCCACCGAGACCGGCCGTGACGTGCAGGCCAAGCTGGTGTCGGCCGGTCTCGAGGTCGAGACCGTCGAGCACCTCGGAGCCGATCTGAAGGGCCCGCTCGTCGTGGGCCAGGTGCTGAGCATCGAGGAGCTGGAGGGCTTCAAGAAGCCGATCCGCTTCTGCACCGTCGACGTGGGCACCGCCAACGGCACGGGTGAGCCGCAGGAGATCGTCTGCGGCGCCCGCAACTTCGCCGTCGGCGACAAGGTCGTCGTCGTCCTCCCGGGCGCCGTCCTGCCCGGCGGCTTCGCGATCGCCGCCCGCAAGACGTACGGCAAGACCTCCCACGGCATGATCTGCTCCAGCGACGAACTGGGCATGGGCGACGACGGCACCAAGGGCATCATCGTGCTGCCGCCCGAGACCGAGGTCGGCAAGGACGCCATCGAGCTGCTGGAACTGGTCGACGAGGTCCTCGACATCGCCGTCACCGCCAACCGCGGCGACTGCCTGTCCATCCGCGGCGTGGCCCGCGAGGCCGCCATCGCCTACGGTCTGCCGCTGCGCGACCCCGCCCTGATCGACGTACCGGCGCCGAACGCCTTCGGCTACCCGGTGCAGGTCTCCGAGCCGCTGGGCTGCGACCGCTTCACCGCCCGCACCGTCACCGGCCTGAGCCCGGAGGCGCGCTCGCCGATCTGGCTCAAGCGCCGGCTCCAGAAGGTCGGCATGCGGCCGATCTCCCTCGCCGTCGACGTCACCAACTACGTGATGACGGAGCTGGGCCAGCCGCTGCACGCCTACGACCGCGCGCGGGTCCGGGGCACCATCGGGGTCCGCCGGGCCGCGGAGGGCGAGCAGATCGTCACCCTCGACGGTGTCACCCGGAAGCTGCACGCCGAGGACCTCGTCATCACGGACGACCGCGGTCCCATCGGCCTCGCCGGAGTCATGGGCGGCGCCGACACCGAGATCGCCGACCACGACGACCTCGAGAACTCGACCACCGACGTGGTCGTCGAGGCCGCCCACTTCGACGCGGTGTCCATCGCGCGCACGGCCCGCCGGCACAAGCTGTCCTCCGAGGCGTCCCGGCGCTTCGAGCGCGGCGTCGACCCGGCCGCCGCCGCGGCCGCCGCCCAGCGCACGGTCGACCTGCTGGTGCTCCTCGCCGGCGGCACCGCCGAGGCGGGCGTCACCGAGGTCACCACCCCGTCCGGCCCGCACACCATCGCCCTCCCGGCGGACCACCCGGACAAGGTCGCCGGTGTGCACTACGGCCGCGAGACCGTCGTCCGCCGTCTCCAGGAGATCGGCTGCGACGTCTACGGACAGGACGAGCTGATCGTCACCGTCCCGTCCTGGCGGCCCGACCTCACCGAGATCAACGACCTGGCGGAGGAGGTCATCCGCCTGGAGGGCTACGAGAACCTGCCCTCCACGCTGCCCAAGCCCCCCTCGGGCCGCGGCCTCACCCACCGCCAGCGGCTGCACCGCCGCGTCGGCCGCGCCCTGGCCGGCGCCGGCTACGTCGAGGCGCCGAACTACCCGTTCATCGGCGAGGGCGTCTTCGACCAGCTCGGTCTGGACGCCGACGACCCGGCCCGCCGCGTCGTGAAGCTCACCAACCCGCTCAACGACGAGGAGCCCGCGCTCCGCACCACGCTGCTGCCGGGCCTGCTGGCCGCGCTGCGCCGCAACGACGGCCGGGGCACGCACGACCTGGCGCTCTTCGAGACCGGGCTCGTCTTCCACCCGCGCGAGGGCGCCGGGGCCGCCGGGCACCTGCCGGTCGACCGCCGTCCCACCGACGCGGAGCTGGCCGCGCTCGACGCGGTCCTGCCCGAGCAACCGCGCCATGCCGCCGTCGTCCTCGCGGGCGCCCGCGAGCAGGCCGGCTGGTGGGGCAAGGGCCGCCCGGCCGACTGGGCCGACGCCGTCGAGGCGGGCCGTGCGGTGGCCCGCGAGGCCGGCGCCGAACTCCTCGTGCGCCGGGGCCAGTACGGTCCCTGGCACCCGGGCCGCTGCGCCGAGTTCGCGGTCCTCGTGGACGGCACGGAGCGGGTCGTCGGCCACGCCGGCGAGTTGCACCCGCGCGTGGTGAAGGCGCTCGGGCTGCCCGCCCGCACCTGCGCGATGGAGCTGAACCTCGACGTCCTGGAGGCGGTCGGCGACGACACCCCGCAGGCGCCGAGCATCTCCACCTTCCCCGTCGCCACCCAGGACGTCGCGCTCGTCGTCGACTCCTTCGTGCCGCACGCCGACGTGGAGGCCGCGCTGCGCGAGGGCGCCGGTGAACTCCTGGAGGGCATCCGGCTGTTCGACGTGTACGTCAACGACGACCAGCTCGGCGAGGGCCGCACCTCCCTCGCCTACGCCCTGCGCTTCCGCGCCGCCGACCGCACCCTGACGGTCGACGAGGCGTCGGCCGCCCGGGACGCCGCGGTCGCCCTCGCGGGCGAGCGCACCGGGGCGGTGCTGCGAGGCTGACGCCCACCCCCGGGTTTCGTCACTCGTCCGAGTGGCAATCCGGGGGCACCGGCCCCGACGGGCCGGTACCCCGACAGAATCGGACCGGCCTCTCGGGGCCGGTCCGATTCCGCTGTGCGCGGGCCTGGATGGGCTGCCCGAACGGGCTCTGCGGGCCTGGATGGGGGGCCAGAAGACCATGTTCGGCATCAGGCGACCGCTGCGCCGGGCCGTCTCGCTGGGACTGCCCACGGCCTGGGGCGCCCTGGCGGTCACCTACAAACTGACCTGTCCGCCCGCCCAGCAGCAGGGCCTCGGCGCCAGGATCGTCACCAGCGCCGTGTTCTTCGCCGTCGGCACCGGACTGGTCGTCCAGGTGCGGCGCACCCTGCTGCGCGAGCTGCGGCAGGCCCGCCGGGTCGCCGGAGCCGCCCAGAGCGCCCTGCTGCGGCCGCTCCCGCCGCGCGTCGGCGGACTGGACGTGGCCGTCGCCCGGCTCTCCGCCGACCGCGGCGCCACCGTCGGCGGCGATCTGTACGAGGTCGTCGCCACCGAGTACGGCGTGCGGGTCGTGATGGGGGACGTGCGCGGGCACGGGCTGTCCGCCCTGAGCACCGTCGCCGCCGTGCTGGGCAGTTTCCGCGAGGCCGCGCACGACGAGGCCGACCTCGGACGCGTCCTGCGCCGCCTGGACCGGGCCCTCGCCCGCCATCTGCGCGAACGCGCCCGCGACACCTCGGAGTCCTCGGGCGTCCCCGACACCCCGGTCGCCGAGGAGTTCGTCACCGTCCTGCTGCTGGAGATCGCCCGGGACGGCGCGGTGCGCGCCCTGAACTGCGGGCACCCCTGGCCCTATCTGCTGCGCGGCCCCCGCGTGGAGCCCCTGGCCAGGGCCGATCCGCTGCCGCCGCTCGGCCCCTTCCCGCTGCCGCCCGACCTGACCGCCACACCCTGCGGTGCGCTGCGGCGCGGCGAGTCCCTGTTCCTCTTCACGGACGGCGCGGCCGAGGCCCGGGACGCGCGCGGCCGCTTCTTCCCGCTGCCGACGGCCCTCTCGGACGCCGTACGCCACCACCCGGTGTCGGCCCGGCATCTGCTGCGCGCGGTCCTGGCCGCCCTGCTGCGCCACACCGCGGGCAGACCGGCGGACGACGTCGCCCTGCTGGTCCTCCAGAACGGCCGGGAACGCGCCGCCCTGGGCGCCCGGGACGGCGACATGACCGGAACCGCCGCGTCATGAACCCCCCGGCGCCCCCCGGCGGGCACCGGGCGCGGTACAACGCCGGGCCGTCGCTTTATGAGGGGGAGCCGACGGCCCGGCGAACCTCTTTCGAGGCATTTCAGTCAACCGGCCGGAAACGCTCAGCGACAGCGCGCGCACCCCGCGGATACGCGCACTCCGTTCACACCCCGTGTGAATCGGCACCCACTAGTCTGGCCGCACCGAGGTACCGGGGGGCACCCAATGCAGCCCAACACTCTGCTCGACGCGATCCTGGACGAGGCGGGCGTCTCGCACGCGGGCCTCGCCGCCCATGTCAACCAGGCCGGAAGGGCCCGGGGCCTCGCCCTGCGCTACGAGCACACCGCGGTCGCCCGGTGGCTGAAGGGCCAGCGGCCGCGCGGCCAGGTGCCCGACCTGATCTGCGAGGTCCTCGCCGGGCGGCTGCACCGGCCGGTCACCCTGGACGACATCGGCCTCGGTGTGCCGGGCGAGCCGTCCGCCCCGCACGGCACCTCCCTGTCCGGCTTCGTGGAGCGGGCCACCGCGCTGTGGCGCTCGGACGAGCAGCAGCGCCCGCACCTCCTGGGCGCGCCCGCCGTGACCGGGACACCGGCGGTGATGCCCGTCTGGGAGTGGGAGAACCCGCCGGAGGACGTGGACGTCTCGCGCGGCGGCCCGCACCGGGTGACCTCCGCCGACATAGAGATGCTGCGCGCCGCCCGCACCCACTACGAGCAGCTCTACCGCAAGGCCGGCGGCATCGCGACCCGCGGCCGGATCGTCGGTTTCCTCAACGCCGAGGCGGCGCCGCTGCTGCGCGGCAGCTACACCGACGAGACGGGGCGTCAACTGCACCGCGCCACCGGCGGGTTGGTGGCGGTCGCGGGCATCTGCGCCTACGACTCGGACGCGCACGGGCTCGCCCAGCGCTACTTCCACCAGGCGCTGCGGCTGGCGAAGGCCAGCGGCGACCGGGGACTTGGCGCGTATGTGATCGCGCTGCTGGTCAACCAGTCGCTGTTCATGCGGGAGTACCGGCAGGCCGTCGCCTTCGCGGAGGCCGCGCTGCGGGCCGCGGGCCGGCACATCACCCCGGCGCTCGCCTCCGATCTGTACGCGATGCAGGCCAAGGCGTACGCCCACCTCGGCGACGGCACCAGCGCGCTGTCCTGCATCCGGCGGGCGGAGACGGCCGCCGAGCGCATCCGGCGCGGGACGGAGCCCGACGAGACCGGCTATGTGCAGCCGGGGCTGGTCAATGTGCAGGTGGCGGAGGCGCTGCTGAGCCTCGGTGAGATCGACGCGGCCGCGGAGCACGCGCTGGCCGCCGTCGACACCCCGGCGCACGACCGGGGCCGGGTGCACCGGCTCGCGATGCTCAGCACCATCGAGCTGCGGCAGGGCGACGCGGACCGGGCGGTGGTCACGGCGGTGCGGATGGCGGAGCAGGCCAGGGGGATGGAGTCCCAGCGGCTGCGCGACCGGCTGCGGGCGGTGCGTGAACACCTCGTCCGCAGCGGCGGCGCGGGCACGGCCGAGGCCGCCGACCTCATCGACGGGGCGCTGCGGGTACCGCTGTAGCACCGCGCGTCCCAGTCCCTGCTGCGATATTGCCCCTGACTCGACGGAAGGTGGCAGAACCGTGCAGTGGACGAAACAGAACGAACAAACTGTGTATGAGAACCGCTGGTTCAGCGTCAACCTGGCCGATGTGGAGCTGCCCGACGGCCGGCATCTCGACCACTTCCTCATACGGCTGCGGCCGGTCGCCGTCGCCACGGTCGTCAACGAGGCGAACGAGGTCCTGCTGCTGTGGCGCCACCGCTTCATCACCGACAGCTGGGGCTGGGAGCTGGCGGCGGGGGTCGTCGAGGACGGCGAGGACGTCGCCCGCGCGGCCGCCCGGGAACTGGAGGAGGAGACCGGCTGGCGGCCGGGGCCCCTGCACCACCTGATGAGCGTGGAACCGTCCAACGGCCTCACCGACGCCGTCCACCACATCTACTGGGCGGAGCACGGCGAGTACGTCGGACACCCCGTGGACGACTTCGAGTCGGACCGCCGCGAATGGGTCCCCCTCAAGCTCGTCCCGGACCTGGTCGCCCGCGGGGAGGTCCCGGCCGCCAACATGGCGGCCGCGTTAATGCTCCTGCACCACCTCAGGCACACCGAGACCTGAGACACACACGGGCCCGGCGCTCCGGGGAGCGCCGGGCCCGTGACCGGTAGGTGTGCCGGGGAATAGCGATCGGTACGTGTACCGGGATCAGTACGTGTAGAAGCCCGAGCCCGTCTTGCGGCCCAGCCGCCCCGCGTCGACCATCCGCTGGAGCAGCGGGGGAGCGGCGTACAGGGGCTCCTTGTACTCGTCGTACATCGACTGGGCGACGGAGGCGACGGTGTCCAGGCCGATCAGGTCGGACAGCTTCAGCGGGCCCATCGGGTGGGCGCAGCCCATCTCCATGCCGTTGTCGATGTCCTCGCGGCTGGCGATGCCCGTCTCGAACATCCGGATCGCGGAGAGCAGGTAGGGGATCAGCAGCGCGTTCACCACGAAGCCGGAGCGGTCCTGGGCGCGGATCGCGTGCTTGCCGAGCACCTTCTCGGCGAAGAGCTGGGCCCGGGAGAGCGTGCCCTCGGAGGTGGTCAGCGCCGGGATCAGCTCGACGAGCTTCTGCACGGGGGCCGGGTTGAAGAAGTGGACGCCGACGACCTGGTCCGGCCGTGAGGTGGCGACCGCCAGCTTCACCAGCGGGATGGAGGAGGTGTTGGAGGCCAGGATCGCGTCGGGGCGGGTCACCACCTGGTCGAGGACCTGGAAGATCTCCGTCTTGACCTGCTCGTTCTCCACGACGGCCTCGATCACCAGATCGCGGTCGGCGAACTCGCCGAGGTCCGTGGTGAAGCTGAGGTTCGCCAGCGTCGCGTCGCGCTCCTCGGCGCTGATCTTGCCGCGCTCGGCGGCCTTGGCCAGGGAGTTGAACAGCCGGGTACGGCCGATCTCCAGGGCCTCGCCGGTGGTCTCGGCGACCTTGACGTCGAGTCCGGCGCGCGCGCAGACCTCGGCGATGCCCGCCCCCATCTGGCCGCAGCCCACCACTCCGACGCGTGCAATGTCTCCGGCCGGGATGTCCGTCACAGTCGTCCCCTTCACTGGCGCTGACGCTCTGATGCCCGGGACAGGCTCTGCCGGGTCCCGGACGGCCTGCTCCGATCGTGCACGTTACTAGCAAGTATCGATGATCGATCACCGGGGTGGGTGCATGCTGTGCGCGGAGACGATCCGTGACCGAGCGGATCCACGCTGTGATGGGGGTGTGTGATGGGGCGACTGACCCGGCGGGCCTTCGCGCTGGCCGCGCTGTCGGCGTTCACCACGACGGGCGCGACGGCCGCTCCCCGGCAGGGCGGGCACAGAGCGTCCGGCGAGATGCGCGGCATGTGGCTGGCGACCGTCGCCAACCGTGACTGGCCCTCGCGCACCGGGCTGTCCGCCGCCGCGCAGCGCGCCGAGCTGATCGCCTGGCTGGACCTGGCGGTGCGCAACAAGCTCAACGCGGTCTTCTTCCAGGTGCGGCCCACGGCCGACGCGCTGTGGCCCTCCTCCTACGAGCCCTGGTCGCAGGTGCTCACCGGCACCCAGGGAAAGGCGCCGGGCTGGGACCCGCTGGGCACCGCCGTCACCGAGGCGCACGCCCGGGGCCTGGAACTGCACGCCTGGTTCAACCCGTACCGGGTCGCCACCCACACCGACCGCACCCGCCTGGTCGCCTCCCACCCGGCGCGCAAGAACCCCGGCTGGGTGGTGGCGTACGGGGGGAAGCTCTACTACAACCCCGGGCTGCCGGCCGTCCGCGCGTTCGTCCAGGACGCGATGATGGACGCGGTGAAGAAGTACCCGGTCGACGCCGTCCACTTCGACGACTACTTCTACCCGTATCCGGTGGCCGGCCAGACCTTCGACGACGAGGCGGCGTACGACACCTACGGCGGCGCCTTCTCGACCCGGGCCGCGTGGCGGCGGGACAACATCGACAAGCTGGTGCTGGAGACGGCCGCCCGGATCAAGTCGGTGCGGCCCGGCACCCAGTTCGGGATCAGCCCCTTCGGGGTGTGGCGCAACGCCTCCAGCGACTCCCGGGGTTCGGACACCCGGGCGCTCCAGTCGTACGACGACATCCACGCCGACACCCGGAAGTGGGTGAAGGAGGGCTGGATCGACTATGTGGTCCCGCAGTTGTACTGGCACATCGGCAACTCCGCCGCCGACTACGCGAAGTTGGTGCCCTGGTGGGCGGAGGTCGCCCAGGGCAGCCGGACCCGTCTCTACCTCGGGGAGGCGCTCTACCGGGCGGGCGACCCGGCGCAGGCCGCGGCCTGGCAGGACGCGGCCGAGCTGAGCCGTCATCTCACCCTCGCCAAGAAGTACCCGCAGGCGCGCGGGCATGTCCTCTTCGCCGCCAAGGACGTCAAGGCGAACCGGATCGGGGCGATGGCACGGGTCGTAGCCGACCACTACAAGCAGCCGGCGAAACCCCCTGCCTGACCCCTGGAGGGCCGGTCCCGTGCTAGCGCGATTCCTCGGTCGTGGTGCGGTGGCGGATCTCGGTGTCGGGGCCGGGGGCGCACAGCCCCTCGTGCCCGTCCTCGAAGCGGACGCGGTACGGCGGGGTGCCGTCCCGGCCCAGTACCTCGACGATCTCGCCGACCTTGTCGTGTTGGCCGACCACCCTGCCGTGCTGGACAAACTGGTCGCCCCTGGTGGCACGCATCTGTGGGGCCTCCTCGCCTGGTGCGGTGATCCGGGATGTCGGCTCAGCCGCGCGCACGCTGTGTGACGGCGATGCAGACCAGCACGGCCGCGGCGGTCAGCGGAGCGGCGGGCGTCAGATGCTCGCCCAGCAGCAGCACCGACCACACCAGTGTGAGCAGCGGCTGGGCCAACTGCAACTGGCTGGCCTTCGGGATGCCGATGGCCGCCATGCCCCGGTACCAGACGACCAGGCCGAGGAACTGCGAGCCCGCCGCCACCCACAGCAGCCCCGCCACCCCGTGCGCGGTCAGCCGTACCGGCTCGTGCGCGAGGGCGAGCGCGGCGGCGGGCACGGTCAGCGGCAGGCACAGCACCAGCGCCCAGCCGATCACCTGCCAGCCCGGCATCACCCGGGCCAGCCGGCCGCCCTCGGTGTAGCCGGCCGCGCACACCAGCAGCGCCCCGAACAGATACAGGTCGGCGGTGGTCAGGGCGCCGCCGCTCTGGAGCACGGTGAACGTCACCACCGCGCCGGCACCGGCCAGGGCCGCCGCCCAGAAGGTGCGCGAGGGCCGGATCCCGGTGCGCAGGGCGGACAGCAGGGCGGTGGTCAGCGGGAGCAGTCCGACCACGACGGCGGCGTGCGCGGTCGTGGACGTCCGCAGTGCCAGCGTGGTGAGCAGCGGGAAACCGACGACGACCCCCGCCGCCACGACAGCGAGCCCCGCCCAGTGCCGCCGGGCGGGCGGCGCGACCCGGAGCGCCAGCAGGGCGCCGCCCGCGAGCAGCGCGGCCAGCACACTGCGCACGGCCACCAGCGACCACGGTCCGAAGCCCTGGAGACCCCAGGCGGTGGCGGGGAACGTGAGGGAGAAGGCGAGCACCCCGAGGACGGCGAGGAGGGTGCCGGTGCGCGCCGGGTGCGAGGCGGTGACCGCTATCGTCGGCCTGGCGGTAGCGCTACTCTGTGTCTTCATGCATGAGCGTAGCAGTGTGGGTGAGCTGGCGGATCACCTGAGACGAGAGCTGGACCGCTACTCGCCCGGTGGAAAGCTGCCGTCCAGCCGGGCCCTGGTCGAACGCTTCCGGGTGAGCCCCGTGACCGTCTCCCGGGCGCTGGCGCAGCTCGCCGCCGAGGGACTGGTCGTGACCCGCCCCGGCGCCGGCGCCTTCCGGGCCCGGCCGCCGCGTCCCAACACCGCCGCGCCCGGGGACACCTCCTGGCAGGAGGTCGCGCTCAGCGCCGACGGCGCCGCCGACCTCGTCCCGCGCTCGGTCGACGCCTCCGGCGTCACGGTCTCGCTGGCCGCGCCGCCGCCCGGCGTCATCGAGTTCAACGGCGGCTATCTGCACCCCTCGCTCCAGCCCGAGCGCGCGATGTCCGCCGCCCTCGCCCGCGCCGGACGGCGGCCGGGTGCCTGGGGCCGGCCGCCGGTGGAGGGCCTGCCGGAACTGCGCGAATGGTTCGCGCGCACCATCGGCGGCGCGGTCACGGCCGCCGAGGTGCTGGTCGCCGCGGGCGGCCAGGCCGCGCTGACCACCGCCCTGCGCGCCCTCGCCCCGCCCGGCGCGCCGGTGCTCGTCGAGTCGCCCACCTACCCCGGCATGCTCGCCATCGCCCGCTCCGCCGGACTGCGGCCGGTCCCGGTGCCCGTCGACCGCGACGGGGTACGGCCCGAACTGCTCGCCGACGCCTTCCGGGCCACCGGCGCCCGGGTCTTCGTCTGCCAGCCGCTGTTCCAGAACCCCACCGGCGCCGTCCTGGCCCCCGACCGCCGGGGCGAGGTGCTGCGCATCGCGCGGGAGGCCGGCGCGTTCGTCGTCGAGGACGACTTCGTACGGCGGCTCGCCCACGAGGACGCCGGACCGCTGCCGCGCCCGCTGGCCGCCGACGACACCGACGGCGTCGTGGTGCACGTCGGCTCGCTCACCAAGGCCACCTCGCCCAGCTTCCGGGTCTGCGCCCTGGCCGCCCGCGGACCCGCGCTGGAGCGGCTGCGCGCCATCCAGGTCGTCGACACGTTCTTCGTGCCCCGCCCGCTCCAGGAGGCCGCCCTCGAACTCGTCGGCTCGCCCGCCTGGCCCCGCCATCTGCGGGCCGTCGCCGCCGCCCTGCGGGCCCGCCGGGACGCGATGACCGCCGCGCTCGCGCTGCGGCTGCCCGGACTCGCCCTCCCGCACATCCCGTCCGGCGGCTACCACCTCTGGCTGCGGCTGCCCGACGGCACCGGCGGCACCGGCCCGGCCTTCGGCGCCGACGGGGAGGCCGCGTTCACCGCCGCCGCCCTGCGGGCCGGTGTCGCCCTCACCCCCGGCCGCCCCTACTTCAGCGCCGAGCCCCCCGCCGCGCACGTCCGGCTGAGCTTCGCGGCGGTCGCCGGCACGGAGGAGATCGCGGAGGGCGTCCGCCGGCTGCGGGCCGCCTGCGACGAGGTGCTTCCCGCGGATCTCCCCGGCCCGGTGTAGGTCCGGTGCGGGCGGGGTTCGTTTTCGCGGGACTTGTCCGGCAGGTCCCGCCGTAAGGGAAAGAATTGGCCTGCCCGCCGGCGGCCAACCCTTGACCTGCGTACTTGCTCGGCACACCATCACCGCATGTCTTTTCGGGTCACATTCGTCGCCGCCGCGCGCAGCTCCCCGCTGCTCGCGGAACGCTTCGAGGACGACCGCCCGCTGGACCAGGCGGGCTGGGAAGAGGTGCAGCGCGCCGCGCCCGAGCTGCTGCCGCTGGCCGCCGCCGAGCTGCGCTACTGCTCACCGACCCCGCGCAGCCGGGCCACCGGCGACGCGCTGGGCTTCGCCCCGCTCGTCCAGCCGGCCCTGCGCGACTGCGACATGGGCCGCTGGCGCGGCTTCACCCTGGGCGAGGCGATGGCCCGCGAGCCGGAGTCCGTGGACGCCTGGCTGGCCGACCCGCACGCCACACCGCACGGCGGGGAGTCGCTGCTGGACTTCATCACGCGCGTCGGCGGCTGGCTGGACACCCGCCCGGTGGAGGACGGCGGCCGGATCGTCGCCGTGGCCGAGCCGAGCGTGATCCGCGCGGCCCTGGTCTACGCGCTCAAGGCGCCGCCGTCGTCGTACTGGAACATCGACGTGCGCCCGCTGTCGACGACCACCGTCACCGGACTGCGCGGCCGCTGGAACCTGCGCTTCGACGGGGTGGCCGGTCAGACCACGCGCGCGTAGTCCGTCGTCAGCAGCAGGTCCTTGGCCGGGCCGCCCACCCGCCACACCGTCCGCCAGTGGTCCGCGTCCCGGACGGTGAACTCGCCGCGGTAGAGATCGGCGGCGCACGGATGGTCGGTCACATGCCGGCCGCCGCTCAGGTCCAGGTCGTGGAAGGGCCGCCCGTCGGCGAAGCGCACGTCGGCGGTACCGGGCGTCGGCCCCGGCAGGAACCGCAGGGTCCGCTCGGCGGGCCGCGTGACGCCCTGCCAGGTGAAGGCGCCGGACTCCTCGTGCAGCAGCCCGCCCCCGTCCAGCGGCCCGAACACGGTGGTCCCCCGGAAGTGCCCCTCGTCCCCACCTGCCAGATCCCGTACGGTCCGCTCCACCCGCCAGGTCCCGGCGAGATACGCCAGCACGTCCGGCACGGGCCACACGCCGTCCTTCGTCCCCTCCGCCATGCCCCGACGATACGCGCCCGGCCACGGTGGCCGGGGTTTGCCCCCGAGCCCGAGGTTAGGTAGACCTAACTTTCCGGGTACGGATCGCTCCGGGGCGGCCCGGTGCCGGAATGGATTGCATAAACGTGCATGGATACGTATAGTCATGCCGTCCAGAAGGAGGAGACCATGGCGGTACGTGCGGCAGTGGCCGGAGCGAGCGGATACGCGGGCGGCGAGGTGCTGCGCCTGCTCCTCGCCCACCCCGAGGTCGAGATCGGCGCCCTCACCGCCAACTCCAACGCCGGCCGCCCGCTCGGCGCGCTCCAGCCGCACCTGTTCCCGCTGGCCGGCCGCGTCCTGGAGGAGACCACCGCCGAGGCCCTCGCCGGGCACGACGTCGTCTTCCTCGCCCTCCCGCACGGCCAGTCCGCCGCCGTCGCCGAACAACTCGGCCCGGACGTCCTCGTCGTCGACATGGGCGCCGACTTCCGGCTGAAGGACCCGGCCGACTGGGAACGGTTCTACGGCTCGCCGCACGCCGGGACCTGGCCCTACGGACTGCCCGAACTGCCGGGCGGCCGCGCCGCGCTGGAGGGGTCCAGGCGCATCGCGGTCCCCGGCTGCTACCCCACCGCCGTCTCCCTCGCCCTCTGGCCGGCCTACGCCGCAGGACTCGCCGGGCCCGAGGCCGTGATCGTCGCCGCCTCCGGCACCTCCGGCGCCGGCAAGAACCCCAAGACCCACCTGCTCGGCAGCGAGGTCATGGGCTCCATGTCGCCGTACGGCGTCGGCGGCGGGCACCGGCACACCCCCGAGATGATCCAGAACCTCAGCGCCGCCGCGGGCGAACCGGTCGCCGTCTCCTTCACCCCGACCCTGGCGCCCATGTCCCGCGGCATCCTCGCCACGTGCAGCGCCGCCGCCACCCCCGGCGTCACGGCCGACGCCCTGCGCGCCGCCTACGAGAAGGCGTACGCCGACGAGCCGTTCGTCCACCTCCTGCCCGAGGGACAGTGGCCCGCCACCGCCGCCGTGCACGGTTCCAACTCCGTTCAGGTGCAGGTCGCGTACGACGCCGCGGTCGGCCGGATCATCGTCATCAGCGCCATCGACAATCTGACCAAGGGCACCGCCGGCGGTGCCGTCCAGAGCATGAACATCGCCCTCGGACTCCCCGAGGAGCTGGGTCTTCCCACGATCGGAGTCGCACCGTGAGCGTCACGGCAGCCAAGGGATTCACGGCGGCGGGCATCGCCGCCGGGATCAAGGAGAACGGCAACCCGGACCTGGCCCTCGTGGTCAACACCGGTCCGCGCCGCGCCGCCGCGGGCGTCTTCACCTCCAACCGCGTCAAGGCCGCGCCCGTCCTGTGGTCCGAACAGGTCCTCAAGGGCGGCCAGGTCTCCGCCGTCGTCCTCAACTCCGGCGGCGCCAACGCCTGTACGGGACCCAAGGGCTTCCAGGACACCCACGCCACCGCCGAGAAGGCGGCCGAGGTCCTCGGCCGGGGCGCCGTCGAGATCGCCGTCTGCTCCACCGGCCTCATCGGCGTCCTGCTCCCGATGGACAAGCTGCTCCCGGGCGTCGAGACCGCCGCGGCCGCCCTCAGCGAGCACGGCGGCGAGAAGGCCGCCATCGCCATCAAGACCACCGACACCGTCCACAAGACCTCCGTCGTCCAGGGCGACGGCTGGACCGTCGGCGGCATGGCCAAGGGCGCCGGCATGCTCGCCCCCGGCCTCGCCACCATGCTCGTCGTCCTCACCACCGACGCCGACCTCGACGACGCGACCCTCGACAAGGCGCTGCGCGCCGCCACCCGGGTCACCTTCGACCGCGTCGACTCCGACGGCTGCATGTCCACCAACGACACCGTGCTGCTGCTCGCCTCCGGCGCCGCCGAAGTCACCCCCGGCTACGAGGAGTTCGCCGCCGCCGTACGCCAGGTCTGCGACGACCTCGGCCAGCAGCTCATCCGCGACGCCGAGGGCGCCAGCAAGGACATCAGGATCGAGGTGGTCAACGCCGCCAGCGAGGACGACGCCGTCGAGGTGGGCCGCACCATCGCCCGCAACAACCTCCTCAAGTGCGCCCTCCACGGCGAGGACCCCAACTGGGGCCGCGTCCTGTCCGCCATCGGCACCACCCGGGCCGCCTTCGAACCCGACCGCCTCAACGTCGCCATCAACGGCGTCTGGGTCTGCAAGAACGGCGGCGTCGGCGAGGACCGCGAGAAGGTCGACATGCGCTACCGCGAGATCCACATCGTCGCCGACCTGGCCGCCGGCACCGAGACGGCCACCATCTGGACCAACGACCTCACCGCCGACTACGTCCACGAGAACAGCGCGTACTCGTCATGAGCAGCACACCCGCGCGGAAGCACACCGCCCTCCCCAAGGCCCAGATCCTCATCGAGGCCCTGCCCTGGCTGGTCCGGCACAACGGCAAGACCGTCGTCATCAAGTTCGGCGGCAACGCCATGATCGACGACGAGCTGAAGGACGCCTTCGCCCAGGACGTCGTCTTCCTGCACCACGCCGGCCTCAAGCCCGTCGTCGTGCACGGCGGCGGACCGCAGATCAGCGCCGCCCTCGACCGGCACGGCATCGTCAGCGAGTTCAAGGCCGGCCTGCGCGTCACCACCGAGGACGCCATGGACGTCGTCCGGATGGTGCTCGCCGGGCAGGTCCAGCGCGAACTGGTCGGACTCCTCAACCAGCACGGACCGCTCGCCGTCGGCCTCACCGGCGAGGACGCGCACACCATCACCGCCACCAGGCACCGGCCCGAGGTCGACGGCGAACGCGTCGACATCGGCCGGGTGGGCGAGATCACCGCGATCGACACCGGCGCCATCGAGGCCCTGCTGGCCGACGGCCGCATCCCGGTCGTCTCCTCGATCGCCCGCTCCGAGGACGACGGACATGTCTACAACGTCAATGCTGATACGGCGGCTGCGGCACTCGCTGCGGCACTGGGCGCCGAGACCCTCATGGTCCTCACCGACGTCGAGGGCCTCTACGAGGACTGGCCGAACTCCGACGAGGTGATCAGCCGTCTCACCGCTTCCCAACTGGAGAAGCTGCTGCCGGAGCTGAGCTCGGGCATGGTGCCGAAGATGGAGGGCTGTCTGCACGCCGTACGCAACGGCGTCACCACCGCCCGGGTCATCGACGGCCGGGTCCAGCACTCGATCCTGCTGGAGATCTTCACGGACGAGGGCATCGGCACGATGGTCGTGCCCGACGAGCAGGAGGGGGACGCCGGATGACCGCCAACGAGGAGCTGACCCAGCGCTGGCAGGGCGCGCTCATGAACAACTACGGCACCCCGAGGATCCCGCTCGTCCGCGGCGAGGGCGCCCGGGTCTGGGACGCCGACGGCACCGAGTACGTCGACTTCGTCGGCGGCATCGCGGTCAACGCGCTCGGCCACGCCCACCCGGCCGTCGTCGAGGCCGTCACCCGGCAGATCGCCTCCCTCGGCCATGTCTCCAACCTGTTCATCGCCGAACCGCCCGTCGCCCTCGCCGAACGGCTCCTGCGCCACTTCGGCCGCGACGGCAAGGTGTTCTTCTGCAACTCCGGCGCCGAGGCCAACGAGAGCGCCTTCAAGATCGGCCGGCTCACCGGGCGCACCCACATGGTGGCCACCGACGGCGGCTTCCACGGCCGCACCATGGGCGCCCTCGCCCTCACCGGGCAGCCCGGCAAGCAGGGACCCTTCCTGCCGCTGCCCGGCGACGTCACCCACGTCCCCTACGGCGACGCCCAGGCGCTGGCGGCCGCGGTCACCGAGGACACCGCCCTCGTGATCATCGAGCCGGTCCAGGGCGAGAACGGCGTCGTCGTGCCCCCGGCCGGCTACCTCAAGGCCGCCCGGGCGATCACCGCCGCCACCGGCTCCCTGCTCGTCCTCGACGAGGTGCAGACCGGCGTCGGGCGGACCGGGCAGTGGTTCGAGTACCAGGCCCACGAGGGCGTCCTGCCCGACGTCGTGACCCTCGCCAAGGGCCTCGGCGGCGGACTGCCGCTCGGCGCCACCGTCGCCTTCGGCCGCGCCGCCGACCTGCTGCGGCCCGGCCAGCACGGCACCACCTTCGGCGGCAACCCGGTCGCCTGCGCCGCCGGGCTCGCCGTACTCGACACCATCGAGAACGAAGGACTCCTCGACAACGTCAAGCGGCAGGGCGAGAAGCTGCGCGACGGAATCGAGGGTCTGGGCCACCCGTTGATCGATTATGTCCGGGGCGCGGGGCTCCTCCTGGGTATCGTGCTCACCGAGCCGCTCGCGTCCCAGGTGCAGCAGGCGGCTCAGGAAGCCGGCTTCCTGGTGAACGCGCCCGCCCCCGACGTCGTACGGCTGATGCCGCCGCTGAACCTCGGCGACGACGAGACGGACGCCCTCCTCCAGGCGCTGCCCGGCATCCTCGACGCAGCGAACGGGGACGGACGGACCGGGGAATGAGACGACGATGAGCCACGCGCAGGAGCACGACCAGACCACGGGACCTGCCGTGCCGCAGACCCGCACCGCCCGGCACCGGCGGATCGTGGACATCCTCAACCGGCAACCGGTGCGCTCACAGAGCCAGTTGGCGAAACTCCTCGCCGACGACGGGCTGAGCGTCACCCAGGCGACGCTCTCCCGGGACCTGGACGAGCTGAACGCGGTCAAGATCCGCAACAACGACGGCGACCTGATCTATGCGGTGCCGAGCGAGGGGGGTTTCCGCACCCCCCGGGCCCCGCTGGGCGAGTCGGCGAAGGAGGAGCGGATGCGGCGGCTCTCCCAGGAGCTGCTGATCTCCGCGGAGGCGTCGGCGAACCTGGTCGTGCTGCGGACGCCGCCGGGGGCCGCGCAGTTCCTCGCCTCGGCGATCGACCAGGCCGAACTGCACGACATCCTCGGGACGATCGCCGGTGACGACACGCTGCTGTTGATCAGTCGGGAGCCTGCGGGTGGGCAGGCTCTCGCGGATCATCTGCTGCGGCTGGCTCAGAACGGTCACTGAGCGCTGCGCGGCTTGGGCGGTTCTGCGGGTGCGGGTGCGCTGTGGCTGGTCGCGCAGTTCCCCGCGCCCCTTCGGGTCGCTCAGCCCAGTCGTCTGGCCAGGCCCCCCGTGCAGCGCACCTCGTCGCCCGCCGTGATCAGCAGGGCCTCCACGTCCGGGAGGGACTCCAGCCAGGCCAGGCCCTCGCGTGAGCCCATCGCGAACGCGGCCGTGGCCCAGCAGTCCGCCCAGGTCAGCCGGGGTGTCACCACGGTCACGGCGACCAGGTCGGTGACCGCGGAGCGGCCGGTGCGCGGGTCGACGATGTGCGCGCCGCGCTCCGCCGTACCCGAGGTCGCGACCGCGAGTTCGTCCGCGCCCGCCGCCGACACCACCGCCGCCAGCCCGCCCGGCCGCAGAGGGTCGGCCACGCCGACCCGCCACGGCCGCTCCGGACCCGGCACCCCCAGCAACTGGACGTCGCCGCCGCCGTTGACGCTGACGCCGCTCACCCCGGCCACGGCGCCGATCAGCCGGGCCGCGCGCTCCGCCGCCCAGCCCTTGACGATGCCGGTCGGATCGACCTGGCCGCCGTAGCGCATGCTGAACCAGCCGTCGCTGGTCCGCTCCGCCTCGGCGCCCAGGTCGAGGACCTCGGCCACCTCGGGATCGCACTGCTCGACGGTCAGCTCGCCGCGCTGCAGGCGCGAGACCTGGCTGTCCTCGCGGTAGGTGCTGAACACCTCGTTGACCCGGTGCAGGGAGGCCACCGCCTCGTCCAGCGCGGCGCGCACCGCCACCGGGTCCCCGCCGCGGACGTCGAAGGAGAACACGGTCCCCATGACCTCCTCCGCGTGCCGCACCGCGGCGGGGGCTGCTGCCGACTCGGCCACGGTCTCAGACACCGGCCTGGTCCAGCGCCGACTGGAGGGATTCCTTGTACCCGCCGCTGGTGTAGGTCGCCCCGGACACCGCGTCGATGTCCGCGCTGCTCGCCGCCACGGCCGCCTGGTTCAGCTTCGGGATCGCGTTGCCGTTGACCTGGTCGCTCTGGCCGCCCTTGGGCTGCTGGACCGCCTCCGCCTTGGTGATCTTGCCGCCCGCGACGGTGATCCGGACCTGCACGGGGCCGTAGTCCGTCTGGACCGTGTCGCCGGTGAAGGTGCCGGACGCCTGCGCGGCGCCGCCGGAGCCCCCGTTGCCGCCCTGCTCGGCCCCCGGGTCCTGTGCCCCGGCCTCCGGGGACTGCGACGCCTGGCCGCCCGCCTCCTGCGCGGCACCGGCGCTGGCGTTCGCCTTGTCGATGGCGGACTGGAGGGACTTCTTGTAGCCCTCGGTGGTGTAGGTGGCGCCGGACACCGTGTCGATCTGCACGCTCTGCTTGGCGACGACGTCCTTGTTCAGCTTCGGGACGGCGTTGCCGGTGATCTGGTCGCTCTGGCCGCCCTTGGGCTGCTGGACCGTCTCCGACTTGGTGATCCGGTTGTCCTTGACGGTGATCCGGACCTGGATCGCGCCGTACTCGGTGTCCGCCGCGTCCCCGGTGAAGACACCGGTGACCGGGGCCGCGTTGCCGCCGCCCTGGGAGGCGCCCGCACCGGCGTTCGCCTTGTCGATGGCGGACTGGAGGGACTTCTTGTAGCCCTCGGTGGTGAAGGTCGCGCCGGACACCGTGTCGATGTTCGCGCTGCCGGCCGCCACGGCCGCCTGGTTCAGTTTGGGGACGGCGTTCGCGGTGATCTGGTCGCTCTGGCCGCCCTTGGGCGCCTGGACCGCGTCCGCCTGGGTGATCTTGCCGGCGGCCAGGGTGACGCGCACCTGGACGGGCCCGTACTGGGTGTCCACCGCGTCACCGGTGTAGGTGCCCGTCGCCGCTGCCGCGGCCCCGGCCTGGGCGGCGCCCTGCTGGGCCGCGCCGGCCGCCTGGGAGTCCGGGTCCGAACCCGGCTTCAGGGTCAGCAGCAGCACGATCCCGGACACCGTCGCGGCCGTGGCGAGCACGACGCGCCGAAGGGGATGACTCTTCCTCATGTTTCCAGAACTCCTGATTCCCGCCGAGGGCTGAGGGCTTGGGGGTTGCCGTGGTGTTCCCGTCGCTCACATCTCGAACGACTCGTGATGGATACGGCGGGCCGGAACCCCGGCGCCGCGCAGTGCCTCGTACACGCCCTGGGCGAAGCCGTTCGGCCCGCACATGAACACGTCGTGGCTGTCGATGTCGGGGATCTTCCGCTGGAGGGACTCCGCCGAGATGTCGGGGCGCTCCCCGTCGGGGCTGTTCACGGCGTACATCAGCCGCGCCCCGCGCTCGTCGGCGATCTTCGCCAGCTCGTCCCAGAGGGCCAGGTCCTGGGTGCTGTTGGCCCGGTACAGCAGGGTGATGTCACCGGCCGAGCCCGGCAGCGTCTCGAACAGCGCGCGCATCGGGGTGATGCCCACACCGCCGGCCACCAGCAGCACCTTGCCGCGGCTGCGCCGGGACGCCGTCATCGCGCCGTACGGGCCCTCGGCCCACACCTTGGTGCCGGGCGTCAGTTCGCGCAGGGCCTCGCTGTGGTCGCCGATCGCCTTGACGGTGATCCGCAGCAGCTCCGGACGGGGCGCCGCCGACAGCGAGTACGGGTGCGAGCTGAACCGCATCCCCGGCGCCAGGAACCGCCACCGGAAGAACTGCCCGGCCTCCGCGCCCATCCGGTGCAGCTTGCGGCCGCCGATCAGCACGGACACGATGCCCGGCGTCTCCTCGATGACCGCCTCGACGTACAGCCGGTGACGCAGGTTCAGCCGGATCGGGGTCAGGACCCGGTACCAGAGCACCAGCGCGGTGACCGCGCCGTACAGCGCGTACCAGAAGGTCTTGGCGGACGGTTCGACCGCGAACTCGTTGCCGGTGGTGATCTGGTGCCAGAACGTCAGGTACACCGCCGCGTACGTCAGCAGATGCACGTGGTACCAGGTGTCGTACGGCATCAGGCGCCGGACCGGGCCGATCGAGACCAGGCCGATGACGACCAGCAGACCGGTGCCGATGGCCGCCTTGCCCATGTCGGGGAGCTGGTTCACCGAGTCGACCGTCTGCTGGACGATGTCCCCGAGCGACTTGCCCGCCTGGAGCGCGTATCCCCACATGATGAGGAAGACGTGCGCGAAGGTCAGACAGAGCGTGTACCGTCCCGACATCGCGTGCCAGCGGGCCACCCGGTCGGAGCCGACCCGGCGTTCCAGGGCGGGCACCCGCGCCATCTGGAGGACCACGAGCGCCATCAGATAACCGGCGAGCAGCCCGGTGATCCGCCCCGCCTGGAGGATCCTGCCGTTGTTGTCCGAGATGGACGGCGTGTTCGCCCACCACAGCCACAGCACGCCCGCCGCGCCCGCCCATACGGCGAGCAACAACGGGACGGCCGGGGATCGGCGCGGGCGGATGCGGCGCATCGTCTGGCGGCGGGCGGCACGTCCGCCTGCGATCGTGGTGGTCACGGTTCCTCCGGGGACTTGACCCTTGGCCCACAGATACGTGGCGCGACCGCAGAGTGTTCAGCCGGTCGCTCAGTCTGCCGGGAAGTCGTGGGAAAGCCCGGCACGCGGGCTGAGCTGGGACGCCGCTCCCGTCGGAACGGGCTGAACGGCGGCGGCGGTTCGGGCGGTTCGCTCCCGCTCGTGGTGATGTGCGCCCGGTCCGCCGCCATCGCTCCTGTCAGGTCACCGGTTCACGGTGCACGCGGCCAGCGATTCCAGACCCTGCGGCTTGGCGGCGGTGCGGCCGATGGAGATCGCGATGCGGTCGATCGTGGAGACGCGCTTGTCCTTCAGCGGGCCGAGGATCGCGTTCTGCACGAAGTTCGGGCCGCCCTGCCCGACCGTGTTCTGCAAGCGCGTGTCGGCCTCGCCGATCTGCGTCTGGAGCAGGGCGAGGTTGCGGTCCACCTCGGCCCGCGCGGAGGCGGGGATCGCGGGGAGACGCGAGGCGACGTCGGGGCAGGAGATGGTGCCCGCGGCGCCACCGCCGGCCTGGTTCGCGGGCGTCTCGGCGGCCCCGGCGCCCGCGCCCGCGCCCGCTCCTGCCCCGGCGCCGGCGCCGGTGTCCTGGCCCGCGTTCCCGCCCGCGTTCAGCGCGCAGGGGGCGAACGCCTCCAGGCCCTCGGGCTTCGCCGCCGCGCGGCCGATGGCGGTCTCGATGCGGTTCAGCGTGGCGACCCGCTTGTCCTTGAGGGGGCCGAGGATCGCGTTCTGCACGAAGTTCGGTCCGCCCTGCCCGACGGTGTCGACCAGCCGCTTGTTCGCCTCGTCGATCTGCGTCTGGAGGAGCGCGAGATTGCGGTCGACCTCGGCCTTCGCGGAGGCGGGGACCGCCGGGAGCTGTCCGGTGACGTCCGGGCAGGCGATCGTGCCGGGACCGGCCAGGGTCTTGGCGTTCGTGGCCCCGCTCTTGGGGGACTCCCCGGCGAGGGCCGTGTTCACGACGACCGCACCGGTCAGGGCCACGGCGGCGACGCCACCGACGAGCGCCACGCGACGCTTGTTGTACTTCGGAAGACCTCTGGACATCGGGATGCCTCACTCGGGTCGGGGGACGGGGGTGTGTGGTGTGCAGCCGTGAGTACGGGAAAGCGGTTGCTGTTGTTCAAGGTCTTTTCGAAAACCCGGGACGACGGCAGTCGGATTGACGAATCATGCATAACTCTGCATACTCATGCATGAACGTGCGATGTGAGTGCAGCGGTGAGGAGCAACGCAAGTGAGCAGCAACAGCGGTGACGTCCGGCTCTGGGGCGGTCGTTTCGCCGACGGTCCCGCCGAGGCCCTGGCCAAGCTGTCCGCGTCCGTCCACTTCGACTGGCGGCTCGCGCCCTACGACATCGCCGGCTCCCGCGCCCACGCGCGCGTGCTGCACAAGGCGGGCCTGCTCACCGAGGACGAGCTGACCCGGATGATCGCCGGGCTCGACCGGCTGGAGGCGGACGTCGCCGACGGCTCCTTCGTGGGCACGATCGCCGACGAGGACGTCCACACCGCCCTGGAGCGGGGCCTGCTGGAGCGTCTCGGCCCCGACCTCGGCGGCAAGCTGCGCGCCGGCCGCTCCCGCAACGACCAGGTCGCGACCCTCTTCCGGATGTATCTGCGCGACCACGCCCGGATCGTCGGCGGCCTGATCGCCGAACTCCAGGACGCCCTGATCGGCCTCGCGGAGGCCCACCCGGACGTGGCGATGCCCGGCCGCACCCACCTCCAGCACGCCCAGCCGGTGCTCTTCGCCCACCATGTCCTCGCGCACGTCCAGTCCCTCTCCCGGGACGCGGAGCGGCTGCGCCAGTGGGACGAGCGGACGGCCGTGTCGCCGTACGGCTCCGGCGCCCTGGCGGGAAGCAGCCTCGGTCTGGACCCGGAGGCGGTCGCGAAGGACCTCGGCTTCGAGCACGGGTCGGTCGGCAACTCCATCGACGGCACGGCCTCGCGCGACTTCGTCGCCGAGTTCGGCTTCGTCACCGCGATGATCGGTGTGAACCTCTCCCGGATCGCCGAGGAGATCATCATCTGGAACACGAAGGAGTTCTCCTTCGTGACCCTGCACGACGCGTTCTCCACCGGCTCGTCGATCATGCCGCAGAAGAAGAACCCGGACATCGCCGAGCTGGCGCGGGGCAAGAGCGGCCGTCTCATCGGCAACCTCACCGGGCTCATGGCCACGCTCAAGGCCCTGCCGCTCGCCTACAACCGCGACCTCCAGGAGGACAAGGAGCCGGTCTTCGACTCCTGCGACCAGTTGGAGGTCCTCCTGCCCGCCTTCACCGGCATGATCGCCACCCTCACCGTGCACCGCGAGCGCATGGAGGAACTGGCCCCGGCCGGCTTCTCCCTCGCCACCGACATCGCCGAGTGGCTGGTCAAGCAGGGCGTGCCGTTCCGTGTCGCGCACGAGGTGGCCGGCGAGTGCGTGAAGGCCGCCGAGGCCGAGGGCAAGGAACTGGACGAGCTGACGGACGAGCAGTTCGCGAAGATCTCCGCCCATCTGACGCCCGAGGTGCGCTCCGTGCTGAACGTGCCCGGCGCCCTGGCCTCCCGCGACGGGCGCGGCGGTACGGCGCCCAGCGCGGTGGCCGTCCAGCTCACCGAGGTGAAGGCGGACGTGGCGGCCCAGCACGCCTGGGCGAAGCGCCTCTAGGGGCGCGCGGGGAACCGCTCGACCGGCCGCGACGCGCCCGCACTCGCCGAACCACCCCACCACCCGTCCCCCTGAGGCGAAGGGCGTCCCGCGCTACGTTGAAGGCATGCCCTTCGCCAGACTCGCCACCGCCACAACCCCCACCTGCCACATCGGCCTTGGCCTCGCCGCGGTCGGCCGCCCCGGCTACATCACCCTCGGTCGTGACCGTGACCTCGGCGCGGACCGCAGTGTCGAGGCCCTGCGCACCCGCACCCACGAACTCCTCGACGCGGCCTACGCCCAGGGCGTCCGCTACTTCGACGCGGCCCGCTCCTACGGCCGCAGCGAGGAGTTCCTGGCGGACTGGCTCGACAGGACCCCCGGCCGGGACGACGTGGTCATCGGCAGCAAGTGGGGCTACACCTACACCGCCGACTGGACCACCGACGCCGAACGGCACGAGGTCAAGGACCACGGCGTCGAGACCTACGAGCGGCAGCGCGCCGAGACGGCCGCGCTGCTCGGCGACCGGCTCGACCTCTACCAGATCCACTCGGTGACCCCGGACAGCCCGGCCCTGACGGACAAGGACCTCCACGGCCGGCTCGCGGAGGCCGCCGCCGGGGGAGTGACCGTCGGCTTCTCCACCAGCGGCCCCGCCCAGGCGGACGCGATCCGGGCCGCCCTCGCCGTCACGGTCGACGGCGCGCCCCTCTTCCGTACCGTCCAGTCGACGTACAACGCCCTGGAGACCTCGGCCGGACCCGCCCTCGCCGAGGCCCACGACGCCGGACTCACGGTGATCGTCAAGGAGGGCATGGCCAACGGCCGCCTCGCCGGCCCGCACGCGCCGGACGCCCTGAACGCGGTGGCCGAGGAGACCGGCCTCGGCGCCGACGCCGTCGCGCTCGCGCTGATCCTGCGGCAGCCCTGGGCCGGCGTGGTCCTCTCCGGGGCGGCGACCACCGCCCAGCTCGCCTCCAATCTGCACGCGGCGGTCGTCGACCTGGACGACGACCGGATGTCCCGCCTGGCCGCGCTGGCGGAGGAGCCGCGGACGTACTGGGAGCGGCGCGGGGCGCTGCCCTGGCACTGAGGGCCACCGGGTCGTAGGCCCTCCTGAGTCACGCATGCCTTGTGTGAGACATCTGTGTCTCACATGGTTTATTCTCGTCTCATGGCTGTCGACCGTGATCACGTCCTGCGCAGTGCCGCCGCGCTGCTGACCCGTAAATCCACCGCGACCATGGACGAGGTCGCCAGGACCGCCGGGATCAGCCGCGCCACGCTGCACCGCCACTTCGCGGGCCGTGACGCGCTGGTCCGGGCGCTCGAATCGCTCGGCATCGAGGAGTGCGAGGCCGCCCTCGACGCCGCCCGGCTGGACGACGGCCCGGCGCGGGACGCCGTACGACGGCTCGTCCGGGCGATCGAACCGGCCGCCGGACTGCTCGCCTTCCTCTACACCGAGAACCAGCTCTTCGAGGGCGAGGAGCAGAACGCGGGCTGGACCCGCATCGACGAACGCGTCGAGAGCCTGTTCCGCCGCGGCCAGTCGGACGGCGAGTTCCGTATCGACCTCGCCCCGGCCTGGCTCACCGAGGCGTTCTACGGCCTGCTGGCCTCCGGCGCCTGGGCCGTCGCCGAGGGCCGGGTGGCCCGCAAGGACTTCACGCACATGATCGCCGAGCTGTTGCTCGGCGGCGCACTCAGAAGAGAGGAATCATGACCAGCACCCTGCCGGCGACCACGTCCGAGGCGGTGAGGCGCCCCGGCCGCTGGCTGGCGCTCGCCGTGCTCGTGCTCGCCGTGCTGCTGGTGGCCGTCGACGCGACCGTCCTCGGCCTGGCGACCCCGTACATCAGCGAGGACCTCGAACCCTCCGGGACCCAGCTCCTGTGGATCGGTGACGTCTACTCGTTCGTGATCGCGGGTCTGCTCGTGTCGATGGGCAGCCTCGGCGACCGCATCGGCCGCAAGCGCATCCTGCTGATCGGCGCCACGGCCTTCGGCCTGGTGTCCGTGCTCAACGCCTACGCCACCACGCCGGAGATGATGATCGCGGCCCGCGCCCTGCTCGGCGTCGCCGGGGCGACCCTCATGCCGGCCACCCTCGCCCTGATCCGCAACATCTTCCACGACCCGCGCGAGCGCAGTCTCGCGGTCGGCATCTGGGGCGCCACGGCCTCCGCGGGCACCGCCGTGGGTCCGATCGTGGGCGGCTTCCTGCTGGAGCACTTCTGGTGGGGCGCGGTCTTCCTCATCAACCTGCCGGTGATGATCGTGCTCGTGGTCGTCGGCCTCAGGACGCTGCCCGAGTCGAAGAACCCGGACCCGGGCCCCTGGGACCTGACGAGCGTGGCGCTGTCACTGGTCGGCATGATCGCCGTCGTGTACGCGGTCAAGGAGACCGCGAGCCACGGCCTGACCTGGGACGCGGCGACGGCCGGGCTGCTCGGCGCCGCCGCGCTGTACGGCTTCGTACGCCGTCAACTCACGCTTCCGAAGCCGCTGTTGGACATGCGCCTGTTCCGCAGGCGCGGGTTCAGCGGCGCGGTGCTGGCGGACATGCTGACCGTCCTCGGCATGTCGGGGCTGGTCTTCTTCCTCTCCCAGTACCTGCAACTCGTGCAGGGCAGGCGGCCGTTGGAGGCGGGTCTCGCCGAACTCCCGGCGGCCGTCGGCGCGGTGGTGGCCGGTCTGCTGGCCGGCCGGGTGGCCCGCCGCTACTCGGTACGGGCCGTGGTCTCCGGCGGCCTCGCCGCGATCGGCCTGGCCCTGGCCGCGCTGACGACGGTCGGCCAGTCCACCGGCTATCCGGTGCTGGGCGCCGCGCTGCTGGCGGTCGGGGTGGGTGCGGGCTTCTCCTTCACCGTGACCTCGGACGTCATCCTGTCCTCCGTCCCCAAGGAGCAGGCGGGAGCGGCGTCCGCGGTCTCCGAGACGGCGTACGAACTCGGCGCGGCCCTCGGCATCGCCGTACTCGGCTCGATCGTGACGGGCGTCTACCGCGGCTTCCCGTCCCCCACGGGCACCCCGGACGGGGCGCACGAGTCACTGGGCGGCGCGGTCGAGGCGGCGGCCCATATGCCGCCCGCCGCGGCCGAGGACATGCTCGCCTCGGCCCGGACGGCCTTCGTGGACGGCCTGACCCTGGCCTCCGGCGTCGGCGCGGCGGTCCTGCTGGCCACGGCGGCGGCGGCCTGGTTCATGCTCCGGGGCCAACGCCTGGAGAACTCCCCGTAGTTCAGGGGTCCCACAGTTCAGGGGTCTCCCACAGTTCAGGGGTTCCACAGTCCAGGGGTCCCAGGGTTCACGGGTAGAGACCGGCGCGGAAGGTGAACGAGACCAGTTGCGCCCGGTCCCGCGCCCCGACCTTGGTCATGGCCCGCACCGCGTGCGTCTTCACGGTGTACGGCGACACGGACATCTGGGACGCGATCTCGTCGTTGCCCAGACCGCTCGCGACGAGGACGACGACGTCCCGCTCCCTCGGGGTCAGCGCGTCGAAGCGCCGTAGCAGCTCCCGGTCGATCACCGGGGGCGGGCTGTCGGTCATATGGCCGATGAGCGCGGCCGTCGCGGCGGCGGACAGCGCACCGCCGCCGCCGACGACCTCGGTGATCCCGGCGACCAGCTCGGCGGGGCTCACGATCTTGCTCAGGAAGCCGTTGGCTCCCGCGCGCAGGGCGGCGAGGACGATGTCGTCCTGGTCGAAGGTGGTCAGCACGATCACCCGCAGCCTCTCGGGCGGGTGCTCCGCGCGGATCCGGCGGGTGGCCTCCACCCCGTCGATACCGGGCATCCGGATGTCCATCAGGACCAGGTCGACGGGGTGTTCGCGGAGGAAGGGCACGACCTGGAGCCCGTCGGAGAGATCGCCCGCGACGACGAGATCCGGGTCGAGCCGCAGCATCGCCTTGATGCCGGCCCTGATCTCGGCCTGGTCGTCGACGATCAGCACGCGCGTGGTCATACGGCGGCTCCCAGCGGGCTGAACTCGGCGTGGACCCGGAAGAGCCCGTCGTCGCTGTCGATGGTCAGCCGCCCGCTGGAGGACTCGACGCGCTCGCGCATGCCCACAAGTCCCAGTCCGCTGCCGGGGCCGCGTGATGACGAGCGGCCGACGCGGTTCTCCACGGTGAGACAGATCCGGCCGTCGCGCTCGCGCACCTCCACCGTCGCCGCCCCGTCCCCGTGCCGGTAGGCGTTCGTCAGCGCTTCCTGGACGACCCGGTAGACGGTCACGCCGACGCTGGGCTCCACGAAACCGGCGGGCAGGTCGAGGGAAGGCCGGACGTCGAGTCCGATGCTCTCGAACGAGGCGATCAGGCTCTCCAGCCCGCTGAGCGCCGGGGTCGGCCGGAGCGCCTCCTCGTCGGGGACATCGCCTTCGAGCCGGAGGAGCGTGAGGATCCGCTGTGTCTCGACGACGACGGTACGGGCGCTGGACCGGGCGGAGACCAGGGCCTGCCGGGAGGACTCGGCGTCCTCGGGCAGCCCGATCTCCGCGGCGCCCAGGTGCAGGCTGAGCATCGCGACCTGGTGGCCGATGACGTCGTGCAGATCACGGGCGATGCGGAGCCGTTCCTCGGTCACGCGCCGGGTGGCCTCGATCTCGCGGGTGGCGATGGCGCTCTCGGCGCGCTCCTCCAGCGTGAGCCAGTGCTCGCGGTGGATGCGCAGCGCGGCCCCCGTCGCACCGCCCGCCACGGCGGAGAAGAGGGCGGCCACCCCCACGAACGCGCCGCCGCGGAACCCTCCCAGCGTCATGAACGCGCCCAGGAAGGACGCCGCCACGATGCCGGTCCCGACCAGCGGCTGCTTTCCCCTGAGGGTGACCGAGAACAGCACGAGCACGGCCATCATCCACACCGACAGGGGGTCCTGGCCCACCGCCGTGACGGCGAAGGACGCCGCGCTCGCCACGACCAGCCCGGCCCACGGCAGCCGCCAGGAGAGGGCGACACCGGCACCGGCGAGCAGCACGGCGAGAACCGTCGGCCCGTCCGAGCCGCGCAGGACGACGGCCACGATCTGTCCGGTGAACACCAGCGCGGCCACCGCGTAGGCGGCGCCGTGCAGCGCCTCGGGGCGACGGACCCACAGGGGTGCCGCGGGCCCGTCCTGACTGTTCCGCGCCGTGACCATGTCCCGATTCTCGTCCACCTGTGCCGCGGACATGTACTTCGTTCGAAGTACGCGGCGGGTCCCGGGGCCGCCCAGACTCCTCACCGAGGCGCCCGCCTCACACCGACACGATCACTCACGGGACACCCGATGACTCAGACGACCACGACGCTCGACACGACGACGACTCTCTCCGGGCTCCGATCACTCCATCTGATCCGGGTCGCGTTCTCCCTGATCTGGGTGGCACTGGTCGGGACGACCTCCGCCTCGCTGGTGTCGACGCAGAAGCCCACGGCGATCGCGGCCGTGCTGCTGGTCGTCTACCCGCTGTGGGACGTCGCCGCCACGCTCCTGGAACGCCGCCTGACCGGCACCACCGACCAGGTCGGCACCGCCAACGTGGCCCTCGGCCTCGCCGCCACCGCGGGGATGACCGCCGCCGTCTTCTCCACCGTCGGCACGGCCCTGCTCGTCTTCGGCGTCTGGGCCCTGCTGTCCGGAGCGCTCCAGCTCGCCGTGGCGATCCGCCGCCGCCGTACGGTCGGCGCCCAGTGGCCCATGATCATCAGCGGCGGCCTGTCCGTCCTGGCGGGCGGATCCTTCGCGGCGATGTCCACGTCACCGTCGAGCGACCTGTCCGGCATAGCGGGCTACTCGGCCTTCGGCGCCTTCTGGTTCCTGATCTCGGCCGTAACTTTGACACTCCGCCGGCGCAGGGGCTAGGGGCGCGGGGAACTGCGCACTACGGTACGCCGAACGCCTTTGACGCATCGCGGACAGTTGAACAACCCACCCAGGGGCGCGGGGAACTGCGCGCCCAGCCCCCACCCACCCGCACCGAAAAGAACCGCTACGCGGCCTTCGCCTTCGTCGCGTACATGTCCACATACTCCTGCCCGGACAGCCGCATCACCTCAGCCATCACAGAATCCGTGACCGCCCGCAGCACATACCGGTCCCGGTCCATCCCCTCGTACCGGGAGAACTCCATCGCCTCACCGAACCGCACCGTCACCCGCCCGGGCCGCGGCATCCCCGCCCCACCCGGCTGCAACTTGTCCGTGCCGATCATCGCGAACGGCACCACCGGCGCCCCCGTCATCAGGGTCAGCCGGGCGATCCCGGTCCGCCCCCGGTACAGCCGGCCGTCGGGCGACCGGGTCCCCTCGGGGTAGATGCCGAAGACCCGGCCGTCCTCCAGGACCCGCCGCCCGGTCATCAGCGCGGCCACACCGCCGCGGCCGCCGTCGCGGTCCACGGGGATCATGCCGACGCCGGTGAAGAACCAGGCCATGAGCCGGCCCTTGAGGGTCTTGCCGGTGACGTACTCGTCCTTGCCGATGAAGAAGACCTGCCGGTCGCACACGAGCGGCAGGATCATCGAGTCGATGAAGGTGAGGTGGTTTCCGGCCAGGATGACGGGTCCGTCGCCGGGGATGTGCTCCGCGCCCTCGACCCGGGGGCGGAACATCAGGCGCATGACCGGTCCGAGCACTGCCTTGATGAGCGCGAAGCGGGACAACGGGCCCTCCGATGCCAAGGGATAACGGTGTGAGTCTGTGCAGGTGAGGACGATACTCGCGGGCCCGCCGCCGACGCACATCGGGTTCACCGATGCCTTACGCACTGTTGACGTACGTTTACCTGTACGGCCGAACCGGACCCGCCCGTCACCTGCGCGGAACGCCCGGGAGCCCACCACGAAACAGCCTCTTCCTCCTTCCCGCGTGTTGGCGTCGCAGTCTCCCGACGGTCATGTCCACGCCCCTACGATCGGCGCGCACGGACGAGCCGACGGCAGGAGACCCCGCGATGGGAACGCAGGACGAGACCACAAAGGCGAGCGCGACGCCGACCGGCACCGCACGCCGGGCCCTGCTGGGCGCGGCCGTTCTCGGCGCCACCACGGGCGCCCTCGCCCTGTCGGGCACGGCGAGCGCCACGCCGGACCGGCACGGCGGTCTGAGGAGCCTCCCCGTCCCGACGGTCATCGGCCACCGCGGCGCCAGCGGTTACCGCCCCGAGCACACCCTCGGTTCGTACCAGCTCGCCCTCGACCTGGGCGCCGACATCGTGGAGGCGGGCGACCTGGTCCCCACCCGGGACGGTCATCTCGTCTGCCGGCACGAGCCGGAGATCGGCGGCACGACGGACGTCGCCGACCACCCCCGGTTCGCCGGGCGCAGGACCACCAAGGTGCTCGACGGCGTCCCCACCACAGGCTGGTTCACCGAGGACTTCACGCTCGCCGAGCTGAAGACCCTGCGCGCCACCGAGCGCATCCCCGCCAACCGCCCGCACAACACGCTCTACGACGGCCGCTGGGAGATCCCCACCTTCGAGGAGGTCCTCAAGTGGCAGGACGAGCAGACCCGTAGGCGCGGCAAGCAGGTCTGGATCTACCCGGAGATCAAGCACCCCACCTACTTCCGCACGCTCGGTCTCGGCCTGGAGGAGCGGGTGGCCAAGCTGCTGCACAAGTACGGCAAGGACCGGAAGACCTCGCCGGTCGTCCTCCAGTCCTTCGAGCCGACCAGCGTCCAGCGGCTGAACAAGCTCGTGGACAACCCGCTCGTGGTGCTGCTGTCCGGCGCCGCGACCCGGCCCTGGGACTTCGTCGAGACGGGCGACCCGCGCACGGTCGCCGACCTGGTCACCCGGGCCGGCCTGCGGGAGATCGCCGGGTACGCGCAGGGCATCGGCCCCACCCTCGACCTCGTCATCCCCAAGGACGCGAACGGCAACCTCACCACCCCGACCACGCTGGTGCGCGACGCCCACGCGGTCGGTCTCCTCCTGCACCCCTACACCCTGCGCAACGAGAACCCCTTCCTGCCCGCGAACTTCCGCAAGGGCACGGACCCGGACGCCTACGGTGACGCCTTCGGCGCCTACCGGGCCTACTTCGCCACCGGCATCGACGGGATCTTCACCGACAACCCGGACACCGGCCTGCTCGCCCGCGCGGAGTTCGTCAACGGCTGACCACCCGTAGGAGTGACAGTCGGCCGGCCGGGCAACCAATGGCCCGGCCGGCCGCATCGTGTGGCACATGACGTACGACCTGCTCACCACGCTGCGCCCGCTGCTCACGGCCGAGGTCTCCGCCGAGGCGCACGCCACCGGCACCGAACCCGGCGATCTCGAACAGGCGGTCTGGCTGCGCCTGCTGGAGCACCTCGCCGCCGACGGCCCGCCGCACGACCCGCCGGTCTGGCTGCGCCGGGCCGTCCGCGCCGAGGTCCGCCGCACCCGCCGTACCAGCCGCCGCGAGGGACCGTACGAGAGCGAGCCCGTCGACGAGCGCGACCACGGCCCGGAACAGACGGCGCTCACCGGCGCCCGGCACCGCGCGCTGCGTGAGGCCGTGCACCGGCTGCCCGGCCGCTGCTCCCGGCTCCTCCAGGCACTTCTGTCGCCGGAGGACCCCACCTACCGGGAAATCGCCGGTGAGTTGGGTATCTCACAGGGCAGTCTCGGACCGGAACGCTCCAGATGTCTGGGTTGTCTCCGTCGTTTGCTGGCACCGGAGGTTGCGGCCCGCCAAGTGCGGGGATAGGAGTGAGGGACCACAGGCGATCAGGTGAGCGGGAGGCGTGCGCACATGGGCATGAGCGTGACCATCTCGGTGGCGACCGAGCAGGATGCCGAGCAGATCTTCAGGCTGCAGTACCTGTGCTTCCAGAGCGAAGCCGCGCTGTACGGCAACTACCGCATCGCCCCGCTGGTCCAGACCCTCGACTCGGTCAAGCAGGAACTCGCCGCCGACTGCGTCTTCGTGGCCCGCCTCGGCGAGGAGGTCGTCGGCTCGGTGCGCGGCACCCTCACCGAGGACGGCGCGGCCGCCATCGGCAAGCTCTGCGTCCACCCCCGCCTCCAGGGCCACGGCATCGGCGCCCGCCTCCTGCGCGCCGCCGAGACGGCCCTGGCCGACGAGCGCGGCGCCACCAAGTTCCGCCTCTTCACCGGCCACCGCAGCGAGGGCAACCTCCGCCTCTACCGCCGAGTCGGCTACCAGACCGTCGGCACCTCCCAGGGCACCGACGGCGTCCCCATGATCGTCCTGGAGAAGCCGGCGGGCGAGTACGCGGCTACGGCTTAGCCGTGCGGGACTTCCGCAGCCAGTACAGCGCCGACAGGGGCAGCAGGACCGGGATGAAGACGTAGCCCATGCCGTAGTCGGACCAGACCGTCGAGTCGTGGAAGGCCGACGGTTCGATCAGGGTCCAGGTGCCGACGATCAGGACGCCCGCGAGTTCGGCGGCGCAGCAGAACTGTGCCGCCCTGCGGGCCGTGTCGCCGCCGCGGACCAGGGAGTACGTGATGAAGCCGTACACGAGCCCGGCCACCGCCGACAGGGTGTACGACAGGGGCGCCCGGTCGAAGTCCGTCGCGATCTGGTACGCCGAGCGCGACACCGCGCCGACCACCATCACGCCGTAGAACCACACCAGCACGATGCCGGGCCCGCCGATCAGCCGGGCCGGCTTGTCCTGAACGGCCGTCAACTCAGCCTCCCCAGATGTCGTAGAGCCGGACCTCGAGGACGGCGAGGACGACCGCGCCGGCCGCGACCGTCACCGAGCCCCACCGCGTCCGCTCGGCCAGCGACATGAACCCCGCCGCCGGGACGCACGCGAACGCGCCCAGCAGATACGCCACGAAGATCGTCGTGCCCTGCTCCGGCTTCTCGCCCCGCGCGAGCTGCACGATCCCGACCACGAGCTGGACCGCGGCCAACAGCGAGACCACGGCCATCCCGATGAAGTGCCAGTCCTTCGTCGGCTGGTCACGGTAGGCCGCCCAGCCGCACCAGGCGGCCAGCAGCAACGCGGCGACGCCGGTCACCAGCGTCAGGGCATCAAGCATGCAGCGACCTTATTACGCCGTAATCGGCGCCCGGCCGCCGGGCCCGGGGCGCCGCGTAGGGTCTAGACCATGACGACGACGATCCACGCGCAGGCCCTTCTCTTCGACAACGACGGCACCCTGGTCTCCACCCTGGCCTCCGTGGAACGCTGCTGGACCCGCTGGGCCCACGAGTACGGCATCACCGCCGAGCAGTTCGCCCGCGTCCCGCTGCACGGCCGTACCGCCGTCGAGATAGTCGGCGATCTGCTGCCCGCCGCCCGGGTCGCCGCGGCCGTCGCCCGCGTCGAGCAGCTTGAGGTGGAGGACGTGCCGAACGGCGGCGTCGCCCTGCTGCCCGGCACCCGGGAGTTCCTCGACGCGCTGCCCGCCGACCGCTGGGCCGTCGTGACCTCCGCCACCCACCGGCTCGCCGAGGCCCGCCTCGCCGCCGTCGGGATCCGGCCGAAGACCCTGGTCACCGCCGACGACGTCAGCCGCGGCAAGCCCGACCCCGAGCCCTACCTCCTCGCCGCCCGCACCCTCGGCGTCGACCCCGCCGCCTGCGTCGTCTTCGAGGACGCCCCCGCCGGACTCGCCGCCGGCCGTGCCGCCGGGATGACCACCGTGGCCTTGGCCACAACCCACCGTGCCGAGGAGCTGGACGCCGACCTGGTGGTCGAGAACCTGTCCGCCTTGTCCGCACTGGTCACCGACGGGGGCGTGACGGTCTCCGCGCGCGGCTGACCGGCACCCGCGAGCACCCCGCGACCGTCCACACCTGTCCACGGCTGTCCACTATCCGGACAGCCGTGTTCTGTCAGCACCATGGGTCTGCTTTACTGATGCCCATGACCACGACGAGCTGCCGCACCCTTGCGACCGAGGCGACCATGACGCCCGGTGCTCGTTGTCTGTGTCGAATGTGCGCCTTCTAGAGGGCCCCCGCACCACCTCCCGAGCCTCGCGCCCCGAAGCGAGACGCCGTGGCACGTCCGTACGCAGGCCCCCGGCCGTGACGGACCGCAGCCGCCCCGCGCACACATGATCTCCCCGCGCCCCACCGCCACCGCGAGAGATGTGTCGCGCCCCTGACAGCCTGCACCCGTGCGCCCGGGCACACCCACGCCCGCGCACTCGACAGTGACGGAAACCCACGTGATCACCACCACGGGCCTGACCAAGGTCTACCGCTCGCGCGGCCGTGAGGTCACCGCCTTGGACGGCGTCGACCTGCACGTCCGCGAAGGAGAGGTGTACGGCGTCATCGGCCAGTCCGGCGCCGGCAAGTCCTCGCTGATCCGCTGCGTCAACCTGCTGGAGCGCCCCACCGCCGGCACGGTCACCGTCGCCGGACAGGACCTCACCGCGCTCGCCGGGAACGGACCGCGCGCCGGCCGCGCCCTGCGCCAGGCCCGCAGCCGGATCGGCATGGTCTTCCAGCACTTCAACCTGCTCTCTTCGCGGACCGTGCAGGACAACGTCGAACTCCCGCTGGAGATCCTCGGCAGCGCCGGAAAGGAACGTTCCCGCAAGGCGCTGGAGCTGCTCGACCTGGTCGGACTCGCCGACAAGGCGAAGGTGTACCCGGCCCAGCTCTCCGGCGGCCAGAAGCAGCGCGTCGGCATCGCCCGCGCCCTCGCCGGCGACCCCAAGGTGCTCCTCTCCGACGAGGCCACCAGCGCCCTCGACCCCGAGACCACCCGCTCCATCCTCCAGTTGCTGCGCGACCTGAACCGGCAGCTCGGCCTCACCGTCCTGCTCATCACCCACGAGATGGACGTCGTGAAGTCGATCTGCGACTCCGCCGCCCTCATGGAACGCGGCCGCATCGTCGAGTCCGGCACCGTCAGCGAACTGCTCGCCACCCCGGGCTCCGAACTCGCCGCCGCGCTCTTCCCGGTCGGCGGCGAGGCCACCGGCCCCGAGCGCACCGTCCTCGACGTCACCTTCCACGGCGAGGCCGCCACCCAGCCCGTGATCTCCCAGCTCTCGCGCACCTACAACATCGACATCTCGATCCTGGGCGCCGCCATCGACACCGTCGGCGGCCTCCAGATCGGCCGGATGCGCATCGAACTCCCCGGCCGCTACGAGGACAACGTCGTGCCGGTCGGCTTCCTGCGCGAACAGGGCCTCCAGATCGACGTCGTGGGCCGGGAGCCCGTCTCCGCGCTGGTGAAGGAAGGTGCCAAGTGACCTGGTCCGAGATGCAGCCCCTGCTGTCCGAGGCGTGTTGGGACACCCTCTACATGGTCGGCTGGTCCACCCTCATAGCCGTCGCCGGCGGCCTTCCGCTCGGCATCCTGCTGGTCCTCACCGACCGCGGCGGACTCCTCCAGAACGTCGTCGCCAACAAGGTCATCGGGCAGGTCGTGAACGTCGCCCGCTCGATGCCGTTCATCATCCTGATCGTCGCGCTCCTGGAGTTCACCCGCGCGATCACCGGCACGACCATCGGCCGGGAGGCCGCCATCGTGCCGCTCGCCGTCGGCGCCATCCCGTTCTTCGCCCGGCTGGTCGAGACGGCCGTCCGCGAGGTGGACCACGGACTCGTCGAGGCCGTCCAGGCGATGGGCGGCAACACCTGGACCGTCGTGCGCAAGGTGCTCGTCCCCGAGTCGCTGCCCTCGCTCATCGCCAGCACCACCACCACGATCGTCGCCCTCATCGGCTACTCCGCGATGGCCGGCACGGTCGGCGCCGGCGGCCTCGGCGACATCGCGATCCGCTACGGCTACCAGCGCTTCGAGACCGAGCTGATGTGGATCACCGTCGCGATCCTCGCCGTCGTCATCTCGCTCATCCAGTTCGCCGGCGACTACGCGGCCCGCTCGCTGCACCGCCGCGGCGGACAGGGCGGCGCCGCGCCCAAGCTGCGGCTGCTCAAGGCGGCCACCGCCACGAGCAAGACCGTCTGAGCCATCCCCCCCCGGGACCTCCCGTCCCCCCGGGACCTCCCGTCCCACCCCAAGAACTCCCCGCACACCCACCGCGGGGCCGCACCACCCAAGGAAAGGCACTTTTCGTGCGTAACACCGCCAAGATCACCACCGCCGTCCTCGCCGCCGGAGCCCTCACCCTCGGACTCAGCGCCTGCGGTTCGGACAAGGACTCCGACAGCGGCAGCGGCGCCGACGCGAACGCCACGCTGACCGTCGCCGCCACCCCCACCCCGCAGGGCGAGATCCTCACCTACATCAAGGACAACCTCGCGGAGAAGGCCGGCCTCAAGCTGGAGGTCAAGGAGTTCACCGACTACGTGACCCCCAACACGGCCGTCCAGCAGGGCGAGGTCGACGCCAACTACTTCCAGCACCAGCCGTACCTCACCGACTTCAACAAGAAGAACGGCACCGACATCGTCGCCGTGCCCGGTGGCACGGTTCACCTGGAGCCGCTCGGCCTGTACTCCCAGGGCGTCAAGAAGCTCGACGACCTGAAGAAGGGCGCCACCATCGCCCTGCCGAACGACACCACCAACGAGGCGCGCGCGCTGAAGCTGCTGGCCGCCAACGGCCTGATCGAGCTGAAGGAAGGCGTCGGCTACGACGCCACGCCCAAGGACGTCACCGGCAACCCGAAGAACCTCAAGTTCAAGGAGCTGGAGGCGGCCCAGCTCCCGCGCTCCCTCGCCGACGTCGACGCCGCGGTGATCAACGGCAACTACGCCCTGGAGGCCGACCTCAGCCCCGCCAAGGACGCCCTGGTCGCCGAGTCCGCCCAGGACAACCCGTACGCCAACTTCCTCGCCGTGAAGAAGGGCAACGAGGACGACCCGCGGGTCGAGAAGCTCGCGAAGCTGCTCACCTCGCCCGAGGTCAAGAAGTTCATCGAGGACAAGTACGACGGCGCGGTCATCGCCGCGTTCTGATCGAGACGCGTCGCACACCCGCACCCACACGGGGTCCACTCCTTCCGGGGTGGACCCCGTGGTGCGTTCCGGTGCTTTCATACTGCATGCTGGGCAGTTCAACGGGCCTGACGGTCCAGCAGATCGGGCCCGGACGGTTTCGAAGGCTACGGAGCGGCTTCATGACGAGCACCTTCCCCACCATCTCCATCAGCACGGAGCGGTTGGTGCTGCGTCCCCTCGACGAGGACGACGTGCCCGCCCTGGCCGCGATGATGAACGACGAGCAGATCACGGCCTGGACGTCCGTCCCGCAGCCCTTCGGCGAGGAGGACGCCCGCCGCTGGATCACCGAGTACGCGCCCGCCGAACGCGCCGCGGGCCACGGACTCGACCTCGCCGTCACCGAGTTCCTCACCCAGCGGCTCGTCGGCGTCATCCAGCTCGGCAGGACCGACTGGCACGTACGGTCCACCGAGTTGTCGTACATCGTCGCCCCCTGGGCGCGCGGCGAGGGCTATGCCTCCGAGGCGGCCCTCGCCACCGCCCAATGGCTGTTCACCGACCAGAAGTTCGAGCGCATCGAGCTGCGCACGGCCGCCGACAACACCGCCTCCCAGCAGGTCGCCCAGAAGATCGGCTGTATCAGCGAGGGCGTGCTGCGCGGCGCCTGCATAGCGCGCGTGCGCACCGACGACGGCGGCTGGAGCGAGGCGCGCACCGACTTCATCGTCTGGAGCCTGCTCCCGGAGGACCTGGAGGGCGCCGGCGAGCAGCTCGCCGAGAGCGGCGGCTACACGTCGTACACCGACTGGAACTGACCCCGCCCGGGCGGCCGCTCCCCGCCCCGTCCCGGCCGACCAGGTACCCTCACGGAGCCTGCTGCCTGCGTGAACCCCGGGGGGACTGACGACGATGGCCGACCGCGTCACGGTGATCGGCTGGGACGGCTCGCCGCTGACCGCCGCGGCCCGCGCCGCGCTGGGCGCCGCCACCCTCGTGGCCGGCGCCGCCCACCATCTGGCGCTGCCCGAGGTGCCGCCCGGGGCCGAGCGCATCCGCCTCGGCAGTGTCGCCCTCGCCGCCCGCCGGATCGCCGGCCACCGCGGCACCGCCGTCGTCCTCGCCGACGGCGACCCCGGCTTCTTCGGCGTCGTACGGACCCTGCGCGCACCGGAGTTCGGCCTGGAGGTCGAGGTCGTCCCGGCCGTCTCCGCCGTCGCCACCGCCTTCGCCCGGGCCGGGATGCCCTGGGACGACGCCGAGGTGGTCGTCGCCCACCGGCGCACCCTGCGCCGCGCCGTCAACGTCTGCCGTGCCCACGCCAAGGTGGCGGTGCTGACCTCGCCCGGCGCCGGCCCCGCCGAACTGGGCCTGCTCCTCGAAGGCGTGCACCGCACCTTCGTGGTCTGCGAGGAACTCGGCACCGAACGCGAGCGGGTCAGCGTCCTCAGCTCCGACAAGGCCGTCGACCACGCCTGGCGCGACCCCAACGTCGTCATCGTCATCGGCGGCCCGGCGGGCGCCGTGGGCGAGGGCGACTGGATCGCCGGGCGCGACCCGGCCGCCGGCCCGCGCGGCTGGGCCCTGCCCGCCGAGGCGTACGGCGACAGACTCGGCGAAGGGGAGACCGAACTGCTGCGGGCCGCGCAGCTCGCCCGGCTCGGACCGCGCGTCGGCGACCTCGTCTGGGACATCGGCTGCGGCAGCGGCGCGTTCGCGGTCGACGCCGCGCGCGCCGGGGCCGCCGTCCTCGCCGTCGACCACGCGCTGGAGGCGTGCGCCCGCACCGACGCCGCCGCGCGCCGCCACGGCGTTCAGCTCCAGATCGTCCGCGGCACCGCCCCGCACGTCCTGGAGAACCTGCCCGAACCGGACGTCGTCCGGATCGGCGGCGGGGGAGCGGCCGTGGTCTCCGCGGTCGCCGACCGCCGCCCGCAGGGCATCGTCACCCACGCGGCGACCCGCGACGACGCCGAACGCATCGGCCGCGACCTGACCGAGCACGGCTACCGCGTCGAGTGCGCCCTCCTGCAGTCCGTCGCCCTCGACACGAAGGCTTGGACGGAGACCGAACGGAGTGTCGCGTTCCTGCTCAGCGGGGTTCTGCCCGACCGCCGCCCGTAGTCGCGAGATCCCTCCCCGTGATCCGGTTGTCGTACCGCGCGCGGTAGGCTGGCCGATTGTTGTACCGCTTCCGTTCGCCCGGCACTTCGTCGTTCAATGTCCGGAAAACGCATCCGTTTTGGGATGGGTGTGGTACGGCAGAACCGGTGGACGCGCAACGTGGCGCAGTCCACAGCGGAGCGTCGCGGATCAAGCTGTCGCGACGCGGCGACGGCCGCGACAATGCCACTGAATGGCTTTGTCGCTATTTCGGGCGGGTCGCACGTGCCGCTGGGCACGGACGCTCGTTCTCACTACGGGGCGGTCGGTGCGCCGTTCCGCGCGAGCTGGTCGTAGGAGCACTAACCGATGGGCGAGGGGTACGCATGACCGACACCGGCCAGATCCCGGGCGAGGGGTCGCCGGAGAACGCAGGCATGGTGGAGCAGCCGGGCGCCTCCGGGCACGGTGCGTACACCTACCTCTCCGAGACCACCGCCGAGGACGAAGACCTGTTGCTGCTGCCGGGCGCCCAGAGCGCCTGGGGCAACGAGGTGGCGCCGCCCGCGCCCGAACCGGTCGTCGAGACGGTGCACGCGCCCGGTCCCCTCGACGCGGGCGCCCCCGATGCGGGAGTCGTCCCGGACGCGGGAGCCCCCGACGCGGCTGCGGCCGCGGCCGCCTCGCACGAGCCCGGTCCGCACGAGACGGCGGGCCGGGACAGCGGCTCCGTCGACCTCAGCGGGGTGCGCCTGCCGGGCCCCGCCACGCCCCCGCCGGCCCCGCGCCGCCCGCTCCACCTCGGCCCGCCGATCCCGGACGCCTCGGCCAGCCCGGTCCGCTCCCTGGCCGACCGCGGCCCCGCGGGCGCGCCCGTACGCCACCCCGGCGCGGCGGCGCCCGGCCCCGAGTACCTCGACATCCCCCAGTTGCGCGAGACGCCGGCCCAGGGCGCCGCGCCCTGGGGTGCGCCGGGGGCGGCCCAGGCGGCCGCCCACACCACTGCCCATCCCGCAGCCCACCCCGCCGCGCCCGCGGCCGCCGCCCAGGTCGTCGCTCCGGCCCAGGAGACGGCGGAGACGGCGACGGAAACGACGCAGACGGCGACGGAAACGGCTGCTCCGGCAGAGACGTCCGCCGCGGCGGCTGCGGCTGCGGTTCCGGCGGCGGCCCCGGTGGCCGAGCCGGTGAGCGCGGCGGAGGCCGTCGTGGCACGTGTCGCCACGGAGGCGCAGGCCGCCGTTCCGGCTCAGGCCGCGCCGGTGACCCTCGACGTCGGTGAGGTGCTCGGCGCCGCCATGCTCGCCGAGCAGGCCGTCGTGGCCGAGGCGGCGGAGGGCGCCGTGGCCCAGGCCGCCGTGGCCCAGCAGGCCGTGGAGGTGCCCCAGGCGGAGGCGCAGCCGGAGCCCGAGCCCGAGCCGGAGCCGGTCGTGGTGTCCGCGCCGGCCCCGGTCGAGAGCGTTCAGGTGCCCGACGCGGCCGTGCCCGCGTCCGAGGAGGCGCCGGTCGCCGAGGTGCCCGAAGCGGTGGTGCCGGTGCAGGAGACGCCCGCTCCGGTGGTCCCGGCCCCGGCCGAGGAGGCGCCCGCCCCGGCGGCGGCACCGGAGGCCCCTGTCGCGGAGACGGCCGCCGAGCCCGCTCCGACCCTCGCCGCCGAGGTCTTCCCGACGGCCCCCGCCGAGCCGGTCGTGGTCGTCCCCGCCGAGCCCGTCCTGACGGTCCCCGCCGCGCCGGAGCCCCAGGAGCAGCAGGCACCGGAGCCGGTCGCCGTCCCCCTCGTGGACCCGGCGCCCCAGGCTCCGGAGGCAGCCGTCGCGCCCGAGCAGGCCGAAACCGAGTCCCAGCAGGCGGCCGTGATCCCGGAGCAGGCCGCCGCCGAACCCGTCGCGGAGCCGCAGGCCGCCGAGGCGCAGGTCGCCGAGCCGGAGATCGCGGAGCCGCGGGCCGCCGAGGCGCCGACCGCCGAGGCACCGGTCGCCGAGCCCGTCGTGGCTCGGCAGCAGGAGGCCCAGCCCCAGGAGGCCACCGCCACCGCCTCCGAGGAGGCCCCGGCACCCGCGTCCGCACCCGCACCCGCCGCTTCCGAACCGGCTCCCGAGCCCGCCCCCGCCCCCGCCCCGCAGGCCGCCGTCGTAGAGCCGACCCCGCAGCCCGCGGCGGCCGCCGAGGCCACCGAAGCCCCCGCGCCCGCCTCCGCCCCCGTCCCCGAACAGCTCGCGGCCCCGCAGGGCCCGCCGCCCGAGCAGTTCCTCGGACAGTTCGTGCCGGTCGAGGGCACGGTGCCCACCACCCCGCACCTGGCCCCCACCCCGCCGCACCCGCTGGTGCTGCCCCCGGACGCCCTCCAGCCCCCGGCCCCCGCCGACGAGGCCCCGAAGGAGCAGCCCCCGGCCGAGGCGGAGACACCCGCACCGGACACCGTCGTCCCGTCCCCGCAGGGCGCCCCGGCGACTCCGGTCCCCGCGGTCACCGTCCCCGGCCCCCGCGCCGCGGACCCCGCTCCCGTCCCGGTGACCCCGGTCGCGGAGCCCGGGAGCGACGCCGACCCGGAGGTCGCCCAGAACCCGGAGGACCTGGAGACCAGGGCGGCCGACCAGGAAGAGAGCCAGGAAGAGAGCAGGGCCGCCATGGAGGAAGTACGCGAGCCCGCCGGCCCCGCCGCGCCCGCCTACGACGACGCCGAGCGCGAGGCCGTCCTGAAGGTCATGCGCGAGCGCCGCGACATCCGCAACGGCTTCCGCGGCGACCCCATCCCGCACGAGGTGCTGCTCCGCGTCCTGGAGGCCGCCCACACCGCGCCCTCCGTCGGCCACTCGCAGCCCTGGGACTTCGTCGTCATCCGCTCCGCCGAGACCCGCAACGCGATGCACGAACTGGCCATGCGCCAGCGCGACGCGTACGCGAAGTCGCTGCCCAAGGGCCGGGCGAAACAGTTCAAGGAACTGAAGATCGAGGCCATCCTCGAAACCCCGGTGAACATCGTGGTCACCGCCGACCCGACCCGCGGCGGCCGCCACACGCTGGGCCGTCACACCCAGCCCCAGATGGCGCCGTACTCCGCCGCGCTCGCCGTGGAGAACCTGTGGCTCGCCGCCCGCGCTGAGGGCCTCGGCGTCGGCTGGGTCAGCTTCTTCGACGAGCGCGAGATGGTCCGCGCCCTCGGCCTGCCCGAGCACCTGGAGGTCATCGCCTACCTGTGCGTCGGCTACGTCGACGAGTTCCCGGCCGAGCCCGAGCTGATGCAGGCCGGCTGGGCCAAGCGGCGCCCCCTGTCGTGGGTCGTCCACGAGGAGACGTACGGCCGTCGCGCGCTGCCCGGCGAGGACCCGCACGACCTGCTCGCCGAGACCGTCGCCGGGATCCGCCCGCTGGACGCGAAGGCGCTCGGCGAGGCGTGGGAGCGGCAGAAGCGCATGACCAAGCCGGCCGGCGCGCTCGGCATGCTGGAGATCATCTCCGCGCAGCTCTCCGGGCTGTCCCGGCAGTGCCCGCCGCCGATCCCGGAGCCCGCGGCCGTCGCGATCTTCGCCGGCGACCACGGGGTGCACGCGCAGGGCGTCACGCCCTGGCCGCAGGAGGTGACGGCCCAGATGGTCGCCAACTTCCTCGGCGGGGGAGCGGTCTGCAACGCCTTCGCCACCCAGGTCGGCGCCGAGGTCTGCATCGTGGACGTCGGTGTCGCCGCCGACCTCCCGGCCACCCCGGGCCTGCTGCCCCGCAAGGTCCGCGCGGGCACCTCCGACATGACGACCGGTCCCGCGATGACCCGCGAGGAGGCCAAGCAGGCCATCGAGGTCGGCATCGAGACGGCCCGCGACCTGGTGGCGGCCGGCAACAAGGCGCTGCTCACCGGTGAGATGGGCATCGCCAACACGACCGCGTCCGCCGCGCTGATCTCCGTCTTCACCGGCGCCGACCCGGCCGAGGTCACCGGCCGCGGCACCGGCATCAACGACGAGACCCTCGCCCGCAAGACCGAGGTCGTCCGCCGTGCCCTGGAACTCCACCAGCCGGACCCGGCCGACCCGCTCGGCGTCCTGGCCGCCATCGGTGGCTTCGAGCACGCGGCGATGGTCGGCCTGCTGCTCGGCGGGGCGTCCCTGCGGACACCGGTGATCCTGGACGGCGTCAGCGCTGGCGCCGCCGCCCTGGTGGCCCGCGCGATCGCTCCCGAGGTCCTCGCGGCCTGCATCGCGGGCCACCGCAGCGCCGAGCCCGGCCATGTCGCCGCCCTGAACAAGCTCGGCCTGCGCCCCCTGGTCGACCTCGACCTGCGCCTCGGCGAGGGCACGGGCGCGCTGCTGGCCCTGCCGCTGGTCCAGAGCACGGCGCGGGCCATGCACGAGGTGGCGACGTTCGACTCGGCGGGCGTGACCGAGAAGTAGGCCCCGACGGCCCTGACAGCCCCGGCCCGGAAGGCACCGAGGCCCACGAGGCGGCATACGGCCGCCCGACGCGCACCCCGCGCGCCGGGCGGCCGTGGCGCACAGCCCTGCGCCGGTGCCGACGGCCGCCCCGCCGCGGTGTCGACACCGTCCCTGCGCCAGTGTCGTCGGCCGCCCTCGCGCCGCCGTCGGCACCGCCCTCGCGCCCGTGTCGCCGGGCCACCGCCGCCCAGCCACCGGACACCCTCTCCGCCGATGTCCGCCGCAGCATAAAATCCGCACGTCACGGCATCGCACCGCCGCCGCACAAGGGAGTCGCACCCTCATGGCCGAACACCCCGCCTACCCCGTAGGTCTCCGCCTCACCGGCCGCCGGGTCGTCGTCCTCGGCGGGGGCCAGGTCGCCCAGCGCCGCCTGCCCGCCCTGATCGCGGCGGGCGCGGACGTCCACCTGGTGTCCCCCGAGGCGACGCCGTCCGTGGAGGCCATGGCGGACGCGGGCGAGATCACCTGGTCGCGGCGCCGCTACACCGAGGGCGACCTGGAGGGCGCCTGGTACGCGCTGATCTCCACCAGCGACCTGGAGGCGAACAACCTGGCGTCGGCCGAGGGGGAGCGCCGCCGCGTCTGGTGCGTCCGCTCCGACGACGCCGACCGGGCCACCGCCTGGACCCCGGCCACCGGTCACAGCGAAGGCGTCACCGTCGCCGTGCTGACCACGGACGCCAAGGGCCGCGACCCCCGCCACACCGCCGCCGTCCGGGACGCGGTGATCGAGGGCCTGCGCGACGGCACCCTGGTCGCCCCGCAGTTCCGCACCCGGGCCCCCGGGGTCGCCCTGGTCGGCGGCGGTCCCGGCGACCCCGACCTGATCACGGTCCGCGGCCGCCGCCTGCTCGCCGGCGCGGACGTCGTCATCGCCGACCGGCTCGGCCCGCGCGACCTGCTGGCCGAACTCCCGCCGCACGTCGAGGTGATCGACGCGGCGAAGATCCCGTACGGCCGGTACATGGCCCAGGAGGCCATCAACAACGCGCTGATCGAGCACGCCAAGCAGGGCAGGTCGGTGGTCCGTCTCAAGGGCGGCGACCCGTACGTCTTCGGCCGCGGCATGGAGGAACTCCAGGCGCTCGCCGAGGCCGGGATCCCCTGCACGGTCGTCCCCGGCATCTCCAGCTCCATCTCGGTCCCGGGCGCGGCCGGCATCCCGGTCACCCACCGCGGGGTCGCCCATGAGTTCACCGTGGTCAGCGGTCATGTGGCGCCCGACGACGAGCGTTCGCTGGTCGACTGGGCCTCCCTCGCGAAGCTCACCGGCACGCTCGTGATCCTGATGGGCGTGGACAAGATCGGGAAGATCGCCGAGGCGCTGATCGCGCACGGCAAGCCGGCCGACACCCCGGTGGCCCTGGTCCAGGAGGGCACGACGGCCACACAGCGCCGAGTGGACGCGACGCTCGCGACCGTCGGCGAGCGGGTCCGTGCCGAGGACGTCCGGCCGCCCGCGGTCATCATCGTCGGCCCGGTCGTGGGCGTGGGCCCGCGCCCCACCGAGTAACCGAGGGTAACCCACCCGTACCGAGCCGTTGGCACCACACCCAGGACAAGGCAGTATCACCCTGTGGCCGATCTCATCAGTGTCGAGAACCCCGACGACCCCCGCCTGAGCGACTACACGGGCCTGACCGACGTCGAACTACGCCGCAGGCGCGAACCGGCCGAGGGCCTGTTCATCGCGGAGGGCGAGAAGGTCATCCGGCGGGCCAAGGACGCCGGATACGAGATGCGTTCCATGCTGCTGTCCGCCAAGTGGGTCGACGTCATGCGGGACGTCATCGACGAACTCCCCGCCCCGGTGTACGCGGTCGGCCCCGAACTGGCCGAACAGGTCACCGGCTACCACGTCCACCGCGGCGCGCTCGCGTCGATGCAGCGCAAGCCGCTGCCGACGGCCGCGGAACTCCTCCAGACCGCGCGCCGCGTCGTCGTCATGGAGTCGGTCAACGACCACACCAACATCGGCGCGATCTTCCGCTCCGCGGCGGCCCTCGGCATGGACGCGGTCCTGCTCTCCCCGGACTGCGCCGACCCCCTGTACCGCCGCAGCGTGAAGGTCTCGATGGGCGCGGTGTTCTCGGTGCCGTACGCCCGCCTCGACTCCTGGCCCAAGGGCCTGGACTCGGTCCGCGAGGCCGGCTTCACCCTGCTCGCCCTCACCCCCGACGAGAAGGCCCGCTCCCTCGACGAGGCCGCCCCGCACACCATGGACCGCCTCGCCCTGATGCTCGGCGCGGAGGGCGACGGCCTCTCCACCCAGGCCCTGATGGCAGCCGACGAATGGGTCCGCATCCCCATGTCCCACGGAGTCGACTCCCTCAACGTGGGCGCGGCAGCGGCGGTGGCGTTCTACGCGGTCACGACGGGCGGCCGGGGCCGGTAGACGGCCCTGGGGTTCCACATGCGGCAGGCGCCGCCACACCTTCGGCCGCGTCCATACCTGAGCTGATCCGTTCCCCCGGTTCACTGTGGGCCGTCATGCCGTCGAGGGGCCCCGACCGGCCTCCGGGTCACGTCACCGCCCGACCGGGCCCCGCCCGCCGACCAGCCACCCCGTATCGACCCGCCCGTACGCCTGTGCCGAGCCCTGCCGTCCGTGGTCGTCGCCGAGGCCGCGAGCCGGGCCCTGGCAGCCCTGGACGACGGCGATGCCGAGGGCCACCAGCAGGGTCACGACCACGAAGACGAACAGACGTTGGCGCAGCAGCCGCGGATTGGCGGGGCGCCGCCCCGTCCCCGTGGAGCGCGGCCCCGGCCGCCCCGTGCCGCTGCGCGGGCCGGGGCGGTTGCCCGGTCGGCTGACGCGGCCGCCGGTCGACGGGCGGCCGCCGGACCGGGACACGGGACCGCCGCCCCCGCGCGAGGCGGGGTTGCCGCGTGCCGCACCGCCGCCCCGAGACGTACTGCCGCCCCGTGAGGCGCCCCCGCGGGAGGGGACCCCGCCCCGGGAGGCGGGAGCCGTGCCGCGTGAGGACGGGACGCCGCCGCGCGGCGGGGGAGTGCCGGGTCCGCCCGGCTGGCGCAGGGTGCGTTCGGGATAGCCGGTGTCGCTGAGCCGCCCGGTGGGCCGGTCCGCCTCGCTCGCGCGGGGCGCGGGCGGGCGCGGATCGGCCATGCCCTGGGCCTCGCGGGCCGCGATCTCCTTGAGCCGCAGCGACAGGTCGAGCGTGCTCGGCCGCTCCTCGGGGTCCTTCGCCAGGCACGCGCGGATCAGCGGCGCGAGCGCGTCGGGCACGCCGTGCAGATGGGGCTCCTCGTGCACCACGCGGTACAGCATCACCTCCGAACTGCCGTGCCCGAAGGGCGAGTCGGCCGTCGAGGCGTACGCCAACGTGGCGCCGAGCGAGAAGACGTCCGTGGCCGGCGTGACCAGCGCCCCGCGCACCTGCTCGGGCGCGAGGAACCCGGGGGAGCCCACCGCCGTACCGACATGCGTCAGCGTCGACGCCCCCGTCGCCCAGGCGATGCCGAAGTCGATGATCCGCGGCCCCTTGGGGGACAGCAGGATGTTGGACGGCTTGAGGTCCCGGTGCACGACCCCGGCCTCGTGGACCGCGACGAGCCCCTCCGACAGCGCGGCCCCGATCGCCGCCAGCTCGGCGGCCCCGAGCGGACCCTCGTCGTTGACCTTGTCGTGCAGGGAGGGACCGGGCACGTACTGCGTGGCGAACCACGGCCGGTCGGCGTCCAGATCCGCCGCCACCAGCCGCGCCGTACAGCCGCCCCGGATCCGCCGGGCGGCCGACACCTCGCGCGCGAACCGCGACCGGAACTCCTGGTCCTCGGCCAGATCGGGCCGGATCACCTTCAGCGCGACCCGCTGGCCCTTCTTGTCGGAGCCCAGGTAGACGACGCCCATCCCGCCCGCGCCGAGCCGTCGGTGAAGCCTGAACGAGCCGACGACGCGCGGGTCCTCGCGCCTCAGGCGCATCATCGCCATGTTCATCCCCGCTGCCCGGTCCGTGTGACGTGGCACAGCTTACGTTTCCACGGCCGTCCGCGCGCAGAGGCCGCGCCCTCTCGACCTGATCGATTGTCGGCTCGGGGCGCCGGATGTGAAGGGTGGTCAGAGCCCTTGGGAACAGACGCCCCTTGGCGAAGAGCCAACCTCAACCCGCCCTCGCAGAAGGGAGATTGAAACACCGTAGGACGACCGGACCGAACCGGCCACGGCCGCGCCCCGAGGCACACGGACCGCCCCGCCGGCACCCGCCCGAGCCGTCCCCGGGGCGGGCCCGACGGCCCCACCGAGGGCACGGGAAGTGAGCGAAGTCACGCCGCGCCCCCTGCTGGACACCCCCTCGCCCACACCCCCTCCGGGAAGACCCTGAGACCGCGCACCCGGTCTCCACCCAGGGGAGTACACCGCAGGTCATGGCTCATCCTCCGGGAGGCCCGTCATTCGGTACGACGGCATGACGCCCGCCGCCCGCCGCGCCCCTAGATTTGAGGTCAAGCGGCGGGTGCAGCACTCGTCCCCCGAGGTCAGGCACTCGCCGCTGCCAACGACAACTGAACGGTCAGGAGAGGGACCATGGCCTACCCGGCACCGCGGACGTACCTCCGCACCCAGGAGCGCACCACGCCCCGCCGCCGCACGGGCCGCCGCCACCCCTTGGTGGCGACGCTGATGGCCCTTCCCCTGGCGGTCCTGCTCCTCGTCGTCTTCGACGGCTGGGAGACAGTGACCACACAGGCGTCGTCCGTGGGCGAGATGCTGGGGCGCTGAGCGGCGACCCCAGGCCCGGAAGAGCGGTCCGGGCGGGGACATCCACCCATGAAACCCCGTGGGGACGGGGGTGCGGCGGACGGCAAAAATGCCGGCGTGGCTGGGGAGCCACGCCGGCATTGCCGTGTCCGGACACAGATCCGGAAGGAGCCCCGGTGCCAGTCCCGAAACCGGTCCCGAATCAGTCGCGGAACCAGCCCTGAAACCAGCCCCGAAACCATCCCCGGAACCAGTTCCGCAGCCACTTCCAGGACCCCGGCCGCCACCCAGTGCGTACCCTCACCGGAGACGATCCGCCGCCCCAGGGAGCCCCGTGACCGCCGTCCCCCTGCTCACCGAGCTGGCCGCCCGGGCCCGCGCCCGTGCGCACCCCGGCGAGGCTCCCGGCACCCGGCCCCGGTCCTGCCCTTGCGGCGCGGCCACGCTCGCCGACCGCCCCGACGCCACCGTCGTACGCCACGCGGACACCGTCGCGAAGGCCCACGCCCCGGACACGGCCCCCGCCGACCTCGCCCGCCGTCTCGCCGTCGCCGTCCGGCTGCCCGACGTCCTCCTGGCGCCGCTGAGCCCGACGCCGGTGGCGTTGCACGGCCGCCCGGTCACGTTCTGGCCGTACGGCACCCCGGTGGACCCGGACGACCCGGACGCCGCCCCCTGGGAGGAGGCGGCCGCTCTGCTCGCCCGTCTGCATCTGACCGCACCGGCCGGACCGCCCCTGCCGCCGATGCGCGGCCCCGCCAAGGCGGCCCGGGCCGTGGCCCGCCTGCGGGCGGCCGCCCCGCACCACGCCGCGACCGCGCCCGTCGTCCGTGCCTGGCACTCCCTGCCCGCCTGGGCCCGCGCCGAGGCCCCCATGCCCGACACCAGCACGCTCTGCCACGGCGACCTCCACCTCGGCCAGCTCGTCCGCCACCCCGCCCCCGAAGGCCCCTGGCGGCTGATCGACGTCGACGACCTGGGGGTGGGCGTCCCGGCCTGGGACCTCGCCCGCCCGGCCGCCTGGTACGCCTGCGGGCTGCTCCCGCCCGAGGAGTGGACCCGCTTCCTGGACGCCTACCGCGCCGCCGGCGGCCCGGCCGTCCCCGCCGACGGCGACCCCTGGCCCGCCCTGGACGTCCCGGCCCGCGCCCTGACCGTGCAGACCGCCGCCCGCTGGACGGCGAAGGCCGTCGCCGAGGACCGCCCCCTGGACGAGGTCGAACGGGCACTGGTGGACGCCTGCGCCCGAATCGGTTCGGTCCCGCCGCAGTTGGCACGAACCTCCACGACGTAGGGTGCAACCGACCGCGGCCGGGCAGAGTCTGTCCTGGCGGTACGCGAAACAGGACCGACCTGCGAGGAGTTGACCCGAACCATGCAGTGCCCGAAGTGTCACGCCCCGATGCACACCTACAACCGCAACGGCGTCCAGATAGAGCAGTGCAGCAACTGCCGGGGGATCTTCCTCGACTACGGCGAGCTGGAGGCGCTGACCCGCCTGGAGTCCCAGTGGTCGCAGCCCGCGCCCCCGGCGCCGCCCGCCCCGCAGGCGTACCCGGCCGCGCCCGCCGCGCCGGCGGCCCCCGCCTGGGGCGCCCCGCACGGCGGCCACCACGGTGGGCACTACGGCCACCACCGTCAGAAGGGCTTCGGCCGCATGCTGTTCTCGAGCTGACGGCGGCCGGGCCGACGGCGCCCACGAGGAAGCCCCCGACCGCGAAGGCGGCCGGGGGCTCCGGTGTGTGGACGATACTGGGATTGAACCAGTGACCTCTTCCGTGTCAGGGAAGCGCTCTCCCGCTGAGCTAATCGTCCTCGGGACCACGACCCGGGGGCCGTGGATGCTGCGTGCGCGATACTGGGATTGAACCAGTGACCTCTTCCGTGTCAGGGAAGCGCTCTCCCGCTGAGCTAATCGCGCGGGTCGAAGCCCTGGGGCTTCAGTGGACGATACTGGGATTGAACCAGTGACCTCTTCCGTGTCAGGGAAGCGCTCTCCCGCTGAGCTAATCGTCCTTGGAGGTGGAGACGGGATTTGAACCCGTGTAGACGGCTTTGCAGGCCGTTGCCTCGCCTCTCGGCCACTCCACCAGGAGTGCGGGGTTCGAGAAGATCCCCAGATTCCTTCGAGCGGACGACGAGGCTCGAACTCGCGACCTCAACCTTGGCAAGGTTGCGCTCTACCAACTGAGCTACGTCCGCTTGTCGTTTCGGTCCGCTCTCGCGTCCCGGCGACGAACTGAACTCTAGCGGATTCCTGGGCCAGCACAAAAACGCGTTTGCGCAGCGTGCTGCCCTGCGCCCCCGCCCGCGGCCGCCCATGAGCCGTCCCCGAGCCGTCCCGGTGCCGTCCCGCGGTCACTGCGGACCTGCTCAGGGCCCCGCGGCGACCGGCCCGGACCGGCGGCGCGGGCACCCGCCCTAGACTCGGCACTGTGCTCCACCTCCCTCCTCTCGCCCGTTTCGGCAGCCGCGCCGCCACCGGTCTCCTCGACGTCACCAGCGATCCCGCGGCCCTCGACTCCACCGGTTTCTGGGCCGTCGCCGCGGACTTCGAGGGCCGTCTGGTCTGCGCCCGCTTCGCCGACGTCCGCGAGGAGCCCGTCCCCACGCCCGCGCCCGGCCGCTGGCGGGGCCCGGCCGCCGGTGACTGGACGTCGTCCCTCGACCGGGCCGCGTACACGGCCGGCGTGCGCCGGATCCGTGAGCACATCGCCGCCGGCGAGGTCTACCAGGCCAACCTCTGCCGCGTCCTGACCGCGCCCGTCGACCCCGGCGCCGACGTGGACGCCCTGACCGCCCTGCTCGCGCGCGGCAACCCGGCACCGTACGCCGGAACGATTCGCCTGCCCGGGCACGGCGTCGAGATCGCCACCGCCTCGCCCGAGCTGTTCCTGCGCCGGGCCGGCCGGATCGTCGAGTCCGGCCCGATCAAGGGCACCGGGCGCACCGAGGCGGACCTCCTCGACAAGGACTACGCCGAGAACGTCATGATCGTGGACCTCGTCCGCAACGACATCGGGCGCGTCTGCGCGACGGGCAGTGTGACCGTCCCCGACCTGTGCGCCGTCGAGAAGCACCCCGGGCTGGTCCACCTCGTGTCGACCGTGCGCGGCGAACTGCGCGACGGCGCCGGCTGGCCCGAGCTGCTCGACGCCGCCTTCCCGCCCGGCTCGGTCACCGGCGCCCCCAAGTCCAGCGCCCTGCGGATCATCGACGCCCTGGAGACCGCGCCGCGCGGCCCCTACTGCGGCGGCATCGGCTGGGTCGACGCCGACCGGGGCACCGGCGAGCTGGCCGTCGGCATCCGCACCTTCTGGATCGACCGCGCCGAGGGCGTCCTGCGCTTCGGCACCGGCGCCGGCATCACCTGGGGCTCCGACCCCGAGGCCGAGTGGGCGGAGACCGAACTGAAGGCCGCCCGGCTGCTCGCGATAGCGTCGGGTACGTACGAGGCGAATGAACAGCCCCCGGGCACGGGGTGAGGGAGTAACCAGTGAAGCTCTGGCTCGACGGCCGGCTCCAGGACGCGGAGTCCGCCCGTGTCTCGGTCTTCGACCACGGACTGACCGTGGGCGACGGCATCTTCGAGACGGTGAAGGCGGTGGGCGGCCGCACGTTCGCGCTCACCCGCCACCTCGACCGCATGGCCCGCTCCGCGCGCGGCCTCGGCCTGCCCGAGCCCGACCTCGACGAGGTCCGCCACGCCTGCGCCGCCGTCGTCGAGGCCAACCCGGTGCCGCTCGGCCGGCTGCGCATCACCTACACCGGCGGCCACGGCCCGCTCGGCTCGGACCGCGGCGACCGCGGCGCCACCCTTGTCGTCGCCCTCGGCGAGTCCACCCGCCGCGCCGACTCCACGGCCGTCGTCACGGTCCCCTGGACCCGCAACGAGCGCGGCGCCCTCACCGGCCTGAAGACCACCTCGTACGCCGAGAACGTCGTCGCCCTGGCCCGCGCCCATGAACACGGCGCCACCGAGGCGCTGTTCCCGAACACGGCCGGACTGCTCTGCGAGGGCACCGGGTCGAACGTCTTCGTCGTCCTGGACGGCGAGATCCACACCCCGCCGCTCGCCTCCGGCTGCCTCGCGGGCATCACCCGGGAACTGACCGTCGAGTGGACCGGCGCCAAGGAGACCGACCTCCCGATCGACGTGCTGGAACACGCCGACGAGATCTTCCTCACCTCCACCCTGCGGGACGTCCAGGCCGTCCATCGCGTCGACACCCGCGAACTGCCCGGCGCCCCCGGCCCGGTGACCGCCAAGGCGATGCGGATCTTCGAGGAGCGCGCGGGCGACGACCTCGACCCGTAGCCCGCGGGACGGGGGAGGCGGCGGTCCGCCGAAAACGGGCTGACTCGGGGGCCCATCGCGGGTAGAAACCCCCTGATGACCACGACTCTGCGGCCCACCGAGCCGCTTCAGCGCGCCACCGGCGGGGCGCTGTCGCGCCCCTACCAGGTGTGCGTGAACAGCCGACCCGTCGGGGCGATACGCCTCTCCACCCACCCCGGCTTCGGACCCGCCGTCGCCCGGATCGACGACCTGCGCATCGACGAACCGGACCGCGGCCGGGGCCGGGGCGCGGTGGCCGCGCTCGCCGCCGAGGAGGTCGCGCGGGGCTGGGGCTGCCGCAGCATCGAGATCCGGGTCCCGGCCGACGCGGCGCACGCCCTGCGCCTGGCCACCGCCCTCGGCTACGTCCACCGCAACCGCGGCCTGGAGAAGGCGCTGGAGACGGCCCCCGAACTGCCCCCGGGCAGCCTGGCCCGGCCCCTCACCGAGGCCGAGTACGGGCCGTGGCGGCGGCACGGACTGGAGGAGTACACGCGGGACTGGAGCAGCCGCGGGGTCCCCGAGGCCGAGGCCCGCACCAAGGCCGAACAGGACACCGACGCGCTCCTGCCGGACGGCCTCGCCACCAAGGACATGCTGATCAGCGTCCTGGAACACGAGGGCGAGCGGGTCGGCATGCTCTGGCTGGGCGTCGCGGGGGAGCGGGCGTACGTCTACGACGTCGAGACCGAGGAACCCCACCGGGGCCGGGGCCACGGCCGGTCCCTGATGCTGCTGGCCGAGGCCCAGGCCGTCGCCGCCGGCAAGCGCGTGATCGGCCTCAACGTCTTCGCCGGCAACACCGCGGCCGAACGGCTCTACGCGTCGCTGGGGTACGTGCCGGTGAGCCACACGATGTACAAACCCCTGCTCTAGATCGCACAGGCCCCTGCTCTAGATCTTGTCGCCCTGTTCGGCCAGCAGCCGGTCGGCGATCTCCTCGACGCGCTCGCGCAGCCCCTCCTGGCTCTTGCCGCCGTCGAGGCGCTCGCCCCCGATGACGTACGTCGGCGTACCGGTGACTCCGATCGCCTTGCCCTCGGCCTGATCGGCGTCCACGATCAGGATGTGCCGGCCGTCGATCAGGGCGGTGTCGAACTCCTCGGCGTCGAGGCCGAGTTCACCGGCGACCTCGACCAGGAAGGGTTCGCCCCTACGGTCCAGCTCCTCGACCCGGCCCAGCACCGCCTCGACGTACGGCCAGCCGTCGCCCTGCTCAAGGGCCTCCTCGGCGGCCTGTGCGGCGGCGAAGGAGTGCTTGTGCTTCTCCAGCGGGAAGTGCCGCAGCCGCAGCTCCAGCCGGTCGCCGTAGCGCTCGCGCAGCGCGCGCAGGTCGTCCAGGGCGTGACGGCAGTCCGGGCACTGGAGCTCGCACCACACCTCAAGAACGACGGGGGGACGGGCGGGGGAGCCGGCCGGGGACGCGGAGGCGGCGGGGGAGGACGGGGAGGACTCACTCATGCCCCCAGTCTCCCAGCCCGCGGGCGCACGCCGTGACCGGCACCTGTGGAGGAGGCGACCCGGAGATGTCCCTGATCTGGGGCCGGAACATGGCCCGAGGGCGGGCCGGGGGTGCAGGATGGAAGGGACGAAGCGCTCGCCCGCATGTGCCTGCCTGGAGGACCGGATGATTGCCGAGACCGTCTGTTCCGCCGTCGCCGTGGCCGGCCTGGGCATCGCGGGGGTCACCGCGTACCGCAAGCGTTTCCTGTCGGCCGCCCGGATCGCGGCCTACTCCCTGCTGCCGCTCGGCCTGGTGATGACCGGGATCGTGGAGTGGCTCGCCGACACGGCCTTCAGCCCCACCGCGTGGGCCGGGTTCGGTGTGCTCGGCGCGGCCTGGGCCCTCTTCGCGACCACGCGCGCGGTGGAGCGCCGCCGTGGCGGCACCCGCAAGGAGCGCAGAGCGGCGGCACGCGCCGAGCGGTCCGACGCCGTGGCCGCGGGCGCCTCGGCGCCCTCGCTGGGCCAGGGCACCCGCCCCGCCGCCGCACCGCGCGCCCAGGGCGGCGCCGACGACTTCAGCGACATCGAGGCCATCCTCAAGAAGCACGGCATATGAAGCGCTGTGTGTGACACGTGTGCGGTGTGTGAAGCGTGTGCGGCGTGTGACACGGTTCGTCGGCTGAAACGACACAGTCGGCCGCGGTCCGCGCGGAAGTGATCACGGCCTGAAACCGACATCAAGGAATTCGGCGAACTCCCGCTCATTCCGGGCGCGCTGATCGCGCCGGGTGCCTGGCCTGCGTCATCATCGCCCGCGAGATGCTGGACACGACACAGAGCGACGCCGCGCCGCCTCAGGACGAGCCGCGCGGGTGCCTCTTCGCCCTTTCCCAGCCACCGCTGATGATCTTCCTTGCGGTGATCGGGTGTCTGCTGCTCATGGCTGCGCTGCACGACCTGCTGCTGCTCTGAGCCGTACCCGCGGTCCCCGGCGTCACCCGCCGGGGCCGCGTCGGCATCTCAGCCCGCGGCCTCCTTGCGACGCGCCCGGTAGGCGGCCACATGGAGACGGTTCCCGCAGGTCCGGCTGTCGCAGTACCGGCGCGAACGGTTGCGGGAGAGATCGACGAAGGCGCGCCGGCAGTCCGGGGCCTCGCAGCGCCGCAGCCGCTCCTGCTCCCCGGCCACCACGAAGAAGGCCAGCGCCATGCCGCAGTCGGCCGCCAGGTGGTCCGCGATGGAGGCACCGGGCGCGAAGTAGTGCACATGCCAGTCGTAGCCGTCATGGTCGGTGAGCCGGGGGGTGGTGCCGGCGGCGGCGACCAGATCGTTGATCATCCCGGCGGCGACCCGGGCGTCCGACGCCGCGAAGATCCCGGCGAACCGGCCGCGGATCTTGCGGACGGCGGACAGGTCGAACTCGGAGAGTACGCCTACGTCACTGATGTCGTGCGCTCGTACGAACTCCGCGAGGGCGGCGACGTCCGGCAGCGCGTCCGGGGTCGTCTCGTCCTCCGGTGCGGTGTTCACCAGATCCACCACGGCGTCGAGCGCACACCGGGTGTCGTGGGTGATCAGCACGTTTCGCTCCCTGGCCTGTGGGTCGGGCGGGCGCCCGCCGATGCTGGCCGATGGTAGCCGCCCCGGCCCCACAAGCCACGGCCCAGCCACCAGGGGGCCCGTTCGGCACCCCGCACCCCCAGCATGCCAACCCACTCACCCCGGCACACCCCCCGACAACCGACAAGTAACCCCTTGATCCAACAAACCCGGACGCCGGCCTCTGCGGGGGGCGCGGAGACCGGCGTCCGGCGCGAGGTCCCGATCGACGCGGTGGACGAGTACGACTGCCCAGCGTGCGGCGACCGCGCCAGGGACGATCCCGCGGCGGCCGCGCCGGCGCTGTGGAAGGCAATGGAGGCCCCGTCACGCCGGGCACCCCGCCTCGCCCGCTGCCCCCCGGGGAGGAGGCGACGCTCCCGGGCTCGCCAGGCCGGGCGGGGGCCCGACACGCACCCCGCCCGCATCGCGGACGCACCCGCACCCGCACAAAAGACATGCCTACGCCGCACCACGACGATCCGTGGCGCGGCGTAGGCGCATACCGTATGCGGTTGTCTTAGCCCGAGCCGTCTCCCCGAGTGGACGGCGCCGGGCGGCTCATGGTGAGCCTCGCCCTAGCTTTCCGCCAGGATGTGCGAGAGCTCTTGGTCGAGATCGAAGTGCCGGTGTTCCGTGCCGGGAGGCACGGCCGCGTCCGTCCGCTTCAGGAAGGACTCCAGGGCCCGCGCCGGGGCCTCGAGCAGTGCCTCGCCCTCCGGAGAGCTCAGGGCGATGCAGACGACGCCCTGACCGTGGCTGCGCGACGGCCAGACACGGACGTCGCCGGTACCCGTGGGCCGATGCAGCCCCTCCGCGAGGAGATCACGGGCGAACACCCATTCGACGGTTTCCTCGGCTCCGGTGTGGAAGGTGGCGTGCACGGCGTAGGGGTCGGCCGTGTCGTACCGCAGTCCTGCGGGGACAGGCAGGGAGGACTCGCTCGACACAACGAGGCGCAGGTGCAGCTCGCAGCTGACCGTGGTGTTCATAAGCGCCAGGGCCTTTCGCTCAGTGTGCGCTCGGGGATTCGCACGTCGGCGAAATCGACATGCCACCTACGGTGCCGTTGTAAACCCCTCTGAGTGTTTTGCGTGCCTTTACGTAACTCTTCCGGCCGAGGGTGCGTTCGCGAAGTACCACCATTCCGGTGATCGGAATCTCTCGGGTAAGGTCTGGCTGTATGAATACGGGGAGTGACAAGCCTGGCGAGGTGGCCATGGCGGTGGACGGGACCGACGGGGGCGAGGCGGAGCGGGAGCAGGCCGCGCAGGGGCTCGGCTCCAGGGCGCCCGAGTTCGTCAAGGCCCGCCGCATGCTGCACCTGAGCTGGCAGGTCGGTGTCTTCATCCTGGGCCTGGCGGTGGTCGTCGCCGGCGTGATCATGCTGCCGCTGCCGGGACCCGGCTGGGTCGTGATCTTCGGCGGCATGGCGATCTGGGCGACCGAGTTCGTCTGGGCCCAGCTCGTGCTGCGCTGGACCAAGCGCAAGGTCACCGAGGCCGCCCAGCGCGCCCTCGACCCGAAGGTCCGGCGCCGCAACATCATCCTGACCTCCATCGGCCTGGTGATCATCGGCGCGCTGACGGCCGTCTACCTGTGGAAGTTCGGCTTCGAGATGCCCTGGAAGATCAAGGACCAGTGAGCGGCGGCAGCGGCGCGGGGGCCGTCCGGCGATGGTCACAGGCATCCCCTGACATGGGGTAATGTTCTTCCTGCGCCCGGACGATTAGCTCAGTGGGAGAGCGCTTCGTTCACACCGAAGAGGTCACTGGTTCGAACCCAGTATCGCCCACCCCGGGACCACGGCCCGTCTGCGACAGAGCAGGCGGGCCGTAGTCATATCCGCAGCGGGTCGGTGCCGTGTCTCCGCCCTGCCCGCGCCGCGCCCGGGTCCTCGCCATGAGGGTCGCCGCACCCGGCCCGGCCAGAAATTCCTGTCCGAATCATTGACGCTCCCCCCACCCCCTCGTACCTTGTGCCAGCAAGCGCTTTCTTGAAACGATTCATGCACGGATCACGCAAGTGGCAACGACGCTGCGGGGAGGGCCCCACCATGGGAACCAGCAGGCATGTGGAGAGGCGAACGGTCCTGAAGGCGGCCGGGGCGGCGGCCGCCACGCTCGGGCTGGCCGCGACGACCGGATGCGGTGGTGACGGCGGCTCGGGCGACGGGACGGTGACCCTCCGTTACGCCTGGTGGGGCGGCGAGCCGCGGGCCATCGCCATCAAGAAGACCATCGCGCTCTTCGAGAAGAAGCACCCGAAGATCAGGATCAAGCCCGAATTCACGGACTACGAAGCGTTCTGGGAGAAGTTCCAGACCCAGGCGTCCGGCGGGAATCCGCCGGATGTTTTCCAGAATGCCGTGGGTTTCCTGCGCAAGTACGACAAGCGCGGCGTCCTGATGGATCTCAAGGGGCAGGCGGACGCCGGGAATCTGAGCCTGGAGAACTTCCGCAACGGCGTTCTGGCGAACGGTCAGGTCGACGGCAAGCAGATCGGCATACCCGTCGGCGCCAACACCATGGCGCTCGTCATCGACCTCAAAGCCTTTCAGAAGGCGGGCGTGACACCGGAGTTCGGCTGGACCTGGGACGAGTACTTCACCGCCCTCCAGACGATCCAGGACAAGCTGAGGATCGCCGGTGACACCGGTTACTTCAGCATCATGTACCTCTACGACCTGTATCTGCGTCAGAACGGCAAGGCGTTCTTCACCGACTCCGGACTCGGCTTCACCGAGGACGATCTGACGCAGTGGTGGGAGGACGGCCACAAGCGCGTGAAGTCCGGGCTCGTCGCCGACCCGAAGAAGGTCGAGCAGGTCAAGCCCAAGTCCGCCCTCTCCGCCGGACTCGCCGCGTCCGAGTTCACCTGGGACAACTTCTCCATCCGCTACGAGGGCGAGGGCGAGTCGGACTACGGCCTCGCACCGATCCCCACCGGGGACGGCAAGGACACCGGCCAGTACCTCGGCTCGCTCATGCTCAGCGCCTTCTCCGGGACCAAGCACCCCGAGGAGGCCGCCCGGTTCATCGACTTCATGGTCCACGACCCCGAGGTGGGCACGATCATGGGCTACGACCGCGGCATCCTCGCCACGACCGAGCAGTACGACGCCTTCACCCCCACCGACGACAACAACAAGGGCGTCAAGGCGTACGAGGAGGAGGTCGCCGCCGCCGGAGCGCTCGGGAAGATCACCCCGCACCCCTCCGGCGCCGATGTCGTCGAGGCCGCCTTCCTGCGCATCGGCGGTGAGGTCGCCCAGGGCAAGAGCAAGCCGGCCGACGCCGCCAAGGCGCTGTTCAGCGAGGCCAAGGCCGCGTTCGCGGGCTGAGGGGACGTACCGCCATGACGCTCGTCAAGGAAGCGCCCGCCCGCCCGGCCGGGAAGCGGCGCCCCGCCGCACCCGCCGCCGGGCGGCGCGGACGGCGCCGCGAGAACCTCGCCGGATACCTCTTCATGTCGCCGTGGATCGCGGGCTTCCTGCTGCTCACGGCCGGGCCGATGATCGCCTCGCTGTACTACGCGTTCACCAGCTACAACCTGTTCACCCCGCCGAAGTGGGTGGGGCTGGACAACTTCACCACGATGTTCCAGGACCCCCGCTGGCAGAAGTCGGTGGAGGTCACGCTCAAGTACGTCGTCGTGGCCACCCCGCTCAAGCTGCTGCTCGCGCTCGGCGTCGCGCTGCTGCTCGCCCAGCGGCGGCGCGGACAGGGCCTCTACCGGGCCGCGTTCTACATGCCCTCGCTGATCGGCGCGAGTGTCTCCGTCGGCTTCGTGTGGCGGGCGCTGTTCTCGGACGACGCGATCGTGGACCGCGGCCAGAAGATCCTCGGCGTCGACGTGGGCGGCTGGATCGGCAACCCGGACTACGTCCTCTACGCCCTGGTGGCCCTGAGCATCTGGCAGTTCGGCGCGCCCATGGTCATCTTCCTGGCCGGCCTCAAACAGGTGCCGCGGGAGCTGTACGAGGCCGCCGAGGTCGACGGCGCCGGGCCCGTGCGGCGGTTCTGGAACATCACGCTGCCGATGATTTCCCCGGTGCTGTTCTTCAACGTGCTGCTGGAGTCCATCCACGCGTTCCAGGTGTTCGGCTCCGCGTACGTCGTCTCCGACACCCGGTGCGGGCCCGCCGACGCCACGCTCGTCTACACCTGCTACCTCTACCAGAAGGGCTTCAAGGAGGCCCAGATGGGCTTCGCCTCCGCGATGGCCTGGACGCTGGTGCTCGCGGTGGGACTCGTCACGGCCGTGCTGTTCCGGTCGCAGAAGAAGTGGGTGCACTACGAGGAGGCCGGCAAGTGACCACCGCCACCAGCCCCGCACCGCGGAGCACGCTCACCCGTCGGCGACGGCGCGGCGGCTCCCTCGTCTGGCACCTCGGCGCCCTGCTCGTCCTCGCCGTCGTCCTGTATCCCGTGGTCTGGGTCGTCGGCGCCTCGTTCAAACCGAGCAAGGACATCATCGCCAGCCTGGACCTGCTGCCCACCGAACCGGTCTGGGCGAACTTCTCCGGGCTCGCCGACGGCATCTCCGGCATCCCCGTCAGCAGTTTCTTCGTGAACTCCCTGATGTACGCCGTGCTCGCCGTGGTCGGTGTCGTCGTGTCCAGCTCGCTGACCGCCTACGCCTTCGCCAAGATCCGGTTCGCCGGGCGGAACCTGCTCTTCACCCTGATGATCGGCACCCTGCTGCTGCCGTACCACGTGCTGCTCATCCCGCAGTACGTGCTCTTCCGCAACCTGGAGCTGATCGACACGCTGGTGCCGCTGGTCGCGGGCAAGTTCCTCGCCACCGAGGCGTTCTTCGTCTTCCTGATGGTGCAGTTCATGCGCGGGCTGCCGCGGGAACTGGACGAGGCCGCCCGGCTCGACGGCTGCGGGCATCTGCGGACCTACTGGTCCGTCGTCCTGCCGCTGACCCGCCCCGCCCTCATCACCAGCGCCATCTTCACCTTCATCAACGCCTGGAACGACTTCATGGGGCCGTTGATCTACCTCAACACCCCCTCCAAGTACACCGTGTCGCTCGGTCTGATGATGTTCCGCGATCAGGAGGGGATCTCGAACTACGGCAGCATGATCGCGATGTCGCTGGTGGCGCTGGTGCCGGTCGTGGCCTTCTTCATGGCCTTCCAGCGGTACCTCATCGACGGCATGGCGACCTCCGGACTGAAGTGACTGAAGTGACTGAAGTGAGGCGGTTCCCGTGGACCGAGCCACAGCGCCGGTGAAGGCCCGCCGGGCGTCCTTCCTCGGGGGCGAGCGGTTCGCCGTGTTCGCCGAGTCCCTGCTCACCGGTGTGTGGATCGCCGTCGCCTCGCTCGGGGTCGTCACCTGGCCCGCGGCCTTCGCGGCCGGGGCCCGGCACCTTCGCCGGCGCGTCGGCCACGAGGGCGGCGGCCTGCGGGAGTTCGTCCGCGACTTCCGTACGGCCGTGCGCGGCGGGTGGGCCGTCGGGCTCGCCGGGTGGGCGGCGGCCGCCGCGGTCCGGGTGGACGTCCTGGCCGTACGGGCCGGGATCCCCGGCGGGCCGTTCGTCGGGGCCGTGGGCGTCCTGGCGCTGATCGGGCTGGTCGTGGCCGTGCTGCGGGCGGCGGCCGGCTGGACGCCCGGCGCGTCCTGGCGGGCGCTGCTCGCGGACGCCGGGCGGCGCACCGTGCTCGATCCCGCCGGTTCGTTCCTGATCGTGGGCGGCCTCGGCGTCGTGGCCCTGTCCGCGCTGTTCGTCGCGCCGCTGGCGGTTCCCGTGCTGGGGGCCGTCGCGGCGGCGGCCGTCGCCGTGGAGGAACGCCACCGGCACCGCTGACCCGCGGCGGCCCGGCACGTGGGCGCTCTCTGTCTGTCATGCCCCTGACCACTTTGTTCGCCTCCCGCACGGAAGGAAAGAGCATGTCTCCCATCCCCCGCAGGTCCCTCCTCAAGGCGGCCGCCGTCGCCGGTGTCGCCGCGCAGTTCAGTTGGGCGCCGGGGGCCGAGGCCGCGCAGGCCGCGCCGAGAGCCGCGGACGCCGACGACTCACCCGTGACCCTGGACTGGCTGGAGGACGGCGGCCTCGGCGCCGCACCCGGCTCCACGCTCGGCGTGCCCTGGCCGCAGGGCCTCCACCCGGAAGGCCGGACCTTCGCCGTCACCGACGTGGACGGCAAGGCCGTGCCCGTGCAGTCCTGGCCGCTCGCCTTCTGGCCGGACGGCTCCCTCAAGTGGACCGCCCACGCGGTCGGTTCGGGCAAGGGCAAGCTCACCCTCACCGCGGGCGAGGCGGCCGTACCGGCCCGGAAGGTCACCGTCCGCAGGAGCGGCGGCACCGTCGTCGTCTCCACCGGGGTGATCACCGCGCGGATCGGCACGTCCGGCGCCACACTCGTCAAGTCCGTCACCCGCGGCACCACCGAGATCGCCAGGAACGGCCGACTGGTCCTGGTCCGGCAGCCCGAGATCGAGGACGAGGACCAGGGCACCGTCAGGACCGAACGCTTCGAGGGCGTCATCGGCGAAGTGACCGTCGAACAGGACGGCCCGGTCCGGGCGGTGGTCCGCATCGACGGCAAACACCGCAAGGGAAACCGCAGTTGGCTGCCGTTCTCGATCCGCCTCTACTTCTACGCGGGCGCCGACTCCTTCCGCATGGTCCACACCGTCACCTACGACGGCAGGCAGGAACCCGGCAGGGCGAGCGGGGACTTCGTCCGCGGCCTCGGCGTCCGCTTCACCGTCCCGATGCGCGACGCGTCCTACGACCGCCACATCCGCATCGGCGGCGAGGGCACCGGCCTGCTGCGCGAGGCCGTCAAAGGCGTCACCGGACTGCGCCGCGACCCCGGCGCCGCCGTCCAGGCCGCCCAGTACGCGGGCGAGAAACTCCCCGACCCGGCCACCTGGGACCAGCGGGTCACCACCCGCCTCCCGTACATCCCCGAATGGGGCGACTACACCCTCTCCCAGCTCTCCGCCGACGGCTTCACCGTGCGCAAGCGCACCAAGAAGGGCCACGGCTGGATCGCCGCCGGCGGCGGCCGACGGGCCTCCGGCCTCGGCTACGTCGGCGGCCCGAGCGGCGGATTCTCCTTCGGACTGCGGGACTTCTGGGAGAGCCACCCCTCCCAGCTCGACATCCGCGACGCCCACACCGACGCCGCCGAGATCACCCTCTGGCTCTGGTCGCCCGAGGCACAGCCCATGGACCTGCGCTTCTACCACGACGGCATGGGCCAGGACACCTTCCCCGAACAGCTCGAAGGGCTCAACATCACCTACGAGGACTACGAACCCGGCTTCGGCACCCCCTACGGCATCGCCCGCACCTCCGAACTCCTCTTCTGGGCCAACGAGTCGACGCCCACGCCCGAGCAACTCGCCGCGCAGATCGAGGCCGTCCGCGTCCTGCCCCAACTCGCCGCCCCGCCCGCCCAGCTCATCAAGGCCAAGGTCTTCGGCCCCGGCCTCTACTCCGAACCGGACCGCTCCACCCCCGCCAAGGCGAAGATCGAGGACCATCTCGACTTCCTCTTCACCTACTACAAGGACCAGGTGGAGCAACGCCGTTGGTACGGCTTCTGGGACCACGGCGACATCATGCACACCTACGACACCGTCCGGCACCAGTGGCGCTACGACGTCGGCGGCTACGCCTGGGACAACTCCGAACTCTCCCCGGACCTCTGGCTCTGGTTCGCCTATCTGCGCTCAGGACGCGCCGACATCTTCCGCTTCGCCGAGTCCATGACCCGGCACACCGGCGAGGTCGACGTCTACCACATCGGACAGTGGGCGGGCCTGGGCACCCGGCACGGCGTCCAGCACTACGCCGACAGCGCCAAACAGCAGCGCATCGCCAACACCACCTACCGCCGCTACTACTACTTCCTCACCGCCGACGAACGCGTCGGCGACCTCATGCACGCCACCGTCGACTCCGACGAGACCTTCCTCGCCCTCGACCCGCTGCGCAAGATCCGCACCGAGCCCTACACACCCGACCGGCACGCCCTGTCGATCGGCTTCGGCACCGACTGGAGCGGCCTGGTCTCCGCCTGGCTCACCGAGTGGGAGCGCAAGGGCCCCCAGTGGGAGAAGGCCAGGGCCCGCGTGCTGTCCACCATGGAGACCATCGCCGCCCAGCCCAACGGCTTCGTGCAGGGAAGCGGCCTGTACGACCTGGACACCGGCCGGTTCGCCGTCGCCACCGCGCCCGTCGTCGGCGTCTCCCACCTGTCCGCCGTCTTCGGCCTCAACGAACTGTGCGCCGAACTCATCCACCTGGTCGACATGCCGGCCTTCGCCGACGCCTACTACGACTACTGCCGCTACTTCAACGCCACCAAGGCCGAACAGGCGGCACGCTACGGCAGCAACTTCGGCACCCTGCTGCTCTTCCAGGGCCACTCCCGCCTCGACGCCTACGCCGCCGTACAGACCGGCGACGACGCGCTCGCACGACGGGCGTGGCAGAAGTTCTACGACTCCGACGGCTACACCGAGTCCGCGCCCTGGAAGACGGAACCCGTGAGCGGCCCCGCCGCCCTGGTCGCGGGCAGCGAGGCCGCCTGGGTCTCCACCAACGACACCGCCCTCTACGGCCTCGCCGCCATCGAGAACCTGGCCCTCCTCGGCGACCGGATGCCGTCGTAGCGGGGGCCGTTGCGGCCGGGCCGTCGTGGCCGCCGGCTAGCTCATCCGCCCCAGGACCTCCCGCACCCGCCGTACGTCACGCAGCCGCTGTTCGTAGGTCGCACCGACGCCGAGCAGCAGCAGTCCGGCGAGGGCGGGAGGCACCCAGCGCGGCAGCGCGTCGGCGAACTGGACCAGATACGGGGCCAGTTCGTGCAGCGCGACCAGGACCAGCACCGCGCCGCCGAGCACCAGCGGCGCCTGGAGCCGGCGCCGGGCGCCCAGCAGGGTGACCAGCAGCGCCGCCGCGCCGAGCAGCAGCGGACGCAGCCACTCCGGGTCGTGCTGGACGGCGGCCAGGCTCGGCAGCAGCGTGGCGGCGAGCCCCGGACCGTACGCCGTCCAGGACGAGGTCACCGGGGCGCGGTGCCGGCGCAGGAAGCCGACGACCAGCGCCGGGACCGTGACCGGCAGGGTGTACGCCTCGACGAGGTCCACCTGCCAGGCCGCCAGCCGTACCCAGGTGGCCAGCACGAACAGGACGGCGGCCGCGTACCCGGCACCGCGCCGGTCGGGCCGTATCGCCGTGCCCGCCGCGATCACCCCGCACAGGGCCAGCACCAGCGCGAGCAGCGGCGCGTCGAAGACCGCGAGACCGATCGCGACGACACCCGCGACGGCGCCGGTGATCTCCACCGCGAGCACGGTGGCGGGATCGATGATCCGGGGCGCGAGCAGGGCCGCGGCCACCGGGACCGCCAGCACCAGCAGCGCGACGTGCTCCGGACGCCAGCCCGCCGCGGCGCCCACCGCACCGGCCAGCGCCGTGGCGTACCCGAGCGACACGGCCGCCGTCACCGGCGCGTGCCGGCCCTGCCGGGCCGCCGCCGCGAACAGCGCCGTCAGCACCGCGAGGACCGTGAGCGTCGCCGCCTCGGTGGCCAGGGACACGAAGGCGACACCGGCCGACGTCACCACGGCGAGCCACAGCGCCACCGGAGCCGTCGCGGTCGCCGCCGCCAGTAGCCCGGCCACCACCAGACCCTGCACCGACAGGCCCACCACGTACGGCAGTTGCAGCGCGGCCGGCAGCACCACGACCGCCGCCCAGGCCGGCGGCAGCGCCCACTGCCGCCACACACCCCCACGCACCACCAGGACGGCCGCGACCAGGGCGAGCACCAGGGGAGCGGTGTCCGCGCCGGACGGCCAGACCCCACCGAGCGTCGCCGCGTCGCGGGCGTCCACCGGAGTCCCGGACCACACGTCACCGATCCGCCCCAGCGGACCCAGCACCGTCGCGGCCACGGCCGGCAGCGCCGACAGCAGCGCCAGGCCCTGGACGACGGCCGATGCCACGGCCAGACCCTGGCGCACCGCGTCCGGCACCCGCACCACGGCCAGCAGCGCGATCCCGCACACCAGCAGCGCCGGCACCAACCAGGTGTCGGACACCGTCACCCGCAGCACACCACCCGCACCGGCCACCAGAAGAAGACCGCCGACCGCCGCCGTGACCTGCGCGACGTCGGACCGGGGGCTGTACCAGGCCGTGGCCACCGCGATCGCCGCCGCCAGCGCGAACAGCACCGCCGCACGGCCCGCACCGGCCGGCCCCGACGCCTCCAGCGCGAGCACCCCGGCCGCCAGCACACCCCAGGCGCCCGAGCCGATCGCGCACACCACGGCCACCACCCGGACCGGCCGCGCGGACCCGCGCAGCGCCACCGCCACGTCGAACGCGGCCGTCAGCAGCACCCCGGCCGCCGCCGTCCACAACCCGCCACCCGCCGCCGCCACCCACAGCGGCACCGGGAGCTGAGCCACCACCAGCGCCGCCGGACGCGGCAGCCGCAGCGCACCGAGCGCCGTACCGTACGCCGTCCACAGCAGAGCCAGCGTCGTCGTGCACACCGCCAGGTACGTCGTGCCGTCCGACCCCTGGAACGCCGCCTCGTGCAGCGCGTACGCGTCCAGCACGGTCAGCGCCAGGCCGAGACCCGCGACCGCCTCGGCGGTCGACCGCAGCGAACGCCGCAGCAGCGCCACCGGCGCGGCGAGCACCGCGAGCGTGACCGCGCCCAGCACCGCGGAACGGCCCACGATCCCCAGATGACCCCAGCTCACCAGGGTGAACACCATCGCCGCCACGGTCAGCAGAATGCCGCCGAGCAGCAGCAGGACGTTCTGCACACCGGGCGCGGTGGCCTCGCGCCGGGGCGCCACCGGTGCCACCGGCTGCGGCGCGGTCGCGGCGAGCGGCCGTACCTGCTGGAGCGCCGTGATCAGCCAGGCGCGACGGGCCAGCAACTGGGCCCGCCGGGCGTCCAGTCGGCGCAGCTCGTTGTCGAGGAGCCGCAGTTCCTCGGCAGGAGGCGGAATATGCGTCATACCTGGAGTGTGGCCGCCGTCACGACCCCTGCCATGGGTACGGGTACTCAGACCGTACTCAAATGCCGCCCGCCCCACCCCCGTACGGGCACACTCGGCCCATGGACCGGAACCACTACCGCTTCCTCGCCCGCTGGTGGCTGCCCGCCCCGCCCGCCGCCGTCTACCGCGCCCTGGAACGGGCCGAGGACTACCCGCGCTGGTGGCGCCAGGTCCGCGAGGTCACCCCGATCGACGACACGGCAGGCGTCGTCCGCATCCGCTCGCTCCTGCCCTACGACATGACCTTCACCGCCCGCGAGGTACGCCGCGATCCACACGCCGGAGTGCTGGAGATCCGGATGTCCGGCGACCTCGACGGCTGGGCCCGCTGGACCCTCACCCCCGACGGCACCGGCACCCTCGCCCGCTACGAACAGGTCGTCGACGTCAACAAGCCGTTGCTCAGGCGGTTCGCCGTCCCCGGACGGCCGGTGTTCCGCGCCAACCACCGGCTGATGATGCGCGCCGGACGCCGCGGACTCACCGCCTACCTGCGAACGGTTTGAACCAAGCGCGCGAAGCCCTGTATGGTTCAGTGCGTTCCCGGGCGATTAGCTCAGTGGGAGAGCGCTTCGTTCACACCGAAGAGGTCACTGGTTCGAACCCAGTATCGCCCACCGGGACAGAACCGGTCCGCACACCGCGGGCCGGTTCTTCCGCGTCCGGGACCGAACGCGCCCTCAGGCCGCCGCCGGCAGCTCCGGGCGCAGCGGCCACGACGTGTCCACCGTCTCCGGAGTGCCACTGCGCGCGAACCACGCCTGGAGACCCCGCGCCTGGGCCGCGTGCCACGCCGTCTGGAGCGCGTGCAGATCCGCCGGGGACAGCCGCTCCAGCCGGGCCGCGAACCGCCGGCCCACCGCACGCACCACCTCCAGCGCCGCCAGCGCGTCCGCCGCCGCGTCATGCGCGTCCGACAACGTCACCTCGTAGTGCGCGCACAGATCGGTGAGCGTACGACGGCCCTTGCGATACCGGTCCAGATGCCGGTCCAGCACCCGCGGATCCAGCACCCGCAAAGGCGCCGGCTCCAGCCAGTGATCCAGCGACGACGCACGATGCCGACGCAACTCGCGGTCCAGCAGCGTCAGATCGAACGGCGCGTTCATCACGACCAACGGCCGCCCCGCCGCCGCCTGTTCGGCGAGCAGCTCGGCTATCTCGAACATCACCGGCGCCGGCCAGCGGCCGTTGCGCTGAAGATGCTCCTCGCTCAGCCCGTGCACCGCCGTCGCCGCGGCCGGCACCGGCACCCCGGGATTCACCAGCCAACGGGTCACCCTCGGCCGGACACCCGGAGCGTCCTGCACGACCAGCGCGGCCGACACGATCCGGTCGGACTCCACATCGACACCCGTCGTCTCCGTGTCGAAGGCGGCCAACGGGCCCTCGTACCAGTACGACATACCAACACAACCCCTCGTTCACCCACGGCGGCTGACGCACCGTCTTCCGCCCGTTTGGTGATACCCGGGCTGTTTGCGCCGTACGCCGGAAGGACACAACAGGAGTACGGGTCTTTGCAGTTCAGCGGCCCGCGGCGGGATCCACCCGCACATCACTCGGCCCGGTTCCGGGCAACTCACTTGGCTGGGAAGGCTGTTCGTCATGGCGATAGCGCAGCCCGAGCGGGGCGGGCTGCTGCCCCGGACCACGGGCCCCCATCGCGGCACACTCGCCACCACCGCCTGCATGGAAACCCTGCAGGTCGGCTACCTCCACGCCGTCGCGGCCGCCGCCGGCTGCTCGTTGTCCCAGCCCTTCCCGGACAACGGCATCGACTGGCACGTCAGCCACAGCGCCCCCGGCCACACCGTGGACGACGAGGTCACCATCAAGGTCCAGCTCAAGGCGACGTACCAGATCCCGCCCGACCCCCCGGGCAGGTTCTTCTCCTTCACGCTCGACAACGACCACCTGCGCAAACTCGCCCGCACCCCGGTCTCCGTCCACAAGATCCTCGTCGTGATGATCGTCCCCCGCTCCCAGGACCAGTGGCTGCGCGCCGGACACGACCGCCTCGACCTGCGGCACTGCTGCTACTGGGTCAACCTGGCCGGTCACCCCGTCACCGGACGCACCCGCACCACCGTGCGGATCCCCACCTCACGCGTCTTCGACGACCGGGCCCTGTGCGAGATCATGACGCGGGTCGGGACGGGAGGCAGACCATGACCCACCGCCCCCTCGACGGCACCGTACGCCCCGTACGACCCCACCCCGAGACCCACTGGAACCGTCCCCCCGAGCCCGGCACCGTCGACCCCGCCGTCCTCGCCGCCCTCCTGCGCCGCCACGGCTGGCAGCGCCGCGGCGGCGCCACCGGACGCTACGGCCGCTGGACCCCACCCGGCCCCGCCGCCACCGGCACCAGCCTCCTCGTCCCCGAGAGCCGCGCCTTCCCCGACAGCGACGACCTCCTCGGCGAGGCCCTCCAAGCCCTCGCCCGCAGCGCCGCACCCTCCGCACGCGAGGTCCTCGTCGGACTCGCCGTACCCAGCGACGAGATCCGCTGGTGGCGCGACGTCCCCGACGGCCCCGCCGGAACCGCCCCCTGGACCGCCGACGAACAACTCCGCACCGCCGCCCGCCAGATGCTCCTCGCCGGCGCCCTCGCCACCCGCGCACGAGCCGGCTACCACGGCGCCCGCCACCGCCGCGCCGCCACCGCCCTCCTCGGCCACGTCCTCGTCGGACCCGCCACCGACGGCCGCGCCCTCACCGCCTTCGTCCCCGCCGACCCCGGCCGCGCCCTCGCCGTACGCCTCCACCAGGCCCTGCACGCCGTCCGCGAGGCCATCGACTACCAGCGCGCCACCGGCCGCACCGACGCCTTCGACGGCGCCGTCGCGGCCGGCGCCAGCCGCGAACTGACCGAGGCGCTCGTCGCCCTCGTCCGCGGCACCGAAGGCGCCCGCATCGCCGTCGCCTGGGCCCCCGCGGCCGGCGTCCCCGCGGACTGCGCGGCGAACGCCGGACCCCTGGAGTTCTCACCCGGCGACCTGACCGCGCTGCGCGAGGCCGGCGCCCGCTACCTGCGCGCCGAACCCTCCGTACCGGTCCGGATCACCGGCGCCGTGGTCCGCCTGCGCCGCACCGGACCGCGCGGCGAGGGCAGCGTCCGGCTGAGGGTCCTCACCGGCGCCGACATCCCGTACGTCCGCGTCGCCCTCGCCGAGGACGACTACCGCATCGCCGGACAGGCCCACCTCGTCGGACTGCCCGTGACCGTCCGCGGACGCCTGGAGAGCCGGGGCGGCTTCCGCAGACTCGGCGAGGCCGGAGAAGTCACCCCCGTGCAGGTCGACGAGGCCGAGCGGGACCGGCTGATGAAGTCGCTGCAGGAGACCGCCGAGATCACGGCCTTCTTCGAGGAGACCTGCGGCGGCGACGACCGCCCCGACTGAGCGGAGCACCCCGGTCGCCGCTATTGGTTTCGCGGTCCACGGGTGCGGGTCGGTACGATCCCCTAATGCGCGCGCTCACAGTACGGCGCCGCACCCACCAGCAGTCAGGAGAGACCGGTGTCAGACGTCCGTGTGATCATCCAACGCGATTCCGAGCGGGAAGAGCGCACGGTGACGACGGGCACTACGGCCGCCGACCTCTTCGCCGGCGAGCGCTCCATCGTCGCCGCGCGCGTGGGCGGCGAGCTGCGCGACCTGTCGTACGTGCTCTCCGACGGCGAGGAGGTCGAGGGCGTCGAGATCACCTCCGACGACGGCCTCAACATCCTGCGCCACTCCACCGCGCACGTCCTCGCCCAGGCCGTGCAGGAGCTGTTCCCCGAGGCCAAGCTGGGCATCGGCCCGCCGGTCAAGGACGGCTTCTACTACGACTTCGACGTCGAGAAGCCCTTCCACCCCGATGACCTCAAGGCCATCGAGAAGAAGATGCAGGAGATCCAGAAGCGCGGGCAGAAGTTCGCCCGCCGCGTCGTCACGGACGAGGAGGCCCGCGCCGAGCTGGCCGACGAGCCGTACAAGCTGGAACTGATCGGCCTCAAGGGTTCCGCCTCCCACGACGACGGCGCGGACGTCGAGGTCGGCGCCGGCGAGCTGACGATCTACGACAACCTCGACGCCAAGACCGGCGAGCTGTGCTGGAAGGACCTCTGCCGCGGTCCCCACCTGCCGTCCACCCGGCTGATCCCGGCGTTCAAGCTGATGCGCAACGCCTCCGCGTACTGGCGTGGAAGCGAGAAGAACAAGCAGCTCCAGCGCATCTACGGGACCGCCTGGCCGTCCAAGGACGAGCTGAAGGCGTACCTCGACTTCCTCGCCGAGGCCGAGAAGCGCGACCACCGCAAGCTGGGCGCCGAGCTGGACCTGTTCTCCATCCCCGAGCAGATCGGCTCCGGCCTCGCCGTCTTCCACCCCAAGGGCGGCATCATCCGCCGGGTCATGGAGGACTACTCGCGTAACAGGCACGCCGAGGAAGGCTACGAGTTCGTCTACACCCCGCACGCGACGAAGGGAAAGCTTTTCGAGACGTCCGGGCACCTGGACTGGTACGCCGACGGCATGTACCCGCCCATGCAGCTCGACGAGGGCGTGGACTACTACCTCAAGCCCATGAACTGCCCGATGCACAACCTGATCTTCGACGCGCGCGGCCGCTCCTACCGTGAACTGCCGCTGCGCCTCTTCGAGTTCGGGACCGTGTACCGGTACGAGAAGTCGGGCGTCGTGCACGGTCTGACCCGTGCGCGCGGCTTCACCCAGGACGACGCGCACATCTACTGCACCCGTGAGCAGATGTCCGAGGAACTGGACAAGACGCTCACCTTCGTCCTCGGTCTGCTGCGGGACTACGGCCTGGAGGACTTCTACCTGGAGCTGTCCACCAAGGACGAGACCAAGTTCGTCGGCTCCGACGAGGCGTGGGAAGAGGCCACCGAGACGCTCCGCCAGGTCGCCGAGAAGCAGGGTCTGCCGCTCGTGCCCGACCCGGGTGGCGCCGCGTTCTACGGCCCGAAGATCTCCGTGCAGGCCAAGGACGCCATCGGCCGCACCTGGCAGATGTCGACCATCCAGCTCGACTTCAACCTGCCCGAGCGCTTCGACCTGGAGTACACCGGCCCGGACGGCTCCAAGCAGCGTCCGGTCATGATCCACCGCGCGCTGTTCGGCTCCATCGAGCGGTTCTTCGCGGTGCTGCTTGAGCACTACGCGGGCGCGTTCCCGGCGTGGCTGGCGCCGGTGCAGGCGGTGGGCATCCCGGTGGGCGACGCGCACGTGGAGTACCTGGAGGAGTTCGCCGCGGAGGCCCGGCGGAAGGGCCTGCGCGTCGAGGTGGACTCGTCGTCGGACCGTATGCAGAAGAAGATCCGCACGCAGCAGAAGCTCAAGGTCCCGTTCATGATCATCGTCGGTGACGACGACATGCACGGCGGCACGGTGTCCTTCCGCTACCGCGACGGTTCGCAGGAGAACGGGATCCCCCGTGACCTGGCCATCGCCAAGCTCGTCGACGTGGTGGAGCGTCGCGTGCAGGTGTGACGTGGTCCCCGCTGACGCGAGGTCTCAGGCCCCCGGGGCGTTTCCGCTCCCCGGGGGCCTTTCGTCGCCCTGGCGGGAGAACACCTGGAGCAGCCAGGAGGAGAAGGAGCCGGTGACCGCGCCAAGGAGGGCCAGGCCGCACGCCATCATGCCGACGGCGATCACCCGGCCCTTCGTCGTCACCGGTACGACATCGCCGTAGCCGACGGTCGCGAGTGTGGCGCAGGTCCACCACAGGGAGTCGCCGAAGGTGCGGATGCTGGCCCCGGGGGCGTAGCGCTCCTGCTGGTAGACGGCGAGGGCGCCGGAGAAGCCGAGCAGCGCGGTCGCCATCCCGGCGTAGGTGACCACGCGCGCGTACAGGGGGAGCAGGGGCCGTCCGTGGCGGCGTTCCATGGTCTCGTACGCCTTGACGATCCTGAGGGGGCGCAGCAGGGGCAGGACGAGCACGAGGGTGTCGAGCCAGTGCGACCGTACGAAGCCGGGGCCGCGCCCGCTGAAGCGCCAGCGCACGGCGTAGTCGACGGCGAAGGCCGCCCAGGCCGCGTAGAGCGTGCCGAGGCAGATGTCGTGCCAGATCTCGGGCAGGCCGGGGGCGAGGACGTGGACGGCGTACGCGGCGAGGTAGAGCGTCGAGGCGGCGGCGAGCGGTAGCTCGACGTGGTCCTCCCAGCGGGCGGTGCGTGCGTTGACGTCCATCGGGCCAGCTTCGCCCGGGGGGTGTCGGGCGTGGCCCCGGCGACACGCCGCGAACGGGCGAAGCAATATGCTGCCTTGCATGACGAGTGAGCCGGAACAGCAGATCGGAGTGGGGACGCAGGACGCGTTCCAGCGCCTGTGGACGCCCCACCGGATGGCGTACATCCAGGGCGAGAACAAGCCGACCGGTCCGGGGGCCGGCGACGGCTGTCCGTTCTGCTCGATCCCGGCGAAATCGGACGAGGACGGTCTGATCGTCCGGCGCGGTGAGCATGTGTACGCGGTGCTGAATCTGTATCCGTACAACGGCGGTCATCTGATGACCGTCCCTTATCGGCATGTGGCGGACTACACCGATCTGACCGGTCCTGAGACGGCCGAGCTGGCGGAGCTGACGAAGCAGGCGATGACGGCGTTGCGTGCCGCGTCGGGGGCGCAGGGCTTCAACATCGGTATGAATCAGGGCGGGGTGGCGGGTGCGGGGATCGCCGCGCATCTGCACCAGCACATCGTGCCCCGCTGGGGCGGGGACACGAACTTCATGCCGGTGGTGGGGCACACGCGTGTGCTGCCGCAGCTTCTGGCGGACACGCGCAAGATGCTGGCGGACGCCTGGGACGCGGGTTCCTGAGCACGGTGGCCGGCGGTCTAGGCGTCGTAGGTGTCCGCCTTCTTGGGTGAGACGTCCTGGACCGCCCCGCTGAGCGCGGACGCGCGGGTGCTGAACTTGTCGGTGTCGACGTCGTGCTCCTTGAGCACGCGGAGCGCGGCGCGGTGGACGGCGCGCAGGACCGGGGTGGCGGCGCGCAGGGCGTCGTCGGCCATGAAGCGGTGGCGCCAGGGCTGGTCGGCCCAGGCGTGCCGCAGGCCGAAGGGTTCGGGCAGGCCGATGGAGCCGCCGAGCCACTTGAGCAGCGGCGGGTACCAGCTGATGGTGGCGCGGGCGGCGAGGCGTACGACCTCGTCGGGGGTGACGAGGGGGAGCTTGATCGTCCGGGTCTCCCAGAAGCGGACGGTCTTGGCGACCTCCTTGGTGGGGGCCTCGGGCTTGCCGCTGAACAGGCCGTTGACGGGGCCGAGGGCGTGGCCGGTGACCTCGATGCGCAGGGTCTCCTTGAGGACCGTCACGGTGATCATGAGGGTGAGGATGAGGTCGCCGTTCCACAGGTGGGGCCACTGCACGCCCAGGTAGTGCCGGTCGCCGCCGTCGAACTGCTGGTTGTTGCAGATGTCCTCCACGGCGCGGGGCTTGACCTGGTATGCCTCGACGTCGGTGCCCTCGGGGCGGGCGACGGCCTTGGCGTTCTCGCCGACATGGGTGACGATCCAGTGCCGTACGGTCGGGGCGGGGAAGCCGCCGGTCTTGAGGCGCTGGCGGTGCAGGACGCTGAGTTCGTCGTGGATGGCGCGGATGACCGTCCAGCTCCGGAACTCGTGGATGCCCTTGACCTCGTCGACCGGGATGAGTTCCTCCGCCAGATGCCAGGCGCCCCAGCGGGTGCCCATGCCGAGGATGCCCTTGGGGCCGGCGTAGAAGACCGAGTTGGACTGCTGTTCGGCGCTGAGCCGGGCCAGGGACTGGCGGAGTTGTTCGGCGGCGGCCTGGTCGGGGCTGGTGGGCACGGCCTCGGGGACCTTGGCGCCGATGCTGCCGCCGGACAGCAGGCCGCCCCAGCGCTCCCGCAGGTCCTGTGCGGTGCGTTCGCAGACGCGTTTGGCGAGGAACCAGCCGGCGACGGGGGCGACGACGCAGCCACGCGCGTACCACCCGACGGGGCCGGTGAAGGGCATCTTGACGAGGAAGAGCACGGCGAGCGCGCCCACGGCGACGAGGAGGCCGGTGCCGAGGCCGGAGATCCGCTTGTTGTCCGTCTTCCCCATGGTGGCCCGCAGTTGGAAGACGAGCAGCCACACCAGCAGGCCCGGCAGGAAGAGCACGCCGCACAGCAGCATGAGGCCGGTGAGCTTCTTGTCGCGTTCGCGGCGGATGCGGTTGGCGGCGAGGCAGTGCTCGACGACGACCTGCGGTTCGCTGCCGAAGGACTGGATGAGGGGGCTGCGGCCGACGCCCAGCATGCGGTCGATGACCGCCTGGGAGTACGCCTCGCCGAAGTTGGGCCGGAAGATCTTCGCCCAGGGGCGGCCGTTGTTGACCGTCGACTGGTGCCATTCGTTGTCGGCCTTCTTGATCTCCTCCATCGGGGTGTCCCGGTAGGCCGCCGAGGCCAGGGCGTACGTCGGGGCCTGCCCCTCGCCGCCCGTCCGGGGCACCTGTGGCCCGAAGAAGTCCCCTACGGTCATTCCCGCCCCCACTCGCCGCCGTCCCGCTTCTGCGGCCTTCCCGACTTCCGTACCGCGCACACCTGTTGATCAGGTCATCAGCGTATCTTCCGCCGAGCGCGGCCGTCGGCGGACGGCCGGAGCCGTCCGCCGATTCGGAGGATCACCTTCCCCACGGGTCACTTGAGTGTGCTTTCACCCCAACCGTCAGCCGGCCTGGGCCTGTTGGCGGACTTTCTCCGCGACCTGCGGGGGCATCGGTTCGTGGCGTGCGTAGGCCCGCTGGAAGCGGGCGGTGCCGTGGGAGAGCGACCGCAGGTCGACCGCGTAGCGGCCGATCTCGATCTCGGGCACCTCGGCGCGCACCAGGGTGCGCCCGCCGGGCGCCTGTTCGGTGCCCAGGACGCGGCCGCGCCGGCCCGACAGGTCGCTCATGACGGCGCCCACGTAGTCGTCGCCGACCAGCACGCTCACCTCGGCCACGGGTTCCAGGAGGTGGATGCGGGCGTCGCCGGCCGCCTCGCGCAGGGCGAGCGCTCCGGCCGTCTGGAAGGCGGCGTCGGAGGAGTCCACCGAGTGGGCCTTGCCGTCGAGCAGGGTGACCCGTACGTCGACCAGTGGATGGCCGCCCACCAGTCCCTTCGCCGCCTGCGCGCGTACGCCCTTCTCGACGGAGGGGATGAACTGGCGCGGTACGGCGCCGCCGACGACCTTGTCCACGAACTCGATGCCCGAACCGCCCGGCAGCGGTTCGACCTCGATCTCGCAGATCGCGAACTGGCCGTGTCCGCCGGACTGTTTGACGTGCCGGCCGCGTCCGGCCGACTTGTCCGCGAAGGTCTCGCGCAGGGACACCTTGTGGGGGACGACGTCGACCTGGACGCCGTAGCGGGAGCGCAGCCGTTCCAGGGCGACGTCCGCGTGGGCCTCGCCGAGGCACCACAGGACGACCTGGTGGGTGTGCTGGTTCTGCTCCAGGCGCATGGTGGGGTCCTCGGCGACCAGCCGGGACAGGCCCTGCGAGAGCTTGTCCTCGTCGGCCTTGCTGTGCGCCTCGATGGCGAGCGGCAGCAGCGGGTCGGGCATCTGCCAGGGTTCCATCAGGAGGGGGTCGTCCTTGGCGGAGAGGGTGTCGCCGGTCTCGGCGCGGCCGAGTTTCGCCACGCACGCGAGGTCGCCCGCGATGCAGTGGGTGAGGGCCCGCTGCTGTTTGCCGAAGGGCGCGGACAGGGCGCCGACGCGTTCGTCCACGTCGTGGTCCTCGTGGCCCCGGTCGGCCAGGCCGTGGCCGGAGACGTGGACGGTGTCGTCGGCGCGCAGGGTCCCGGAGAAGACCCGGACGAGGGAGACGCGGCCCACGTAGGGGTCGGAGGAGGTCTTCACGACCTCGGCGACCAGCGGCCCGTCGGGATCGCACCGTTTCAGCTCGCGCGGCTCGCCGTCGATCGTGGTGACCTGGGGTGCCTCGCGTGCCAGGGGGGTGGGGAAGCCCCGGGTGACGAGTTCCAGCAGCTCGACCGTGCCGATGCCCTGCCGGGCGCCGTCGGCGGCGGGCGCGGCGGCGAGGACGGGGAAGAACGCGCCGCGTTCGACGGCCCGCTCCAGGTCGTCGATGAGTGTCTTGACGTCGACCTGCTCGCCGCCGAGATAGCGGTCCATGAGGGTCTCGTCCTCGCTCTCGGCGATGATCCCCTCGATCAGGCGGTTGCGGGCCTCCTCCAGGGCCGGCGCCTGGTCCTCGCCCGGCTCGGACTCCTCGCGGGTGCCGGAGGAGTAGTCGAACAGCTTGCGCGAGAGCAGCCCGGTCAGACCGGTCACGGGCGCGTGCCCGTCGGGGGCCTGCGGGCCGTGCAGGGGCAGATACAGCGGGAGGACGGCGTCCGGGTCGTCGCCGCCGAACTCCTCGGCGCAGATCCGGGTCATCTCCTCGAAGTCCGCGCGCGCGGACTCCAGATGCGTGATCACGATCGCGCGCGGCATGCCGACCGCCGCGCACTCCTCCCACACCATGCGGGTGGAGCCGTCCACGCCGTCCGAGGCCGAGACGACGAAGAGGGCCGCGTCCGCCGCTCGCAGACCGGCCCTGAGTTCCCCGACGAAGTCGGCGTATCCGGGGGTGTCCAGAAGGTTGACCTTGATGCCGTCCCATTCGACCGGCACCAGGGAGAGCTGTACCGAGCGCTGCTGCCGGTGCTCGATGTCGTCGTAGTCCGAGACCGTGCCGCCGTCCTCCACGCGGCCCGCCCGGTTCACGGCCCCCGCGGTCAGCGCGAGAGCCTCCACCAATGTCGTCTTGCCCGATCCGGAGTGGCCGACCAGCACCACATTCCGTACGGACGTGGGATGGTCGGCCGCTGTAGCCCTGCCGGCGGCTCCGGGGTGTGTGTGCGCCTTGTCGCCCATTTCCTTGCCTCCCGTGCACGGTGAGGTCCCTGGGGGCGCGGGCACGGCGGCCCCGCGTGCGATGGCGGCTCCGGCGACGCCCGCGGTCCTTCGAGCTTTCCACTCCCGTCACCGCCCGTCCATACGGCGGACGGCGCGGTGCGCGGCGGCCCTGGTGGGAGGGGTGCGGGGTGGCGGCGGGGACGGTGCGCGCGGCCGCGGCGGGTGCGGGGCGCGACCGTGCCGTGACCCGGATGCCGCGTGGCCGTGACACCTGGTGCGGGTGCCCGCCCGTCGCACACACGCGCGCGTGGCTACGATGGGCCAGCCGGTGGCCAGTGGGGCCGCGCGGCCACCGACCCTCGGGAAGGCCATGCTGAACAAGTACGCGCGTGCGTTCTTCACGCGTGTTCTCACGCCGTTCGCCTCGTTTCTGATCAGGCGGGGGGTCAGCCCCGACACGGTCACCCTGATCGGCACCGCCGGTGTGGTCGCGGGAGCGCTGGTCTTCTTCCCCCAGGGAGAGTTCTTCTGGGGCACGATCGTGATCACGCTGTTCGTGTTCTCCGACCTGGTCGACGGCAACATGGCCCGCCAGCTCGGCCGCTCCAGCAGGTGGGGCGCGTTCCTGGACTCCACGCTCGACCGGGTCGCCGACGGGGCGATCTTCGCCGGGTTCGCGCTCTGGTACGCGGGCGGCGGTGACGACATCGCGCTGTGCGCCGTCTCGATCTTCTGTCTGGCCAGCGGTCAGGTGGTGTCGTACACCAAGGCGCGCGGCGAGTCGATCGGGCTGCCGGTTGCCGTCAACGGTCTGGTGGAGCGCGCGGAGCGCCTGGTGATCTCGCTGGTCGCGGCGGGCCTCGCGGGGCTGCACGCGTTCGGTGTGCCGGGCATCCAGTACCTGCTGCCGGTCGCGCTGTGGATCGTGGCCGTGGGCAGCCTGGTCACGCTGATCCAGCGGGTCGTCACGGTCCGGCGCGAGTCGGCCGAGGCGGAGGCGGAAGCCGCGGAAGCGGCGGAGGAGACCGCGGGGGAGGCGCAGCCGGGTGCCGGGAGCAACGGGGCCGCCAGGACCTCCGAGAACGCGTCCCGGGGGAGCGAGGCGGCCAAGTGAGCGCCCAGGAGCGGCTGACCGACGCGCTGTACGGACTCGGCTGGGGTGCCGTCAAGAAGCTCCCCGAGCCGGTCGCCGTCCGCCTCGGCCGGTCGATCGCGGACCTCGCGTGGAAGAAGCGCGGCAAGGGCGTGCGGCGGCTGGAGAGCAACTACGCGCGCGTGGTGCCCGGCGCGGGCGCCGAGCGGCTGGCCGAGCTGTCCCGCGCGGGCATGCGCTCGTACCTGCGCTACTGGATGGAGTCGTTCCGGCTGCCCGCGTGGAGCGAGGAGCGGATCAGGACCGGCTTCGAGCCGTTGGACGTCCACCATCTGACCGACGGCATCGCCTCCGACCGGGGTGTCATCCTCGCGCTGCCCCACATGGCGAACTGGGACCTGGCGGGCGCCTGGGTCACCACCGAGCTGAAGACGCCGTTCACCACGGTCGCCGAACGCCTCAAGCCGGAGACGCTGTACGACCGTTTCGTCGCCTACCGCGAGGGCCTCGGCATGGAGGTCCTGCCGCACAACGGCGGCTCCGCCTTCGGCACCCTGGCGCGGCGGCTGCGCGACGGCGGGCTGGTCTGTCTGGTCGCCGAGCGCGATCTGTCCGCCTCGGGCGTCGAGGTGACGTTCTTCGGCGACACGGCGACCATGCCGGCGGGGCCCGCCCTGCTGGCCCAGCAGACTGGCGCGCTGCTGCTGCCGGTCACCCTCTGGTACGACGACTCGCCCGTCATGCGGGGCCGCGTCCATCCCCCGATCGAGGTACCCGGCTCAGGTACCCGGGCCGAGAAGACGTCTGTGATGACACAGGCGCTCGCGGACGCCTTCGCCTCGGGCATCGCCGACCATCCGGAGGACTGGCACATGCTTCAGCGGTTGTGGCTCTCGGACCTCGATCCCACCAAGGGGCCCGCGTGAGGATCGGCATCGTCTGCCCGTACTCCTGGGACGTGCCGGGCGGCGTCCAGTTCCACATCCGCGACCTCGCCGAGTACTTCATCCGGCTCGGCCACGAGGTGTCCGTGCTCGCCCCGGCGGACGACGACACCCCGCTGCCACCGTACGTCGTCTCGGCCGGGCGCGCGGTCCCGGTGCCGTACAACGGCTCGGTGGCCCGGCTGAACTTCGGCTTCCTCAGCGCCGCGCGCGTGCGGCGCTGGCTGCACGACGGCTCCTTCGACGTCGTCCACATCCACGAGCCGACCTCGCCCTCGCTCGGGCTGCTGACCTGCTGGGCGGCGCAGGGGCCGATCGTGGCCACCTTCCACACCTCCAACCCGCGCTCGCGCGCGATGATCGCCGCGTACTCGATCCTCCAGGCCGCCCTGGAGAAGATCAGCGCGCGGATCGCCGTGAGCGAGTACGCCCGCCGCACCCTGGTCGAGCACCTCGGCGGGGACGCGGTCGTCATCCCCAACGGCGTCGACGTCGACTTCTTCGCGAAGGCCGAGCCCAAGGCCGAGTGGCAGGGCGAAACGCTCGGGTTCGTCGGCCGTATCGACGAGCCCCGCAAGGGCCTGCCGGTGCTGATGAAGGCCCTGCCGAGGATCTTCGCCGAGCGGCCGGAGGCCCGGCTGCTGGTCGCCGGGCGCGGTGACGCCGAGGAGGCGGTGGCCGGTCTGCCGAAGGAACTGCGCTCGCGCGTGGAGTTCCTCGGCATGGTCAGCGACGAGGACAAGGCCCGCTTCCTGCGCAGCGTCGACCTGTACGTCGCCCCCAACACCGGCGGCGAGAGCTTCGGCATCATCCTCGTCGAGGCCATGTCCGCCGGGGCACCGGTGCTCGCCTCCGACCTCGACGCCTTCGCCCAGGTCCTCGACCAGGGAGCCGCGGGCGAACTCTTCACCAACGAGGACGCGGACGCGCTGGCCGACGCGGCGATCCGCCTCCTCGGCGACCCCGGACGCCGCGAGGAACTCCGCGCGCGGGGCAGCGCCCACGTCCGCCGCTTCGACTGGTCGACGGTCGGCGCGGACATCCTGTCGGTCTACGAAACGGTCACAGCGGGAGCGGCGGCGGTCGCGGCGACGGACGACGACCGGGGGTCGCTGCGGTCGCGGCTGGGGTTGGCGCGGGACTGAGGCGCCAGGGGGCGGGGCGGCTGCCGCGTGCCGGCAGGGCGCGCTCTGCCCGGCCCGACGCGTGTGCGCGCATGACCCGACCTGATCCGGCCCCGGGCGGAGCGGCCGGGCACCGGTAGCCTGCCGTGCGTGACCGGAACACTCATCTGGGCCCTCGTCGTGCTTGTCGCGATCGGTCTGTATCTGAGCTGGACGGCGGGGCGGCTGGATCGGCTGCACGCCCGGATCGACGCCACGCGTGCCGCGCTGGACGCGCAACTGCTGCGCCGGGCGTCCGTGGCGCAGGAACTGGCCACCTCCGGGGTGCTCGACCCGGCCGCCTCGATCGTGCTGTACGAGGCCGCGCACGCCGCACGGCAGAGCGAGGAGGAACAGCGCGAGGTCGCCGAGAGCGATCTGAGCCAGGCCCTGCGGGCGGTCTTCGCGGACGCGGCGCAGGTGGAAGCCGTGCGTGCGGTACCGGGCGGAGAGGCGGCGACCGGTGAACTCACCGAAGCGGTACGCCGCGTGCCGATGGCCCGGCGGTTCCACAACGACGCCGTCGGCGCGGCCCGGCGGCTGCGCGCGCACCGCAAGGTCCGCTGGTTCCGCCTCGCCGGCCACGCGCCCTTCCCGATGGCCTTCGAGATGGACGACGAGCCGCCGCCGGCCCTCGTCGAGCGCGCGGCCTGAAACCGGGGCACCGGAGCCAAAAGGATCCACCGGCTTTGCATTGGCCCTTGCAGTGGACTGCTCCGCTCGCGTTTCCTCGGTTTTTGCAGAAACTCACCTTCACTTCAGCGAGGTCAACCCGTGTCCAGCATCGAGAACCAGGCCCCCGAGATCGGCACCGCCCGTGTGAAGCGCGGCATGGCCGAGCAGCTCAAGGGCGGCGTGATCATGGACGTCGTGACGCCTGAGCAGGCGAAGATCGCCGAGGACGCGGGCGCCGTCGCCGTCATGGCCCTGGAGCGGGTCCCGGCCGACATCCGCAAGGACGGCGGCGTGGCCCGGATGTCCGACCCGGACATGATCGAGGGCATCATCGAGGCCGTCTCGATCCCGGTCATGGCGAAGTCCCGCATCGGCCACTTCGTCGAGGCGCAGGTGCTCCAGTCCCTCGGTGTCGACTACATCGACGAGTCCGAGGTCCTCACCCCGGCCGACGAGGTCAACCACAGCGACAAGTTCGCCTTCACGACGCCGTTCGTCTGCGGCGCCACCAACCTCGGTGAGGCCCTGCGCCGGATCGCCGAGGGTGCCGCGATGATCCGCTCCAAGGGCGAGGCCGGCACCGGCAACGTCGTGGAGGCCGTCCGTCACCTGCGTCAGATCAAGAACGAGATCGCCCGTCTGCGCGGCTACGACAACAACGAGCTGTACGCCGCCGCCAAGGAGCTGCGCGCCCCCTACGAGCTGGTCAAGGAGGTCGCCGAGCTGGGCAAGCTCCCGGTCGTGCTGTTCTCCGCCGGCGGTGTGGCCACCCCGGCCGACGCCGCGCTGATGCGCCAGCTCGGCGCCGAGGGCGTCTTCGTCGGCTCCGGCATCTTCAAGTCCGGCGACCCGGCCAAGCGCGCCGCCGCCATCGTGAAGGCCACCACCTTCTACGACGACCCGAAGATCATCGCGGACGCGTCCCGCAACCTCGGCGAGGCCATGGTCGGCATCAACTGCGACACCCTCCCCGAGGCCGAGCGCTACGCCAACCGCGGCTGGTAGTCCCCGATGAGCACACCTGTCATCGGCGTCCTGGCCCTCCAGGGCGACGTACGGGAGCACCTCGTCGCCCTGGCCGCGGCCGACGCCGTGGCCAGGCCGGTGCGGCGCCCCGAGGAACTCGCCGAGGTGGACGGCCTGGTCATCCCCGGCGGCGAGTCCACCACCATCTCCAAGCTGGCCGTCCTGTTCGGCGTGATGGAACCTCTCCGCGCGCGGGTGCGGGCCGGGATGCCGGTCTACGGCACCTGCGCCGGCCTGATCATGCTCGCCGACAAGATCCTCGACCCGCGCTCGGGCCAGGAGACCGTCGGCGGGATCGACATGATCGTGCGCCGCAACGCCTTCGGACGCCAGAACGAGTCCTTCGAGGCGGCGGTCGACGTCAAGGGCGTCGAGGGCGATCCTGTAGAGGGCGTCTTCATCCGCGCCCCCTGGGTGGAGTCCGTGAGCGCCGCGGCCGAGGTGCTCGCCGAGCACGACGGCCATATCGTCGCGGTCCGTCAGGGCAACGCGCTGGCCACCTCGTTCCACCCGGAACTGACCGGCGACCACCGGATGCACGCCCTGTTCGTCGACATGGTGCGCGCGAACGGCACGGCGGAGTCCTTGTAGGATCTCTGGCGTTCGTTAGTTGGATGGTTACGCGAAGGAGACAGGCAGATGTCCGGCCACTCTAAATGGGCTACGACGAAGCACAAGAAGGCCGTGATCGACGCCAAGCGCGGCAAGCTCTTCGCGAAGCTGATCAAGAACATCGAGGTCGCCGCGCGGATGGGCGGCGTCGACCTCGAGGGCAACCCCACGCTGTACGACGCCGTCCAGAAGGCCAAGAAGCAGTCGGTCCCGAACAAGAACATCGACTCCGCCATCAAGCGCGGCGGCGGTCTCGAGGCCGGCGGCGCCGACTACGAGACGATCATGTACGAGGGCTACGGTCCGAACGGCGTCGCGGTGCTCATCGAGTGCCTCACCGACAACCGCAACCGCGCCGCCTCCGACGTGCGCGTGGCCATGACCCGCAACGGCGGCTCCATGGCCGACCCGGGCTCGGTGTCGTACCTGTTCAACCGCAAGGGCGTCGTCATCGTCCCCAAGGGCGAGCTGTCCGAGGACGACGTCCTCGGTGCCGTCCTGGACGCCGGTGCCGAGGAGGTCAACGACCTCGGCGAGTCCTTCGAGGTGCTCAGCGAGGCCACCGACCTGGTCGCCGTCCGCAGCGCCCTCCAGGACGCCGGGATCGACTACGACTCAGCCGAGGCCAACTTCGTCCCGACCATGCAGGTCGAGCTGGACGAGGAGGGCGCCAAGAAGATCTTCAAGCTGATCGACGCGCTGGAGGACAGCGACGACGTGCAGAACGTCTTCGCCAACTTCGACGTCAGCGACGAGATCATGGAGAAGGTCGACGCGTAACGCCGTCGCGGACCGAGCGGATTCCGGCGGGCCGGTGGGACACACCCCACCGGCCCGCCGCCGTTGTCAGTGGCACCGGATAGCCTGCACGAACTGGGGGTACCGGCCGGCGAAGCCGGAGAGATGCAGGGGAGGGCGTGTGCGGGTACTCGGGGTCGACCCCGGACTGACGCGATGCGGTGTCGGAGTCGTCGAGGGCGTCGCGGGGCGGCCGTTGACGATGCTCGGCGTCGGTGTCGTCCGCACGCCCGCGGACGCCGAGTTGGGGCAGCGCCTGGTCGCCGTCGAGCAGGGCATCGAGCAGTGGCTCGACGAGCACCGGCCCGAATTCGTCGCCGTGGAGCGGGTGTTCAGCCAGCACAACGTCCGGACCGTGATGGGCACCGCCCAGGCCAGCGCCGTCGCCATGCTGTGCGCCGCCCGGCGCGGCATCCCCGTCGCCCTGCACACGCCCAGCGAGGTCAAGGCCGCCGTCACCGGCAGCGGCCGCGCCGACAAGGCCCAGGTCGGCGCCATGGTCACCCGGCTGCTCCGGCTCGCCGCGCCCCCCAAGCCCGCCGACGCCGCCGACGCCCTCGCCCTCGCCATCTGCCACATCTGGCGCGCTCCCGCGCAGAACCGGTTGCAGCAGGCCGTCGCCCTGCACGCGGCCGGCGCACCCTCGACATCGAAAGGCCGCAGAGGATGATCGCCTTCGTGAGCGGACCGGTCGCCGCCCTCGCCCCCGACTCCGCGGTGGTCGAGGTGGGCGGCATCGGCATCGCCGTCCAGTGCACACCCGACACCCTGTCCGGACTGCGCCTGGGCCGCCCGGCGAAACTGGCCACCTCCCTCGTCGTGCGCGAGGACTCCCTGACCCTGTACGGCTTCGCGGACGACGACGAGCGACAGGTGTTCGAGCTGCTCCAGACCGCGAGCGGGGTCGGCCCGCGGCTCGCCCAGGCCATGCTCGCCGTGCACCGCCCCGACGCCCTGCGCCGCGCGGTGGCCACCGGTGACGAGAAGGCGCTGATCGCCGTCCCCGGCATCGGCAAGAAGGGCGCCCAGAAACTGCTCCTTGAGCTGAAGGACAGACTCGGCGAGCCGCTCGGCGCCCCCGCGCTCGGCGCCCCGGTCACCCAGGGCTGGCGCGACCAGTTGCACGCCGCCCTGATCGGCCTCGGCTACGCCACCCGCGAGGCCGACGAGGCCGTCACCGCCGTCACCCCGCAGGCCGAGGCCGCCGAGGGCGCCCCGCAGGTGGGCCACCTCCTCAAGGCCGCCCTCCAGACCCTGAACCGCGCCCGCTGACCCCCACCACGCACCCCTGAGGCACATCCATGAACTGGGACGACACGACCGACACCGACGCCGCCGCGGACCGGCTGGTGGACTCGGTCGCCGACCGCGAGGACCAGGCCGTCGAGGCCGCCCTGCGCCCCAAGGACCTGGGCGAGTTCATCGGCCAGGAGAAGGTCCGCGAACAGCTCGACCTCGTGCTGCGCGCCGCACGCGCGCGCGGCGCCACCGCCGACCACGTGCTGCTCTCCGGCGCCCCCGGCCTCGGCAAGACCACCCTCTCCATGATCATCGCCGCCGAGATGGGCGCCCCCATCCGGATCACCTCCGGCCCCGCCATCCAGCACGCCGGCGACCTCGCCGCGATCCTCTCCTCCCTCCAGGAGGGCGAGGTCCTCTTCCTCGACGAGATCCACCGCATGTCCCGGCCCGCCGAGGAGATGCTCTACATGGCCATGGAGGACTTCCGGGTCGACGTGATCGTCGGCAAGGGCCCCGGCGCCACCGCCATCCCGCTCGAACTGCCGCCCTTCACCCTGGTCGGCGCCACCACCCGCGCGGGCCTGCTGCCGCCCCCGCTGCGCGACCGCTTCGGCTTCACCGCGCACATGGAGTTCTACGAGCCCGCGGAGCTCCAGCGGGTCGTCCACCGCTCCGCGCACCTCCTCGACGTCGAGATCGACACCGCGGGCGCCGCCGAGATCGCCGGCCGCTCCCGCGGCACGCCCCGTATCGCCAACCGGCTGCTGCGCCGCGTCCGCGACTACGCGCAGGTCAAGGCGGACGGCGTGATCGACCGCCCGATCGCCTCGGCGGCCCTCGCGGTGTACGAGGTCGACGCCCGCGGTCTCGACCGGCTGGACCGGGCCGTCCTGGAGGCCCTGCTCAAGCTGTTCGGCGGCGGCCCGGTCGGCCTGTCCACGCTCGCCGTCGCCGTGGGGGAGGAGCGCGAGACCGTCGAGGAGGTCGCCGAGCCGTTCCTCGTCCGGGAGGGGCTGCTCGCCCGCACCCCGCGCGGCCGCGTCGCGACCCCGGCCGCCTGGGCGCATCTCGGCCTCACGCCGCCGCGCGCGGCGGGGGCCGGCGGGCAGCAAGATCTGTTCGGGACATGACGTCCGGATCTGTTCGGAGCATGACCACCGGACGGCCCGCGGGAACTTTCACGGGGAGGTCCGCGGGGACAACCGGGACGTCGGCGTGACATCGGGGACATCGGCGGGCCTGCGGGCGGGCCGTCGGCGGGGACATTCGCAAGGTCAGGAACCCAGGTGCCATGCTGAGCGTTGTTCCATGCACGCGGACTCGCTTAGACTCCGCCGATGCCGCCCTTGTCGGCGACACACATACCCCCATCCATCAGGCCGCTCACCATCGCGGTCGTCTGAAGGAAGTACCGACCCGTGAGTCTCGTGACCCTCCTCCCGTTCATCGTGCTCATCGGGGCCATGTTCCTGATGACCCGGTCGGCCAAGAAGAAGCAGCAGCAGGCGGCCGACATGCGGAACCAAATGCAGCCCGGCAGCGGTGTCCGCACCATCGGGGGCATGTACGCGACGGTGAAGGAGGTCAGTGACGACACGGTCCTCCTCGACGCCGGCCCCGGCGTGGAGCTGCTCTTCGCCAAGAACTCCATCGGCGCCGTCCTGACCGACGACGAGTACAACCGCATCGTCCACGGCATCGAGCACGACCTGAAGTCCGACTCCGACGTCGTCCCCGACGACGCCTCCTCCCTCACCAAGTCCGCCGACGCCGACGACTCCGCCGACGAAGCTGCCGCCGCCTCCGACGACGCGTCCGTCGACCTCGGCAAGAAGGACGCGACCGACGAGGTCGAGGAGCAGGCCGCCGAGGCCGAGGCCGACGAGGAGCCGAAGAAGACCGACGGCGACTCCGACGCGAAGAAGTAGTCACGCTCCCGGGGCGCACGGAACACACCCGTGCGCCCCGGGGTGTGCGCATCTCGCCGGAGATCCCGACTACATGTCATGGCCGCCGCAGCGCTGACCCGGCGCAGGGCGGCCCGAGAGGGAGTACGAGAAGGTGGCAGCACCCAAGAAGGGCCGGAGCGCGGGCGCCCAGAGCAAGCCAGGGCGCTCGCTGGCCTTGATCCTGATCGCCATCGTGGGGCTCACCGGAGGCATGTTCGCCTCCGGTCACACCACCCCGCGACTGGGCATCGACCTCGCCGGCGGTACCAGCATCACGCTGGAGGCGAAGGCCGACCAGGGGTCCGCGATCAACAAGGCCAACATGGACACCGCGGTCGAGATCATGAACCGTCGTGTCAACGGCCTGGGCGTCTCCGAGGCGGAGGTGCAGACCCAGGGCGACCGCAACATCATCGTGAACATCCCCAAGGGCACCAACTCCGAGGAAGCCCGGGCCCAGGTCGGCACCACCGCCAAGCTGTACTTCCGTCCGGTCCTCCAGCGCGAGGCGCAGGGCGGCTCGGCGGACGCCACCCCGAGCACCGACCCCAGCGCCTCCGCCTCTCCCAGCGGCTCCGCCTCCCCGAGCGCGTCGCCCACGGACAAGGCCGCCGACAAGGCCGGCGACAAGGTCTCCGAGAGCTCCTCCAGCCCGTCGGCCAGTGCCACCTCGCAGGGCCGCGCCGTCACCGACGCCCTGAAGAAGGCGCCCACGCCGTCCGGCAGCAGCACCCCGAAGGCGAGCGACAGCCCCTCAGCGTCCGCCTCCGGTGACGACGCCTCGGCCGCCGCGAAGAACTACGCCACGCTCGACTGCACGAACCCCAAGCAGCGTGCCGCCGCCGGCAAGGACGCCGAGCGGGGCCAGGACACCGTCGCCTGCGGCCAGGACGGCGAGGTGTGGAACAAGTTCCTGCTCGGCCCGGTCGACGTCGACGGCACGGAGGTCAAGAAGGCCCAGGCGACCTTCGACACCCAGACCGCCGCGGGCTGGCGGGTCGACATGACCTTCACCTCCGGCGGTGCGAAGAAGTTCGCCGACGTCACCTCCAAGCTGGCCCAGCAGACCAGCCCGCAGAACGAGTTCGCGATCGTTCTGGACGACGACGTCGTGTCCCACCCGTACGTCCAGACCGCCATCACCGGCGGCAACGCCTACATCTCCGGCAGCTTCACCCAGGACGAAGCCCAGAGCCTCGCCAACATGCTGTCCTACGGCGCGCTCCCGCTCTCCTTCAAGGAGCAGAGCGTGACCACCGTGACCGCCGCGCTCGGCGGTGACCAGCTCCACGCCGGTCTGCTCGCCGGTGCCATCGGCCTCGGACTGGTCATCATCTACCTGGTGGCCTACTACCGCGGTCTGTCGCTCATCGCGATCGCCTCGCTGCTGGTCTCCGCGGCCCTGACCTACGTGCTCATGTCGCTGCTCGGCCCGGCCATCGGCTTCGCGCTGAACCTCCCGGCCGTCTGCGGGGCCATCGTCGCCATCGGCATCACGGCGGACTCGTTCATCGTGTACTTCGAACGCGTCCGCGACGAGATTCGCGAGGGCCGCACCCTGCGCCCCGCCGTCGAGCGGGCCTGGCCGCGCGCCCGGCGCACCATCCTGGTCTCCGACTTCGTGTCGTTCCTCGCCGCCGCGGTGCTCTTCGTCGTCACCGTCGGCAAGGTCCAGGGCTTCGCGTTCACGCTCGGTCTGACCACCGTCCTCGACGTGGTCGTGGTGTTCTTCTTCACCAAGCCGCTGATGACGCTCATCGCCCGCCGCAAGTTCTTCGCCGACGGCCACAAGTGGTCCGGCCTCGATCCGAAGAGCCTGGGCGCCCAGCCGCCCCTGCGTCGCACCCGCCGCCCGTCCGGTCTTGGCGCCGGCCCTGTCGACACGAAGGAGGCGTGAGCGATGTCGAAGTTCGGCAACCTCGGCGCCCGACTGCACCGTGGCGAGATCAGCTACGACTTCATCGGCCACCGCAAGCTCTGGTACGGCATCTCGATCCTGATCACCATCACGGCCATCGTCGGCCTGGCGGTGCGCGGCCTGAACATGGGCATCGACTTCCAGGGCGGTGCCGTCTTCACCACCGAGAAGACCAGCGTCTCCGTCTCCCAGGCCGAGGAGTTCGCGACGGACGCCTCCGGCCATGACGCGGTCGTGCAGAAGCTGGGCAACGGCACGCTGCGCATCCAGATCGCCGGCATGGACACCGAGCAGTCCGACCAGATCAAGAACGAACTGGCCAAGGACTTCAAGGTCGACCCGGAGTCGATCGCCGCCGACCTGGTCGGCCCGAGCTGGGGCGACCAGATCGCCAACAAGGCATGGCAGGGCCTGGCGATCTTCATGGTCCTGGTCGTGATCTATCTGGCGATCGCCTTCGAGTGGCGCATGGCCATCGCGGCGCTGATCGCACTGATCCACGACATCACCATCACGGTCGGCATCTACGCCCTCGTCGGCTTCGAGGTCACGCCCGGCACGGTGATCGGTCTGCTGACCATCCTCGGTTACTCGCTGTACGACACGGTCGTCGTCTTCGACTCCCTCAAGGAACAGACCAAGGACCTCACCAAGCAGACCCGCTACACCTACAGCGAGGTCGCCAACCGGTCGATCAACGGCACCCTGGTCCGCTCGATCAACACCACGGTCGTCGCGCTGCTGCCGGTGGCGGGCCTGCTGTTCATCGGCGGCGGCTTCCTCGGCGCGGGCACGCTCAACGACATCTCGCTGTCGCTGTTCGTCGGCCTCGCCGCCGGTGCCTACTCGTCGATCTTCATCGCCACGCCGCTCGTCGCCGACCTCAAGGAGCGCGAGCCGCAGATGCGGGCCCTGAAGAAGCGGGTCCTGGCCAAGCGCGCCCAGGCCGCCTCCGACGACGGCATCTCGGACGGCCGGGGCTACGACGCCGAGGACGCCACTCCGGCCGTCGTCGGACCGCGCGACCAGTCCGCGCCGCGCAGCCGTCGCCGGCCCTCCGGGAAGCGGCGATGACCGACGTCGAGGAGCTGCTGCTCAGCCGGATCCGCGATGTGGCGGACTACCCGGAGCCGGGCGTGATGTTCAAGGACATCACCCCGCTCCTGGCGGACCCCGCCGCGTTCACGGCGCTGACCGACGCCTTCGCCGAGATCGCCGAGCGCACCGGCGCCACCAAGATCGTCGGCCTGGAGGCCCGGGGCTTCATCCTCGGCGCCCCCGTCGCGGTCCGGGCCGGGCTCGGCTTCATCCCCGTACGCAAGGCGGGCAAGCTCCCCGGAGCCACCCTCAGCCAGGCGTACGACCTGGAGTACGGCTCGGCCGAGATCGAGGTCCACGCCGAGGACCTCACGGCCGACGACCGCGTCCTCGTCGTCGACGACGTGCTCGCCACCGGCGGCACCGCCGAGGCGTCGATCCGGCTCGTCCACCGCGCGGGTGCCGCGGTCGCGGGCGTCGCCGTCCTGATGGAACTGAGCTTCCTCGACGGCCGCCCCCGCCTCCAGGCAGCCCTGGACGGAGCCCCGCTGGAGGCACTGCTCACCGTCTGACCACGGCCGTACGCGACGGTCGTACGTCACAGGGGCGGGCCCGGAGGAATCCGGTGCCCGCCTCTCGTGTTCCCCAGGTGGACGGCCGTCACAGCGGCCTGAAGGCGATCCCGGAGCCCGGGATCGCTACGATGGGTCCTCCGGGGCCTGACCGGGGGAACCGGATCGCGCACGAGGAGTCCTCTTGCCAGACGAGGCCCAGCACCTGACCGCAGCCAAGCCCGACTCCGCCGCGGGCGCCGCGGCCGAGCCCGCGGCGCACGCGCAGGACGGCGGCGGGCCGGTCGAGCACGACCGTTCCGCGCCCGCCGACAAGCCGGCCGAGCGGACCCGTCCCAAGCCGGCCCCGCCCGAGCGGTCCCCGGCCACCCCCGCCGCGCGCCCGGCGGCCGGACAGCCCGCCGCCCGCTCCGGCGGCTCCTCCAACCGCGTCCGCGCCCGCCTCGCCCGGCTCGGCGTCCAGCGCGCCAACCCCTACAACCCGGTCCTGGAACCGCTGCTGCGCATAGTCCGCAGCAACGACCCCAAGATCGAGACGTCGACCCTGCGCCAGATCGAGAAGGCGTACCAGGTCGCCGAGCGCTGGCACCGCGGCCAGAAGCGCAAGAGCGGCGACCCGTACATCACCCACCCCCTCGCGGTGACCACGATCCTCGCCGAACTGGGGATGGATCCGGCCACCCTCATGGCGGGCCTGCTGCACGACACCGTCGAGGACACCGAGTACGGCCTGGACGACCTGCGCCGTGACTTCGGCGACGTCGTCGCGCTGCTCGTCGACGGCGTCACCAAGCTGGACAAGGTCAAGTTCGGCGAGGCCGCGCAGGCCGAGACCGTGCGCAAGATGGTCGTCGCCATGGCCAAGGATCCCCGCGTCCTGGTCATCAAGCTCGCCGACCGCCTGCACAACATGCGCACCATGCGCTACCTCAAGCGCGAGAAGCAGGAGAAGAAGGCGCGCGAGACCCTGGAGATCTACGCGCCGCTCGCCCATCGCCTCGGCATGAACACCATCAAGTGGGAACTGGAGGACCTCGCCTTCGCGATCCTCTACCCCAAGATGTACGACGAGATCGTACGGCTGGTGGCCGAGAGGGCGCCGAAGCGTGACGAGTACCTGGCCATAGTGACCGACGAGGTCCAGTCCGACCTGCGCGCCGCCCGCATCAAGGCGACCGTCACCGGCCGCCCGAAGCACTACTACAGCGTCTACCAGAAGATGATCGTCCGCGGCCGGGACTTCGCGGAGATCTACGACCTGGTCGGCATCCGCGTCCTGGTGGACACCGTCCGCGACTGCTACGCGGCCCTGGGCACCGTCCACGCCCGCTGGAACCCGGTTCCGGGGCGGTTCAAGGACTACATCGCGATGCCCAAGTTCAACATGTACCAGTCGCTGCACACGACGGTCATCGGGCCCAACGGCAAGCCCGTCGAACTCCAGATCCGCACGTTCGACATGCACCGCCGCGCCGAGTACGGCATCGCCGCGCACTGGAAGTACAAGCAGGAGGCCGTGGCCGGCGCCTCCAAGGTCCGCACCGACGTGCCGAAGGCCGGCAAGGGCAAGGACGACCACCTCAACGACATGGCGTGGCTGCGCCAGCTCCTCGACTGGCAGAAGGAGACCGAGGACCCCGGCGAGTTCCTGGAGTCCCTGCGCTTCGACCTCTCCCGCAACGAGGTCTTCGTCTTCACCCCGAAGGGTGACGTCATCGCGCTCCCGGCCGGTGCCACCCCGGTGGACTTCGCCTACGCCGTCCACACCGAGGTCGGCCACCGCACGATAGGAGCACGGGTCAACGGCCGGCTCGTCCCCCTGGAGTCGACGCTGGACAACGGCGACCTGGTGGAGGTCTTCACCTCCAAGGCGGCCGGGGCGGGTCCCTCCCGGGACTGGCTCGGGTTCGTCAAGTCGCCGCGCGCCCGCAACAAGATCCGCGCGTGGTTCTCCAAGGAGCGCCGCGACGAGGCGATCGAACAGGGCAAGGACGCCATCGCCCGCGCGATGCGCAAGCAGAACCTGCCGATCCAGCGCATCCTCACCGGCGACTCCCTGGTCACCCTGGCGCACGAGATGCGCTACCCCGACATCTCCTCGCTGTACGCGGCGATCGGCGAGGGCCATGTGGCCGCGCAGAACGTCGTACAGAAGCTGGTGCAGGCGCTCGGCGGGGAGGAGGCGGCCAGCGAGGAGATCGACGAGGCCGTCCCGTCCCGCAGCCGCAGCCGCAAGCGGCGCAGCAACCAGGACCCCGGTGTCGTGGTCAAGGGCGTCGACGACGTCTGGGTCAAGCTGGCCCGCTGCTGCACGCCCGTCCCCGGCGACCCGATCATCGGGTTCGTCACCCGCGGCAGTGGCGTATCGGTTCACCGCAGCGACTGCGTCAACGTGGAGTCACTGTCCCGGGAGCCCGAGCGGATCCTGGAGGTCGAGTGGGCGCCCACCCAGTCCTCGGTCTTCCTGGTCGCCATCCAGGTCGAGGCGCTGGACCGCTCCCGGCTGCTCTCGGACGTCACCCGCGTCCTGTCCGACCAGCACGTCAACATCCTCTCCGCGGCCGTCCAGACCTCCCGCGACCGGGTGGCCACCTCCCGCTTCACCTTCGAGATGGGCGACCCCAAGCACCTGGGCCACGTCCTGAAGGCCGTACGGGGCGTGGAGGGCGTCTACGACGTCTACCGGGTGACCTCGGCCCGCAGGCCCTGAGAACGGCCCCGCAGCCCCGGGAACGCGGCGAGAACGCCGAGAGGCCCCCGTACATCGCGTACGGGGGCCTCTCGGCGTTCTCACCAGCCAGCCAGCCAGCCAGCCGGGCGGGCCTCAGCCGCCGAACTCCTGGAGACCCTTCAGCGCCTGGTCCAGCAGGGCCTGGCGGCCCTCCAGCTCACGCTCCAGCTTGTCGGCACGCGCGGAGTTGCCCTGCGCGCGGGCCTGCTCGATCTGCGCCTTCAGCTTGTCCACGGCGGCCTGGAGCTGACCGGTGAGACCCTCGGCACGCGCGCGTGCCTCCGGGTTCGTCCGGCGCCACTCGGCCTCCTCGGCCTCCTGGAGCGCCCGCTCCACGGTGTGCATCCGGCCCTCGACCTTCGGCCGGGCGTCCCGCGGGACATGGCCGATGGCCTCCCAGCGCTCGTTGATCGTGCGGAACGCGGCCCGCGCCGACTTCAGATCGCCGATCGGCAGGAGCTTCTCGGCCTCCTCGGCCAGCTCCTCCTTGAGCTTGAGGTTCTCCGTCTGCTCCGCGTCCCGCTCGGCGAAGACCGAGCTGCGCGCCGCGAAGAACACGTCCTGGGCGCCGCGGAAGCGGTTCCACAGGTCGTCCTCGTGCTCGCGCTGGGCGCGGCCCGCGGCCTTCCAGTCCGCCATCAGCTCGCGGTACCGGGCCGCCGTCGGACCCCAGTCCGTCGAACCGGACAGCGCCTCGGCCTCCGCGACCAGCCGCTCCTTCGTCCGGCGGGCCTCCTCGCGCTGCGCGTCGAGCTGCGCGAAGTGGGCCTTGCGGCGCTTGGAGAACGCCGAGCGCGCGTGCGAGAACCGGTGCCACAGCTCGTCGTCCGACTTGCGGTCGAGCCGCGGCAGACCCTTCCACGTGTCCACCAGCGCGCGCAGCCGCTCACCGGCGGCCCGCCACTGGTCGGACTGCGCGAGCTGCTCGGCCTCGGCGACCAGGTCCTCCTTGGCCTTGCGGGCCTCGTCGGACTGCTTGGCCCGCTGCTGCTTGCGCTCCTCCCGGCGGGACTCCACGGTCGCCACCAGCTTGTCCAGCCGGCCCCGCAGCGCGTCCAGGTCGCCGACCGCGTGGTGCGCGTCGACCTGTTCGCGGATGTGGTCGATGGCGACCTGGGCGTCCTTCGCCGACAGGTCGGTGGTCTGCACTCGCTTCTCGAGGAGGCCGATCTCGACAACCAGGCCCTCGTACTTGCGCTCGAAGTAGGCCAGCGCCTCCTCGGGGGAGCCGGCCTGCCAGGAACCGACGACCTGCTCGCCCTCGGCCGTACGCACGTACACGGTCCCCGTCTCGTCGACGCGGCCCCACGGGTCGCTGCTCACAGCGCCTCCTCCACATGATGCCTCCGAGGGGCTTCGGCGCCCCCGGGCATCGTCCACAGTTTCGTCACGGCCAACATAGGCGACCGGCGGGTTGCCTGTCCGCATCCAGCGCGACCGAAATTCCGCTGCTGGCCGCCTGGATGTCAGGACTTCGAGACCGTCGCCTTGTCGATGACGACCGTCGCGTTCGGGGCACCGTCACCGGCGCCGGTGTTCTCGCCCGCGGCCGCGATCTTCTCGAGCACCTTCATGCCCTCGGCCGAGACGGTGCCGAACGGTGTGTAGTTGGGCGGGAGCTGGCTGTCCTGGTAGACGAGGAAGAACTGGCTGCCGCCGGTGTTCGGCTGGCTGGTGTTCGCCATCGCGACCGTGCCCGCCGGATAGACGTTGTTCTTGAGGCTCTTGTCCTTGAGGTTCTCGTCCGGAATGGTGTAGCCGGGGCCACCGCTGCCGGTGCCCGTCGGGTCGCCGCACTGGAGCACGTAGATCCCGTTGGTGGTCAGCCGGTGGCACTTGGTGTGGTCGAAGTAGCCCTTGCCCGCGAGGTAGTTGAAGGAGTTGACGGTGTGCGGGGCCGCGGCCGTCTTCAGCGGGATGTCTATGTCACCGCATGTCGTCGCCAGCTTCAGCGTGTAGTCGGCCGACTTGTCGATGGTCATCGCCGGCTCCTTCTTGGAGCTGACCTCCTTGACCTTCCCCGGAGCGGCCTTCTCGCACGGGTCCTCGACGGGAGTGGGGGAGGCGGCCGGAGTGGTGTCCGCGCTCGCGTTCGTCTTGTCGTCGTCGCCCTTGATGACGCCCGACGTGTAGAGCGCCACGCTGCCCACCACGATCACGCCGAGCACGGACGCGATCACCGAGTTGCGCACGCGTGCCTTGCGGCGCGCTGCCGTGCGGCGCTGCTGCTGCCGCAAGAACTTCTCCCGGGCGAGCTGACGCTTGCGCTGTTCCTGGGTGACCACCGGGTTCTCTCCTCGTGCGTCTCGTGCGTCTGGTCCGTCGACAAGGACGCGTGCGTCTCATGAGCCGATCGCCCGCGTGTGCCCCGTACCGTATATGGGTTCGCTGAGGAATCGGCAGCGCCGGTAGTCTCTGACCACAGGGGGAGCCCGTCGAGGACCCCCGCGGGGGGTCGACAAGCCCTCCCGTACCGCCACAACGAAGGACGATCGTGCTCATTGCCGGGTTCCCCGCCGGGGCCTGGGGGACGAACTGCTATCTCGTCGCCCCCGCCGCCGGTGAGGAGTGCGTGATCATCGACCCGGGCCATCAGGCGGCCCCCGGAGTCGAGGAAGCGATCAGGAAGCACCGGCTCAAGCCGGTCGCCGTCGTCCTCACCCACGGACACATCGACCATGTGGCCTCGGTCGTTCCGGTGTGCGGCGCCCATGACGTGCCGGCCTGGATCCACCCCGAGGACCGGTTCATGATGAGCGACCCCGAGAAGGCGCTCGGCCGCTCCATCGGGATGCCGCTGCTGGGCGAACTGACCGTGGGCGAGCCGGACGACGTCCGTGAACTGACCGACGGCGCACGGCTGGACCTCGCCGGGCTGGAGTTCTCCGTCGCGCACGCACCGGGCCATACCAAGGGGTCGGTGACGTTCCGGATGCCCGAGACGACCGAGATCCCGTCGGTCTTCTTCTCCGGGGATCTGCTCTTCGCCGGCTCCATCGGACGCACCGACCTGCCGGGCGGTGACATGGCCGAGATGCTCGACTCGCTGGCCCGCGTGTGCCTGCCGCTCGACGACTCGACCGTGGTGCTGTCCGGCCACGGCCCCCAGACGACCATCGGCCAGGAGCGCGCCGCCAACCCGTATCTGCGACAGGTGGCGGCCGCCGGCCAGGGAGCGGGCCCCACGGCCCCTCCCCGACGAGGAATGTGACGAGAGACCTTCCGTGAGCACCTTTCAGGCCCCCAAGGGCACGTACGACCTGCTGCCGCCCGACTCCGCCAAGTACCTCGCCGTCCGCGAGGCGATCTCCGCCCCGCTGCGCAACTCCGGTTACGGCTACGTCGAGACGCCCGGCTTCGAGAACGTCGAGCTGTTCGCGCGCGGTGTCGGTGAGTCGACCGACATCGTGACCAAGGAGATGTACGCCTTCGAGACGAAGGGCGGCGACAAGCTGGCCCTGCGCCCCGAGGGCACCGCCTCCGTCCTGCGCGCCGCGCTGGAGGCCAACCTGCACAAGCAGGGCAACCTCCCGGTCAAGCTCTGGTACTCCGGCTCGTACTACCGCTACGAGCGCCCGCAGAAGGGCCGTTACCGCCACTTCTCCCAGGTCGGCGCCGAGGCGATCGGTGCCGAGGACCCGGCGCTGGACGCCGAGCTGATCATCCTGGCCGACCAGGCGTACCGCTCGCTGGGGCTGAGGAACTTCCGCATCCTGCTCAACAGCCTGGGCGACAAGGAGTGCCGACCGGTCTACCGCGCCGCCCTCCAGGACTTCCTGCGCGGTCTGGACCTGGACGAGGACACCCTGCGCCGCGCGGACATCAACCCGCTGCGCGTCCTGGACGACAAGCGCGAGTCGGTGCAGAAGCAGCTCGGGGACGCCCCGCTGCTGCGGGACTACCTGTGCGACGCGTGCAAGGCGTACCACGAGGAGGTCCGCGAGCTGATCACGGCGGCGGGCGTCTCCTTCGAGGACGACCCGAAGCTGGTCCGCGGCCTCGACTACTACACCCGCACGACCTTCGAGTTCGTCCACGACGGCCTGGGCTCCCAGTCGGCGGTGGGCGGCGGCGGCCGCTACGACGGCCTGTCCGAGATGATCGGCGGCCCCGCCCTGCCGTCCGTGGGCTGGGCCCTCGGCGTCGACCGCACGGTGCTCGCGCTGGAGGCGGAGGGCGTCGAACTGGACCTGCCGTCCGCGACCTCCGTCTTCGCGGTGCCGCTCAGCGAGGACGCGCGCCGGCTGCTGTTCGCGAAGATCACCGAGCTGCGCAGGCTCGGCGTCGCGGCGGACTTCTCCTTCGGGGCGAAGGGCCTCAAGGGCGCGATGAAGAACGCCAACCGCAGCGGCGCCCGCTACGCGCTGATCGCCGGTGAGCGTGATCTCGCCGAGGGTGTCGTCCAGCTCAAGGACCTGGAGTCCGGCGAGCAGACGGCGATCGGCGTGAACGAGATCGTCGCGGAGCTGGAGTCGCGGCTCGCGTAGGGCCGCCGAGGCGGACGGGACGGGCGTCACACGGCCGTCCGTCCCGTCCGCCTTCGCTCGGGTGTGCCCACGGGGGGCACAGGTCGGCCGAAACCGAACGCTCAGGGGTGATCGACGGGGTCTCCTTATGTCCGCCGAACGGTGGAGAACCGCCCTCGTGCGGCACAATGGCCCTGCCCGAAGATGGTCCAACTCTCAAGCGACGGATCGGCGTGATGAGCAAGACGACAGTCAATGCGGTCTCCACGGAGTCCGGGTCCGGGCACGCCCCCGCGCCCGCGGCCGGTACGGCGGGCGGCAGCCGCGCGTTCGCGATCCTGCTGCTGATCACCGGCGCGGCCGGGCTGCTCGCCGCGTGGGTCATCACGATCGACAAGTTCAAGCTCCTGGAGGCCAAGGTCGCGGGCACGACCTTCACCCCCGGGTGCAGCCTGAACCCCGTCGTCTCCTGCGGCAGCGTGATGGAGTCCAAGCAGGCCGCCGTCTTCGGCTTCCCCAACCCGATGCTCGGCCTGGTCGCCTACGGCATCGTGATCTGCGTCGGCATGAGCCTGCTCGCCGGGGCCCGCTTCCCGCGCTGGTACTGGCTCACCTTCAACGCGGGCACCCTCTTCGGCGTCGTCTTCTGCGCCTGGCTGATGTTCCAGTCCCTGTACCGGATCAACGCCCTGTGCCTGTGGTGCTCGCTCGCCTGGGTCGCCACGATCTTCATGTTCTGGTACGTGACCTCCTTCAACGTCCGCAACGGCTTCCTGCCCGCGCCCCGCGCGCTGAAGAGCTTCTTCGGCGAGTTCACCTGGGTCCTGCCCGTGCTGCACATCGGCATCATCGGCATGCTGATCCTGACCCGCTGGTGGGACTTCTGGACGAGCTGACAGCGCGGGCCGCGTTGTCAGTGGGGTGATTTAGGGTTTCCGTGTGGAGCCCGACCTGTTCACCGCCGCAGCAGAAGAACGCCAGGAGAAGGACCCCGCGGGGAGCCCCCTGGCGGTCCGGATGCGTCCGCGCACCCTCGACGAGGTGGTGGGCCAGCAGCACCTGCTGAAGCCGGGCTCCCCCCTGCGCCGCCTGGTCGGCGAGGGCGCCAAGGGCCCGGCAGGACCCTCCTCCGTGATCCTTTGGGGACCGCCCGGCACCGGCAAGACGACCCTGGCGTACGTCGTCTCCAAGGCGACCAACAAGCGGTTCGTGGAGCTGTCCGCGATCACCGCAGGCGTCAAGGAGGTCCGCGCGGTCATCGAGGGCGCCCGCCGCGCCACCGGGGGGTACGGCAAGGAGACCGTCCTCTTCCTCGACGAGATCCACCGCTTCAGCAAGGCCCAGCAGGACTCCCTCCTGCCGGCCGTCGAGAATCGCTGGGTCACCCTGATCGCCGCCACCACCGAGAACCCCTACTTCTCGGTCATCTCCCCGCTGCTCTCCCGCTCCCTGCTGCTGACCCTGGAGCCCCTCACCGACGACGACCTGCGCGGACTGCTCCGCCGGGCCCTCACCGACGACCGCGGCCTCAAGGGCTCCGTCACCCTCCCCGAGGACACCGAGGCCCATCTGCTGCGCATCGCCGGAGGGGACGCCCGGCGTGCGCTCACCGCCCTGGAGGCCGCCGCCGGCGCCGCCCTCGACCAGGACGAGAGCGAGATCACCCTCGCCACCCTGGAGCAGACGGTCGACCGCGCCGCCGTGAAGTACGACCGTGACGGCGACCAGCACTACGACGTGGCCAGCGCCCTCATCAAGTCCATCCGCGGCTCGGACGTGGACGCCGCGCTGCACTACCTGGCCCGCATGATCGAGGCAGGCGAGGACCCCCGCTTCATCGCCCGCCGGCTGATGATCTCCGCCAGCGAGGACATCGGCCTGGCCGATCCGAACGCGCTGCCCATAGCCGTCGCCGCCGCCCAGGCCGTCGCCATGATCGGCTTCCCCGAGGCCGCCCTCACCCTCAGCCACGCCACCATCGCCCTCGCCCTGGCCCCCAAGTCCAACGCCGCGACGACCGCGATCGGCGCCGCCCTGGACGACGTACGCAAGGGGCTGGCCGGGCCCGTGCCGGCGCATCTGCGGGACGGGCACTACAAGGGCGCCGCAAAGCTCGGGCACGCGCAGGGGTACGTCTACCCGCACGACGTGCCGGAGGGCATCGCCGAGCAGCAGTACGCGCCGGACGCCCTCAAGGACCGCGCCTACTACACCCCCACCCGGCACGGCGCGGAGGCCCGGTACGCGGACGCCGTGGAGTGGACCAGGAAGCACCTCGGTCGGAAGCGGCCCTGAGCACCCTGTAGAATCGCTCGAAGTGCTGAGTCCCGTGCCGTCAGAGCGGGACAGTCAGCCGGAGCACCGGTCCCCGGACCGGCTCCAGGAGCGTCGCGCACCGTCGATCGGTGTCGCGGGCAGCCCACCACCACCCGCAGCGCCGGGACCGGTCGGTGGGCCACTCGCGTGCTGCACGTATGTGCCCAGACCAGGGAAGCGGCTGCCCACCAGGCCCGGCAACGGAACCCGGCGGGTCTTCCCGGCTGCGGATGCGACCTCCCACCACCCTGGCAAGCCGAATCAAGGAAATGAGACAGGACAGTGGCGAACCAGTCCCGCCCCAAGGTCAAGAAGTCGCGTGCCCTCGGCATCGCGCTGACCCCGAAGGCCGTCAAGTACTTCGAGGCCCGTCCCTACCCGCCGGGTGAGCACGGCCGCGGCCGCAAGCAGAACTCGGACTACAAGGTCCGTCTGCTGGAGAAGCAGCGTCTGCGCGCGCAGTACGACGTGTCCGAGCGCCAGCTCGTCCGCGCCTACGAGCGTGCCTCGAAGGTCCAGGGCAAGACCGGTGAGGCCCTGATCATCGAGCTCGAGCGCCGTCTCGACGCCCTGGTCCTGCGTTCGGGCATCGCCCGCACCATCTACCAGGCCCGTCAGATGGTCGTGCACGGCCACATCGAGGTCAACGGCCAGAAGGTCGACAAGCCCTCGTTCCGCGTCCGTCCCGACGACGTCGTGATGGTCCGCGAGCGCAGCCGCGAGAAGACCCTCTTCTCCATCGCCCGTGAGGGCGGCTTCGCCCCCGAGGGCGAGACCCCGCGCTACCTCCAGGTGAACCTCAAGGCCCTGGCGTTCCGCCTGGACCGTGAGCCGAACCGCAAGGAGATCCCGGTGATCTGCGACGAGCAGCTCGTCGTCGAGTACTACGCCCGCTGATCCCTCGGCAGCCGTAGCACCAGCGCTCAAGGCCCGCCGTCCGTCCGCCCCTCGGGGCGGGGGCGGCGGGCCTTCGCACACCCGGACACCCCGCCCCGGACAGCCCCTAATCCGGTACGGAACGGCAGCGTCGGCGCGATAGGCTCGCCTCCAGAGACAGGTGTTCACACAACAGGGACAACAGGGAGCGGGTGCGCAGTGTCCGGTGGAGAGGTGGCCGGCATCCTGGTGGCCGTCTTCTGGGCGATTCTGGTCTCCTTCCTCGCCGTCGCGCTGGCGAGACTGGCCCAGACGCTCAAGGCGACCACCAGACTCGTCGCGGACGTGACCGACCAGGCCGTCCCGCTGCTCGCCGACGCCTCCGCGACGGTGCGGTCCGCGCAGACCCAGCTCGACCGGGTCGACGCGATCGCCTCCGACGTCCAGGAAGTCACGTCGAACGCCTCCGCGCTCTCGTCGACCGTCGCCTCCACCTTCGGCGGCCCCCTGGTGAAGGTCGCCGCCTTCGGCTACGGCGTCCGCCGGGCCCTCGGCGGCCGCCGGGAGGACGCGCCCGCCCGGGAGTCCCGGCGTACCGTGATCGTGGGCCGCGCGGTCTCCCGGCGGGAGAAGCGGAACGCCCGTGGAAAGAGGGACTGAGACCTAGCGATGTTCCGCCGTACCTTCTGGTTCACCACCGGCGTCGCCGCCGGGGTCTGGGCCACCACCAAGGTCAACCGCAAGCTGAAGCAGCTCACTCCCGAGAGCCTCGCCGCGACCGCGGCGAACAAGGCGCTGGAGACCGGAGCGCGCATCAAGGACCGAGCGGTGGGCTTCGCGCTCGACGTCCGCGACAACATGGCCCGACGGGAGGCCGAACTCGAGGACGCCCTCGGTATCGGCGACGACCCCGAACTGCCCGCGCCCCGGCGGTACACCGCCATCGAGAACCGCACCCACCCGAAGTACCTCGACAGCTCGACGTACTCGCACAACCGGAATGAGGACCACTGATGGAGTCGGCCGAGATTCGCCGCCGCTGGCTGAGCTTCTTCGAGGAGCGCGGGCACACCGTCGTCCCTTCGGCGTCGCTCATCGCGGACGACCCGACTCTGCTGCTCGTCCCCGCCGGCATGGTGCCCTTCAAGCCCTACTTCCTGGGTGAGGTCAAGCCGCCCTTCGCGCGCGCCACCAGCGTCCAGAAGTGCGTGCGCACGCCCGACATCGAAGAGGTCGGCAAGACCACCCGCCACGGCACGTTCTTCCAGATGTGCGGCAACTTCTCCTTCGGCGACTACTTCAAGGAAGGCGCCATCGGTTACGCCTGGGAGCTGCTCACCAGCCCCCAGGACAAGGGTGGTTACGGCCTGGAGCCGGAGAAGCTCTGGATCACCGTCTACCAGGACGACGACGAGGCCGAGCGCATCTGGCACGAGGTCGTCGGCGTGCCGAAGGAGCGCATCCAGCGCCTCGGCATGAAGGACAACTACTGGTCCATGGGCGTCCCCGGCCCCTGCGGCCCCTGTTCCGAGATCAACTACGACCGCGGCCCCGAGTTCGGCGCCGAGGGCGGCCCCGCCGTCAACGACGAGCGGTACGTGGAGATCTGGAACCTCGTCTTCATGCAGTTCGAGCGCGGCGAGGGCATCGGCAAGGACAACTTCGAGATCCTCGGCGAGCTGCCCAGCAAGAACATCGACACGGGCCTCGGCCTGGAGCGGCTCGCCATGATTCTGCAGGGCGTGCAGAACATGTACGAGATCGACACCTCCATGGCCGTCATCAACAAGGCCACCGAGCTGACCGGTGTCGCCTACGGCGACGCCCACGCCTCGGACGTCTCGCTGCGCGTGGTCACCGACCACATGCGCACCTCGGTGATGCTCATCGGCGACGGCGTCACCCCCGGCAACGAGGGCCGCGGCTATGTGCTGCGCCGCATCATGCGCCGCGCCATCCGCAACATGCGCCTCCTCGGCGCCACCGGCCCGGTCGTCAAGGACCTGGTCGACACCGTCATCGCGATGATGGGCCAGCAGTACCCCGAGCTGGTCACCGACCGCGAGCGCATCGAGAACGTCGCCCTGGCCGAGGAGAACGCCTTCCTCAAGACGCTGCGGGCCGGCACCAACATCCTCGACACCGCCATCACCGAGACCAAGGCCGCCGGCGGCGCCGTCCTCGCCGGCGACAAGGCGTTCCTGCTCCACGACACCTGGGGCTTCCCGATCGACCTCACCCTGGAGATGGCCGCCGAGCAGGGGCTGTCCGTGGACGAGGACGGCTTCCGCCGTCTGATGAAGGAGCAGCGGGACAAGGCCAAGGCCGACGCCCAGGCCAAGAAGACCGGGCACGCCGGCGCCGGTGCCTACCGCGAGATCGCCGACCAGGCCGGCGAGACCGACTTCATCGGCTACGCCGACACCGAGGGCGAGACCACCGTCGTCGGCATCCTGGTCGACGGCGTCTCCTCCCCGGCCGCCTCCGAGGGCGACGAGGTCGAGATCGTCCTGGACCGCACCCCGTTCTACGCCGAGGGCGGAGGCCAGATCGGCGACACCGGCCGGATCAAGGTGGACACCGGTGCCGTCATCGAGATCCGCGACACCCAGAAGCCGGTCCCGGGCGTCTATGTCCACAAGGGCGTCGTCCAGGTCGGCGAGGTGACCGTCGGCGCCAAGGCCCACGCCTCCATCGACCGGCGGCGCCGTACGGCCATCGCCCGCGCCCACTCGGCCACCCACCTCACCCACCAGGCCCTGCGTGACGCGCTCGGCCCGACGGCCGCCCAGGCCGGTTCCGAGAACCAGCCCGGCCGCTTCCGCTTCGACTTCGGCTCGCCGTCCGCCGTTCCGACGGCCGTGATGACCGACGTCGAGCAGAAGATCAACGAGGTGCTCGCCCGCGATCTCGACGTGCACGCCGAGGTCATGGGCATCGACGAGGCCAAGAAGCAGGGCGCCATCGCCGAGTTCGGCGAGAAGTACGGCGAGCGGGTCCGTGTGGTGACCATCGGCGACTTCTCCAAGGAGCTGTGCGGCGGCACGCACGTCCACAACACCGCCCAGCTCGGTCTGGTGAAGCTGCTCGGCGAGTCGTCCATCGGCTCCGGTGTGCGCCGGATCGAGGCCCTCGTGGGCGTCGACGCCTACAACTTCCTCGCCCGGGAGCACACGGTCGTCGCCCAGCTCCAGGAGCTGATCAAGGGCCGTCCCGAGGAGCTTCCGGAGAAGGTCTCCGCCATGCTCGGCAAGCTGAAGGACGCCGAGAAGGAGATCGAGAAGTTCCGCGCCGAGAAGGTCCTCCAGGCCGCCGCCGGTCTGGTGGAGTCCGCCAAGGACGTCCGCGGCATCGCCGTGGTGACCGGCCAGGTCCCGGACGGCACCACCCCCGACGACCTGCGCAAGCTGGTCCTCGACGTGCGTGGCCGCATCCAGGGCGGCCGGGCCGCCGTCGTCGCCCTGTTCACGGTGAACAACGGCAAGCCGCTGACGGTCATCGCCACCAACGAGGCCGCCCGTGAGCGCGGCCTCAAGGCCGGCGACCTGGTCCGTACGGCCGCCAAGACCCTCGGCGGCGGCGGTGGCGGCAAGCCGGACGTCGCCCAGGGCGGCGGCCAGAACCCGGCCGCCGTCGGTGACGCCGTCGACGCGGTCGAGCGGCTCGTGGCCGAGACGGCCAAGTGAGCCAGGCCATGCGCAAGGGCCGTCGGCTCGCGATCGACGTCGGGGACGCCCGGATCGGGGTCGCCTCGTGCGACCCCGACGGGATCCTCGCCACCCCGGTGGAGACGGTCCCCGGCCGGGACGTCCCGGCGGCCCACCGCAGGCTGCGGCAGTTGGTCGAGGAGTACGAACCGATCGAGGTCGTCGTCGGTCTCCCTCGCTCCCTCAAGGGGGGCGAGGGCCCGGCCGCGGTCAAGGTCCGCGCCTTCGCGGGGGAGCTGGCCAAGGGCATCGCTCCGGTGCCGGTCCGGCTGGTGGACGAGCGGATGACGACCGTGACGGCCAGTCAGGGACTGCGTGCCTCGGGGGTGAAATCCAAGAAGGGCCGTTCGGTCATCGACCAGGCAGCCGCTGTGATCATCCTTCAGCAGGCGCTGGAATCCGAACGGGTGTCAGGTAAAGCACCGGGCGAGGGCGTCGAAGTGGTCATCTGATCGCGATACGGTAACGTTCCGCGCGATGCGGTGGTGTTCGAACAGCCACCGCACAAAGAGAGGCGGACACGATGACCGGCCCGTGCAAGCCGCGTGATCGCCGCCTCGCGGCTCTAGGGGATCGATGACTGAGTATGGCCGGGGTCCAGGCTCCGAACCGTGGCATCCGGAGGACCCGTTGTACGGGGACGGCGGATGGGAAGGGCAGCAGGCCCCCATGGCCGGACAGCAGCCTGCCTACGGCGGCCAGCAGCAGCACCCCTACCCGCAGCAGCAGGCGCAGTACGGCGACTGGGGTCAGGGCCAGCCGCAGCAGTACGGCCAGCAGCAGTACCCGCAGCAGTCGTACGACCAGCAGGGCTACGGCCAGCAGCAGTCCTACGATCATCAGCAGTACGCCCATCAGGCCCAGCAGCAGGGCTACCAGGAGGGGTATCACGAGGGCGGCTGGGACGGCACGGGCACGCACGCGCACGTCCCCTACGCCCCCGACCCGGGTGACCCGTACGGCCAGCAGGCCGCCGCGTACGGCGCCGAGCAGCCCGACTTCTACGGCACCCAGGACGCCTATCCGCCGCCGGAGCCGCCCGCCCGCCGGCACCCCGAGCCGGGTGCCGAGCCGAGGACGCAGACGGAGCCCGAGCGGAAACCGGACTGGGACCCGGACCCCGAGGAGCAGGACGAGCACCCGTTCTTCACGGGCGGCGGGGCCGACGATGACGACGAGGACGACCGGTACGCCCGGGCCGGCCGGGGCGGCGGGGGCGACGACGAGGACGAGCCCGAACGGCGCGGCGGCGGACGCGGTGACCGCCGGGGCCGTGGCGGCAAGGGCGCGAAGGACGGCAAGGGCCCCCAGGGCAAGAAGAGCCGCAACGGCTGCGCCTGCCTGGTCGTCGCACTGGTGTTCGCCGGTGGTCTGGGTGGGATCACCTACTTCGGCTACAGCTTCTACCAGAATCGTTACGGCGCGGCCCCGGACTACTCGGGCGACGGCTCCGGCCAGTCGGTGAGCGTGCAGGTCCCCGAGGGCTCGGGCGGGGCCAGGATCGGCCAGCTCCTGAAGGAGGCCGGGGTGGTGAGGAGCGTCGACGCGTTCGTGTCCGCCTTCACGAGCAATCCCGACGGCGACAAGATCCAGGCGGGCGCGTACATCCTGAAGAAGGAGATGTCCGCGGAGAGCGCCGTCGAGATGATGCTCGACCCGGCCAGCCAGGCCAATGTGATGGTCAATCCCGGGCACCGCAACATCCAGGTCTACAAGATCATCGACGAGAAGCTCGACCTCGCCGCCGGCACCACCCGGAAGGTCGCGGAGTCGAAGTTCGACGAACTCGGCCTGCCCGACTGGGCGAACGACGACGAGGACATCAAGGACCCGCTGGAGGGCTTCCTCTACCCGGGCACCTATCCCGCGGCCAAGGGCATGAAGCCCGAGGCGGTCCTGAAGCCGATGGTCGCCCGGGCCAACGAGGTCTACGAGAAGTACGACCTGGAGGCGAAGGCGAAGGAGCTCAAGCTGGACGGGCCGCTCCAGGTCGTCACCGTCGCCAGCCTGGTCCAGGCCGAGGGCAAGACGCTGGACGACTACCGCAAGATGGCGGAGGTCGTCTACAACCGGCTCAAGCCGACGAACACCGAGACCTACCAGTTGCTCCAGTTCGACTCGACCTTCAACTACCTGAGGAACGAGAGCAAGATCCAGATCAGCGAGTCCGAGATCAACAGCAACAAGGACCCGTACAACACCTACACCAACAAGGGTCTGCCGCCGGGGCCGATCGGCAACCCCGGTGCGGACGCGATGAAGGCCACGCTGAACCCGACCAGTTCCGGCTGGATCTACTTCGTGGCCACCGACGGTGTGAGCAAGACCGAATTCGCCAGGACCGCCGCGGAATTCCAGAAGCTCAAGGACAAGTTCAATGCAAGCAGGGGCAACTGACGCCCGCCGGGCCGCAGTTCTCGGCAGTCCCATCGCCCACTCGCTCTCCCCGGCGCTGCACCGCGCCGCGTACGAGGCGCTGGAGCTGACCGGCTGGACGTACGACCGCTTCGAGATCGACGAGGCGGCCCTGCCCGGCTTCGTCGACGGGCTCGGCCCCGAATGGGCCGGTCTCTCGCTGACCATGCCGCTCAAGCGCGCGGTCATCCCCCTGCTCGACGAGATCAGCGAGACGGCGGCCTCCGTGGGCGCGGTCAACACCCTCGTCTTCGGCGAGGACGGCCGCCGGACCGGCGACAACACCGACATCCCCGGGATGGTCGCCGCGCTGCGCGAGCACGGCGTCGAGCAGGTCGACTCCGCCGCGATCCTGGGCGCCGGCGCCACCGCCTCCTCGGCCCTGGCCGCGCTGTCCCGGATCTGCACCGGCGAGATCGTCGCGTACGTGCGCAGCGCGGCGCGGGCCGTCGAGATGCGGGAGTGGGGCGAGCGGCTCGACGTCGAGGTGCGGATCGCCGACTGGGCGGACGCGGCGCAGGCCCTGCGCTTCCCGCTGGTCGTCGCGACCACCCCGGCCGGGACCACCGACGCCCTCGCCGTCGCCGTACCGGAGCGGCCCACCACCCTCTTCGACGTGCTCTACGACCCCTGGCCCACCGAACTGGCCGCCCGCTGGTCGATGTTCGGCGGCGCGGTCGTCAGCGGCCTCGACCTGCTCGTCCACCAGGCGGTACTCCAGGTGGAGCAGATGACCGGCCGGACCCCCGTCCCGGTCGAGGTCATGCGCAAGGCGGGCGAACAGGCCCTGGCCGCGCGGCAGGACCCCGAGGTCTGACCGCTGCCCGCCTCCCGCCCGGCGGCACCGTAGCTGACATCCTCGCGTCCGCTTCGTGGACCGGGGCCGGTCCACGGGCCGGGACGTGGGAGGATCGGAGGTGGCGGGCCGGGGCCGCGCACCCGGTCGGCGTCGACGTCGTACGCGAGGACACGCGTGCGCAGGGCAGTACCAGGGCGCGAGACTGAGGAGCATCGTTGAGCAGGCTGCGTTGGCTGACCGCGGGGGAGTCCCACGGTCCCGCACTTGTCGCGACGCTGGAGGGCCTTCCCGCCGGCGTGCCGATCACCACGGAGATGGTGGCCGACCATCTGGCGCGGCGGCGGCTCGGCTATGGACGCGGCGCCCGGATGAAGTTCGAGCGCGACGAGGTCACCTTCCTCGGCGGCGTCCGGCACGGACTCACCCTCGGCTCCCCGGTCGCGATCATGGTCGGCAACACCGAATGGCCCAAGTGGGACCAGGTCATGGCGGCGGACCCGGTCGACCCGGAGATCCTCGCGGGCCTCGCGCGCAACGCGCCCCTGACCCGCCCCCGCCCCGGCCACGCCGACCTGGCCGGTATGCAGAAGTACGGCTTCGACGAGGCCCGCCCGATCCTGGAGCGCGCCTCCGCCCGCGAGACGGCGGCCCGGGTCGCCCTCGGCGCGGTCGCCCGGTCGTACCTCAAGGAGACGGCCGGCATCGAGATCGTCTCGCATGTCGTCGAACTGGCCGCCGCCAAGGCCCCCTACGGCGTCTACCCGACCCCCGCCGACGTCGAGAAGCTCGACGCCGACCCGGTGCGCTGCCTGGACGCGGACGCGTCGAAGGCGATGGTCGCGGAGATCGACCAGGCCCACAAGGACGGCGACACCCTCGGCGGCGTCGTCGAGGTGCTCGCCCACGACGTGCCGGTGGGCCTCGGCTCGCACGTGCACTGGGACCGCCGGCTGGACGCCCGGCTGGCCGCCGCCCTCATGGGCATCCAGGCCATCAAGGGCGTCGAGGTCGGCGACGGCTTCGACCTCGCGCGCGTGCCCGGCTCCAAGGCCCACGACGAGATCCTCACCACGCCCGAGGGCATCCGGCGCTCCTCCGGCCGTTCCGGCGGCACCGAGGGCGGTCTGACCACCGGCGAGCTGCTGCGCGTGCGCGCCGCGATGAAGCCGATCGCGACCGTCCCGCGCGCCCTGCGGACCGTCGACGTGGTCACCGGCGAGGCCGCCCAGGCCCACCACCAGCGCTCCGACGTCTGCGCGGTGCCCGCGGCCGGCATCGTCGCCGAGGCCATGGTGGCGCTCGTCCTCGCGGACGCGGTCGCCGAGAAGTTCGGCGGGGACAGCGTGCCCGAGACCCGCCGCAACGTCCGCTCGTACCTCGACAACCTGCACATCCGATGAGCGGGCCGCTGGTCGTCCTGGTCGGGCCGATGGGCGTCGGCAAGTCCACCGTGGGGCTGCTGCTGGCCGAGCGGCTGGGCACCGGCTACCGGGACACCGACGACGACATCGTCGCCGAGCAGGGCCGCAGCATCGCGGAGATCTTCGTCGACGAGGGCGAGGACGCCTTCCGCGCGATCGAGAAGCAGGCCGTGGCCCGGGCGCTCACCGAGCACACCGGCGTCCTCTCCCTCGGCGGCGGCGCGGTCCTGGACGCGGACACCCGCGCCCTGCTGGCCGGACAGCGGGTGCTCTATCTGTCGATGGACGTCGAGGAGGCCGTCCGGCGCACCGGCCTGGGCGTCGCCCGCCCGCTGCTCGCGGTCAACCCGCGCAAGCAGTGGCGCGAGCTGATGGACGCCCGCCGCCACCTGTACGAGGGCGTCGCCACGGCCGTGGTGGCCACCGACGGCCGTACGGCCGAAGAGGTCGCCCGAGTCGCCCTGGACGCACTGGAGTTGAAGGACGCATGAGCAGCGAGTCGGTAACACGGATCAGGGTCGGCGGCAGTGCGGGCTCGGATCCGTACGAGGTCCTGGTCGGCCGTCAGCTCCTCGGTGAACTCGGCGGGCTGATCGGCGACCGCGTCAAGCGCGTCGCCGTGATCCACCCCGAGGCGCTCGCCGAGACCGGTGACGCGCTCCGCGCCGACCTGGCCGAACAGGGCTACGAGGCCGTCGCCATCCAGGTGCCCAACGCGGAGGAGGCCAAGACCGCCGAGGTCGCCGCCTACTGCTGGAAGGCGCTCGGCCAGTCCGGGTTCACCCGCACCGACGTCGTGGTGGGCGTCGGCGGCGGCGCCACCACCGACCTCGCCGGGTTCGTGGCCGCCACCTGGCTGCGCGGGGTGCGCTGGATCGCCGTCCCGACCACCGTCCTGGCCATGGTCGACGCGGCCGTCGGCGGCAAGACCGGCATCAACACCGCCGAGGGCAAGAACCTCGTCGGCGCCTTCCACCCGCCGGCCGGTGTCCTGTGCGACCTGGCCGCGCTGGACTCCCTCCCGGTCAACGACTACGTCTCCGGGCTCGCCGAGATCATCAAGGCCGGTTTCATCGCCGACCCGGTGATCCTCGACCTCATCGAGGCCGACCCGGAGGCCGCGCGCACCCCGGCCGGACCGCACACCGCCGAGCTGATCGAGCGCTCCATCCAGGTCAAGGCGGACGTCGTCTCCTCCGACCTCAAGGAGTCCGGGCTGCGGGAGATCCTCAACTACGGCCACACCCTCGCGCACGCCATCGAGAAGAACGAGCGCTACAAGTGGCGGCACGGCGCCGCCGTCTCCGTCGGCATGCACTTCGCCGCCGAACTGGGCCGCCTCGCAGGGCGGTTGGACGACGCCACGGCCGACCGGCACCGCACGGTCCTGGAGTCCGTCGGGCTGCCGCTGTTCTACCGCTACGACCAGTGGCCCAAGCTGCTGGAGACCATGAAGGTCGACAAGAAGTCCCGCGGCGATCTGCTGCGGTTCATCGTCCTCGACGGGCTGGCCAAGCCGACCGTCCTGGAGGGCCCCGACCCGGCGGTGCTGCTCGCCGCCTACGGGGAAGTCGGACAGTAGGTCCGAGCAGGAGGACACTACGTCCCCCACGTTCCCTTCCGCCCGATTCGCCGGGCACACCGGGCACTTCGGGCCGCCCCCGGCCGTTCACCAAACGACGGTCGGGGGCGGTACCGTTCAGAATCGAAAACGGGGGCATACGTTCCCGTCGTCAGCGCCCATCGCCTGTACGAGACGGAGTGGCACCGGATGCAGCACGCAGTGGGTTCTCCGCTGCCGCCGCCCCACCAGCCGGGGCACGGTCCGGCCGCCGGCTGGTCGTCGGCCGCACATCTGCCGGGGCCGCACCAGCCGGGCGGCGCCCCGCCGCCGCCCCCGCCGGGCTTCGTCGGCGCACCCTCGGGCCCGGTGCCGCCCGCTCCGCAGCCACCGGTCCCCCCGGTCCCGCCACCCCCGGCTCCGCAGCACGCGCCCGTTCCGCCGGCCCCGCCCGGACCGTCGCACGCGTCCCACCCGCCCGGCTCCTCCGGCACCGAGGTCACCGGGCATCTTCCGCTGCCCCCGGGCGGTCCGGTCCCCATGCCCAGCGTGCCGCCCGCCGCGACCGCCCCCGACCCGGGCGCCACCACCCTCGCGGTGCTGCTCATCGGGCCCGCGGGCGCCGGGAAGACCAGCGTCGCCAAGTTCTGGGCCGACCACCGCCGGGTGCCCACCGCCCACATCAGCCTGGACGACGTCCGCGAATGGGTCCGCTCCGGCTTCGCCGACCCGCAGAGCGGGTGGAACGACCACTCGGAGGCCCAGTACCGCCTGGCCCGCCGCACCTGCGGCTTCGCCGCCCGCAACTTCCTGGCCAACGGCATCTCGTGCATCCTCGACGACGCGATCTTCCCGGACCGCCCGGCCGTCGGCCTCGGCGGCTGGAAGCGCCACGTCGGCCCGGGGCTCCTGCCGGTCGTCCTGCTGCCCGGCCTGGAAGTCGTCCTGGAGCGCAACGCGAAACGCTCGGGCAACCGCCGCCTCACCGACGAGGAGGTCGCCCGCATCCACGGCCGGATGGCCGGGTGGTACGGCTCGGGCCTGCCGATCATCGACAACACCGCGCTGGACGTCCCGTCGACGGCACGGGTCCTGGACGAGGTGCTGGCCCGCGCGATCGCGAGCCCGCCCAAGTGGTGAGCCCGCCCAAGCGGTGAGTCCGCTCAAGTGGTGAGCCAGCCCAAGTGGTGAGTCCGGCCACCCGGGGGCCGGGGAGGGCACCCCACTCGGCCCCTCCCAACCGGCACAATCCGGGCATGGCTCCTACGCTCGACTCATGTCAGACCTGTACGCGTCTCGCCGAACCCGCCTGAGGGAACGCTGCACCGCGGCCGGCAACGCGGCAGCGCTCGTCTCCAGTCCGGCCAATGTGAGGTACCTCGCCGGAGCCGCCCCGCGCGGCGCCGTGCTGCTCCTGGGCAAGGGGGAGGACGTCCTCGTCTGCCCGGGACCGTCCGACGACCGCCCCGGCGAGGAGCGGCCGGACGACAGTCTGCGCGTCCACCTCCTGTCCCGACCCGGCGGCGACCCGGCCGTCGCGGCGGCCGACCTCCTGACGGCCCGGCCCGGCGGGGACTCCCTCGCCATCGAGGAACACCACCTCACCGTCGCCCGCCACCGCGAACTGCGCTCGGTCGTCCCCCGGCTGCGCGTCGCCGACCTGGGCACCGCCGTCGAACAGCTCAGGGTCGTCAAGGACGAGGAGGAGATCTCCTGTCTGCGGATCGGCGCCGAGATCGCCGACCAGGCCCTCGGCGAGCTGCTGGAATCCATCCTGGTGGGCCGCACCGAACGCCATCTCGCCCTGGAGCTGGAACGGCGGCTGGTCGACCACGGCGCCGACGGGCCCGCCTTCCCCACCTCCGTCGCCACCGGCCCGAACTCCGGCCGCCGCGGCCACCGGCCCACGGACCGCCGGGTGGAGGAGGGCGACTTCCTCTCCGTCTGCCTGGGCGCGGCCTACCGCGGCTACCGCTGCGAGATCGGCCGAACGTTCGTCATCGGGACCTCTCCCGCCGACTGGCAGATCGAGCTGTACGACCTGGTCTTCGCCGCCCAGCGCGCCGGACGGGAGAGCCTGGTACCGGGCGCCGCCTACCGTGACGTGGACCGCGCGGCCCGCCAGGTACTGGGCTCCGCCGGGCACCACGAGGGCCTTCCGGCGCTCACCGGGCACGGCGTCGGACTCGAAATCGACGAGGACCCGCAGTTGGCCCCCGCGGCCATGGGTAAACTGGACGCTTGCGTGCCGGTCACCGTCGAACCGGGGGTCCACCTCCCGGGCCGGGGCGGCGTCCGGATCGATGACACGCTCGTCGTACGCCCCGAGGCGGACGGCGGACCCGAGCTACTCACCATCACGACCAAGGAGCTGCTCGCCCTCTAGGCAGGTGCGTGCCCCCGGGGTCGTCCACGTCAGTCCAGGAGATTCCGCAACCGTGGCTTCCACGAACGACCTCAAGAACGGCCTGGTGCTCAAGCTCGAAGGCGGCCAGCTCTGGTCCGTCGTCGAGTTCCAGCACGTCAAGCCCGGCAAGGGCCCGGCCTTCGTGCGCACCAAGCTCAAGAACGTGCTGTCCGGCAAGGTGGTCGACAAGACCTTCAACGCCGGCGTCAAGGTCGAGACGGCCACTGTCGACAAGCGCGACATGCAGTTCTCGTACATGGACGGCGAGTACTTCGTCTTCATGGACATGGACACGTACGACCAGCTCATGATCGACCGCAAGACGGTCGGCGACGCCGCGAACTTCCTGGTCGAGGGCTTCACCGCCACCGTCGCCCAGCACGAGGGCGAGGTGCTCTTCGTCGAGCTGCCGGCCGCCGTCGAGCTGGTCATCCAGGAGACCGAGCCGGGCCTCCAGGGCGACCGCTCCACCGGTGGCACCAAGCCCGCCACCCTGGAGACCGGTCACCAGATCCAGGTCCCGCTCTTCATCACCACCGGTGAGAAGATCAAGGTCGACACCCGCACCAGCGACTACCTCGGCCGGGTGAACAGCTAACCGTGGCTGCCCGCAACACGGCCCGCAAGCGTGCCTTCCAGATCCTCTTCGAGGGCGACCAGCGCGAAGCCGATGTCCTGACGGTCCTCGCGGACTGGGTGCGGCTCTCCCGGGCCGACACCCGGCAGCCGCCGGTCAGCGAGTACACGATGCAGCTCGTCGAGGGCTACGCCGGGCACGCGCGGCGGATCGACGACCTGATCTCCCAGTACGCCGTCGGCTGGACGCTCGACCGGATGCCGGTCGTCGACCGCAACCTCCTGCGGCTGGGCGCCTACGAGCTGATCTGGGTCGACGAGACCCCGGACGCCGTCGTCCTCGACGAGATGGTGCAGCTCGCGAAGGAGTTCTCCACGGACGAGTCGCCCTCGTTCGTCAACGGCCTGCTCGGCCGGCTGAAGGAACTCAAGCCGTCGCTGCGCCGCGACGAGGCGTAAGCGCCGGTACGACAACGCCGGAGGGCCCGCAGCAGCACGCTGTGGGCCCTCCGGCGTGTCCGGGGCTCCCGCGGTGCCCGCGCCTGCTCCCAGGAGCCCCACGGGCCCCTGAAACACCGCCGGGGTGGCCGGAACCATCAGGTTCCGGCCACCCCGGCGGCACGTTTCTGCTGAGTCGCCACGGCGCTCGGTTCCCGCTCAGTTCTCCTCGTGGGACACCGCGCGACGCGCGTCCGCGTCCAGCACGCCCCAGCTGATGAGCTGCTCGGTGAGGACCGAGGGCGACTGGTCGTAGATGACGGCGAGGGTGCGCAGGTCGTCCTGGCGGATCGAGAGCACCTTGCCGTTGTAGTCGCCGCGCTGGGACTGGATCGTCGCCGCGTAGCGCTGGAGGGGGCCCGCCTTCTCGACCGGCACATGGGCCAGCCGCTCCAGGTCCAGGACCAGCTTCGGCGGGGGCTCGGCGGCGCCGCCCGGGGTGGTGCCCGGCAGCAGTTCCTGCACGGGTACGCCGTAGAAATCAGCCAGTTCGGCAAGACGCTGCACGGTCACGGCACGGTCGCCGCGCTCGTACGAACCGACCACGACCGCCTTCCAGCGTCCCTGGGACTTCTCCTCGACACCGTGGAGGGAAAGGCCCTGCTGGGTGCGGATCGCCCGGAGCTTGGCCCCGAGCTGTTTGGCGTATTCGCTGGACATATAGCTCCCCGGCATTGGGTCGACGCTACTGGCTTTGGTTCCGTGCCGCGCGGCTGGTAACTCACTGTGAGGTTACGCAGCGTGATTCTGCTGCGTCAAGCCGAATGGTCCACACCGACTCTTCCGTGCCCGCGATGGCTGATTACGCCAAGGGGGTGATCAGGGGTGTCGTCCCGGCCTGCTACCGTGGATGGCGCAAACCCGACGTCCTTTAAGGTCCGTCCCGTGAGGCGGAGAAGGAGGTCCTCTTCGTATGGACACTCAAGCGTCCGATGCGCGGCCCGTTCTCGAAGGCCCCGACATCGCGCGGGTACTGACCCGCATCGCCCACGAGATCGTCGAGCGCGCCAAGGGCGCCGACGACGTGGTGCTCCTCGGCATCCCGACCCGCGGCGTCTTCCTCGCCCAGCGGCTCGCCGCCAAGCTGGAGCAGATCACCGACCGCAAGATCCCGGTGGGCTCCCTCGACATCACCATGTACCGCGACGACCTGCGCATGCACCCGCCGCGTGCGCTGGCCCGCACCGAGATCCCCGGTGACGGCATCGACGGCCGGCTGGTCGTCCTCGTGGACGACGTGCTCTTCTCGGGCCGCACCATCCGCGCCGCCCTCGACGCGCTGAACGACATCGGGCGCCCGCGCGCGGTCCAGCTCGCCGTCCTCGTCGACCGCGGCCACCGCGAACTGCCCATCCGCGCCGACTACGTCGGCAAGAACCTCCCCACGTCGTTGCGGGAGACGGTCAAGGTCCAGCTCGCCGAGGAGGACGGTCGCGACACCGTGCTGCTCGGTGCGAAGCCGACCGCCCGGCAGTAGCACGCGCGCGTGCGGCCCCCTCGGGCCGTACGTCCCCTCGCCGTGCCCCTGCCTGCCCGGAATCTCCTGAATCTCTCGATCTGCCTTACGGAGCCTGACAGATGCAGCGTCATCTCATCTCGGCCGCCGATCTCACCCGCGACGACGCCGTCCTGATCCTCGACACCGCCGAGGAGATGGCCCGGGTCGCCGACCGGCCCATCAAGAAGCTGCCGACCCTGCGCGGCCGCACGGTCGTCAACCTGTTCTTCGAGGACTCCACGCGTACGCGCATCTCCTTCGAGGCCGCCGAGAAGCGCCTCTCCGCGGACGTCATCAACTTCACCGCCAAGGGGTCCAGCGTCTCCAAGGGCGAGTCCCTGAAGGACACCGCGCAGACGCTGGAGGCCATGGGCGTCGACGCCGTCGTCATCCGGCACGGCGCCTCCGGGGCCCCCTACCGCCTCGCCACCTCCGGGTGGATCGACGCGGCCGTCATCAACGCCGGTGACGGCACCCACCAGCACCCCACCCAGGCCCTCCTGGACGCCTTCACCATGCGCCGCCGGCTGATCGGCCGGGACGCCGGGATCGGCCAGGACCTCGCCGGCAAGCGCGTCACCCTCGTCGGGGACGTCCTGCACAGCCGGGTCGCCCGCTCCAACGTCGACCTGCTGCACACCCTCGGCGCCGAGGTCACCCTGGTCGCCCCGCCCACCCTGGTGCCGGTCGGCGTCGAGACCTGGCCCTGCGAGGTCTCCTACGACCTCGACTCCACCCTGCCGAAGTCCGACGCCGTGATGATGCTGCGCGTCCAGCGCGAGCGGATGAACGCCGCGTTCTTCCCCACCGAGCGCGAGTACTCCCGGCGCTACGGCCTCGACGGCGAGCGGATGGCGCGGATGCCCGAGCACGCCATCGTGATGCACCCCGGCCCGATGGTGCGGGGCATGGAGATCACCGCCGAGGTCGCCGACTCCGACCGCTGCACCGTCGTCGAGCAGGTCGCCAACGGCGTGTCCATCCGGATGGCCGTGCTCTATCTGCTGCTCGGCGGCAACGAACCCGCCGTCAGCCACGCCCGCACCACCGAGGAGAAGTGACAACGATGAGCAAGATCCTGATCCGCGGTGCGAAGGTGCTCGGCGGCGAACCGCAGGACGTCCTGATCGACGGCGAGACCGTCGCCGCGGTGGGCCAGGACCTGGACGCCGAGGACGCCGAGGTCGTCGAGGCGGCGGGCCGGGTGTTGCTGCCCGGTCTGGTCGACCTGCACACGCATCTGCGCGAGCCCGGCCGAGAGGACTCCGAGACCGTCCTCACCGGCACCCGCGCGGCCGCCTCCGGCGGCTACACGGCCGTCTTCGCCATGGCCAACACCTTCCCCGTCGCCGACACCGCCGGCGTGGTCGAGCAGGTCTGGCGCCTGGGCCGTGAGCACGGCTACTGCGACGTACAGCCGATCGGCGCCGTCACCGTCGGCCTGGAGGGCCGCAAGCTCGCCGAACTGGGCGCCATGCACGAATCGGCCGCCGGCGTCACCGTCTTCTCCGACGACGGCAAGTGCGTCGACGACGCCGTGATCATGCGGCGCGCCCTGGAGTACGTGAAGGCGTTCGGCGGGGTCGTCGCCCAGCACGCCCAGGAGCCCCGGCTGACCGAGGGCGCCCAGATGAACGAGGGCGTCGTCTCCGCCGAACTGGGCCTCGGGGGCTGGCCCGCGGTGGCCGAGGAGTCGATCATCGCCCGGGACGTCCTGCTCGCCGAGCACGTCGGCTCCCGCGTCCACATCTGCCACCTCTCCACCGCCGGCTCGGTCGAGATCGTCCGCTGGGCCAAGTCCCGCGGCATCGACGTCACCGCCGAGGTCACCCCGCACCACCTCCTCCTCACCGACGAGCTGGTGCGCACCTACAACCCGGTCTACAAGGTCAACCCGCCGCTGCGCACCGAGCGGGACGTGCTCGCCCTGCGCGAGGCGCTCGCCGACGGCACCATCGACATCGTCGCCACCGACCACGCCCCCCACCCGCACGAGGACAAGGACTGCGAGTGGGCCGCGGCCGCCATGGGCATGGTCGGCCTGGAGACCGCGCTGTCGGTGGTCCAGGACACCATGGTGGACACGGGCCTGCTGACCTGGGCCGAGGTCGCCGACCGGATGTCCTTCGCGCCCGCGCGGATCGGCCGGGCGAGCGGCCACGGACGCCCCGTCTCGGCAGGTGAGCCCGCCAACCTCACGCTCGTGGACACGGCATACCGTGGATCCGTTGACCCCGCGGGCTTCGCCTCGCGCAGCCGGAACACCCCGTACGAGGGGCGTGAGCTGCCGGGCCGTGTGACGCACACCTGGCTCCGGGGCAAGGCCACGCTAGTCGACGGGAAGCTCACGTGACATCTGCTGCACTCCTGCTCGCGGCCGACCGGAAGTCGGCCGAAGTGACCGACTGGGCGGCACGCGCCGGCTGGGTCGTCGGTCTGCTGCTGTTCATCGCGCTCGTCTACTGGCTGATGCGCGAGGGCTGGAAGTGGCGCGGCACCCTCCAGGGCGACCTGCCCGAGCTGCCCACCGCGCCGTCCGAGCCCGGTGCGGCGAAACTGACGATGAGCGGCCGCTACCACGGCTCCACCACGGCGGGACAGTGGCTCGACCGCATCGTGGCGCACGGCCTGGGCACCCGCAGCCGCGTCGAGCTGACGCTCACCGACGCGGGCCTGGACGTCGTACGCCCCGGCGCGACCGACTTCTTCATCCCCGCCGCCGCGCTGCGCGAGGCCCTGCTGGGCAAGGGCATCGCGGGCAAGGTCCTCACCGAGGGCGGCCTGCTGGTGGTGACCTGGGCGCACGGCGACCGGCTGCTCGACTCGGGCTTCCGCTCCGACCGCGCGGCGGAGCACACCGAGTGGGTCACCGCCATCAACTCCATGATCGAAAAGACGGAAACGACGGAAGGCGCACGATGACCACCTCCACCAGGGGGGCCACCAAGGTTCCCGCCGTACTCGTCCTGGAGGACGGCCGGATCTTCCGCGGCCGCGCCTACGGGGCCGTGGGGGAGACCTTCGGGGAAGCGGTGTTCTCCACCGGCATGACCGGCTACCAGGAGACCCTGACCGACCCGTCGTACGACCGCCAGATCGTCGTCGCGACCGCCCCACAGATCGGCAACACCGGCTGGAACGACGAGGACGACGAGTCCGGCCGCATCTGGGTCTCCGGCTATGTCGTGCGCGACCCCGCGCGTGTGCCGTCCAACTGGCGCGCCAAGCGGTCGCTGGACGACGAGCTGGAGCGGCAGGACGTGGTCGGCATCTCCGGCATCGACACCCGCGCCCTCACCCGCCACCTCCGCGAGCGCGGCTCGATGCGCGCGGGCATCTTCTCCGGCGAGGCCGTCGCCCCCGAGGCCGACCTCGTCGCGCGCGTGCTGGCCCAGCCGCAGATGAAGGGCGCCAGCCTCTACGAGGAGGTCGCCACCAAGGAGGCGTACGTCGTCCCCGCGATCGGCGAGAAGCGCTTCACGGTCGCCGCGATCGACCTCGGCATCAAGGGCATGACCCCGCACCGCATGGCCGAGCGCGGCATCGAGGTGCACGTCCTGCCCGCGACCGCCACCGTCGACGACGTCTACGCCGTGAACCCCGACGGCGTGTTCTTCTCCAACGGCCCCGGCGACCCCGCCACCGCCGACGGACCGGTCGCCCTGATGACCGCCGTCCTGGAGCGGAAGACCCCGCTGTTCGGCATCTGCTTCGGCAACCAGATCCTCGGCCGCGCCCTCGGCTTCGGCACCTACAAGCTGAAGTACGGCCACCGGGGCATCAACCAGCCGGTCCAGGACCGGACGACCGGCAAGGTCGAGGTCACCGCGCACAACCACGGCTTCGCCGTGGACGCGCCGCTCGACCGGGTCAGCGAGACGCCGTTCGGCCGCGCCGAGGTCTCCCACGTCTGCCTCAACGACGACGTCGTGGAGGGGCTGCGGCTGCTCGACCAGCCCGGCTTCTCCGTCCAGTACCACCCCGAAGCGGCAGCCGGCCCGCACGACGCCGCCTACCTGTTCGACCGCTTCACGTCTTTGATGAGCACAGTCCCGATGGAGGGCCAGCGTGCCTAAGCGCACCGATATCCAGTCCGTCCTGGTCATCGGCTCCGGCCCGATCGTCATCGGCCAGGCCGCCGAGTTCGACTACTCCGGCACCCAGGCGTGCCGCATCCTGCGCGCCGAGGGCCTGCGGGTGATCCTGGTCAACTCCAACCCGGCGACGATCATGACCGACCCGGAGATCGCCGACGCCACCTACGTCGAGCCGATCACCCCCGAGTTCGTCGAGAAGATCATCGCCAAGGAGCGCCCCGACGCGCTGCTGCCCACCCTGGGCGGCCAGACGGCCCTCAACACGGCGATCTCGCTCGCCGAGAACGGCGTCCTGGAGAAGTACGGCGTCGAACTGATCGGCGCCAACGTCGAGGCGATCAACAAGGGCGAGGACCGCGACCTGTTCAAGGAGGTCGTGGAGGAGGTCCGCCGCAAGATCGGGCACGGCGAGTCCGCCCGCTCGGTCATCTGCCACACCATGGACGAGGTCCTCGCCGGTGTGGACGAGCTGGGCGGCTACCCGGTCGTCGTCCGCCCCTCCTTCACCATGGGCGGCGCCGGCTCCGGCTTCGCGCACGACGAGGAGGAGCTGCGCCGCATCGCGGGCCAGGGCCTCACGCTCTCCCCGACCACCGAGGTGCTCCTGGAGGAGTCCATCCTCGGCTGGAAGGAGTACGAGCTGGAGCTGATGCGCGACAAGCACGACAACGTCGTGGTCGTCTGCTCCATCGAGAACTTCGACCCCATGGGCGTGCACACCGGCGACTCGATCACCGTCGCCCCGGCGATGACGCTGACCGACCGCGAGTACCAGATCCTGCGGGACATCGGCATCGCCGTGATCCGCGAGGTCGGCGTGGACACCGGCGGCTGCAACATCCAGTTCGCGGTGAACCCCGAGGACGGCCGCGTCATCGTCATCGAGATGAACCCGCGCGTGTCGCGGTCCTCGGCGCTCGCCTCCAAGGCGACCGGCTTCCCGATCGCCAAGATCGCGGCCAAGCTCGCCGTCGGCTACACCCTGGACGAGATCCCGAACGACATCACGCGCGAGACCCCGGCCTCCTTCGAGCCGACCCTCGACTACGTCGTCGTCAAGGCCCCGCGCTTCGCCTTCGAGAAGTTCCCCTCCGCCGACTCCACCCTCACCACCACCATGAAGTCGGTGGGCGAGGCCATGGCCATCGGCCGCAACTTCACCGAGGCGTTCCAGAAGGCGCTGCGCTCCCTGGAGAAGAAGGGCAGCCAGTTCACCTTCGTCGGCGAGACCGGCGACAAGGCCGAGCTGCTGGCCGCGTCCGTGCGCCCCACCGACGGCCGGATCAACACCGTCATGCAGGCGATCCGCGCGGGCGCCACCCCGGAGGAGGTCTTCGACCACACGAAGATCGACCCCTGGTTCGTCGACCAGCTCTTCCTGATCAAGGAGATCGCCGACGAGCTGGCGGACGCCCCCGAGCTGACCGGGGAGCTGCTCGCCGAGGCCAAGCGGCACGGCTTCTCCGACCAGCAGATCGCCGAGATCCGCGGGCTGCGCGAGGACGTGGTGCGCGAGGTCCGGCACGCGCTGGGCGTGCGCCCGGTCTACAAGACGGTCGACACCTGCGCCGCCGAGTTCGCCGCGAAGACCCCGTACTTCTACTCCTCCTACGACGAGGAGAGCGAGGTCGCGCCGCGCGAGAAGCCCGCGGTGATCATCCTGGGCTCGGGCCCCAACCGCATCGGCCAGGGCATCGAGTTCGACTACTCCTGCGTCCACGCCTCCTTCGCGCTCTCCGACGCCGGGTTCGAGACCGTCATGGTCAACTGCAACCCGGAGACCGTCTCCACCGACTACGACACCTCCGACCGGCTCTACTTCGAGCCGCTCACCCTGGAGGACGTGCTGGAGATCGTCCACGCGGAGGCGCAGGCCGGACCGATCGCCGGTGTCGTCGTCCAGCTCGGCGGCCAGACCCCGCTGGGCCTGGCGCAGGCGCTCAAGGACAACGGCGTGCCGATCGTCGGCACCCCGCCCGAGGCCATCCACGCCGCCGAGGACCGCGGCGCGTTCGGCCGGGTGCTCGCCGAGGCCGGACTGCCGGCCCCCAAGCACGGCACCGCCACCACCTTCGCCGAGGCCAAGGCCATCGCCGACGAGATCGGCTACCCGGTCCTGGTCCGGCCGTCGTACGTCCTCGGCGGCCGCGGCATGGAGATCGTCTACGACGAGACCCGGCTGTCCGCCTACATCGCCGAGTCGACCGAGATCAGCCCCACCCGGCCGGTCCTGGTCGACCGCTTCCTCGACGACGCCATCGAGATCGACGTCGACGCCCTCTACGACGGCCACGAGCTGTACCTCGGCGGCGTCATGGAGCACATCGAGGAGGCCGGCATCCACTCCGGCGACTCGGCGTGCGCCCTGCCCCCGATCACCCTGGGCGGCTTCGACATCAAGCGGCTGCGCGCCTCCACCGAGGCGATCGCCAAGGGCGTCGGCGTGCGCGGCCTGATCAACATCCAGTTCGCGATGGCCGGCGACATCCTCTACGTCCTGGAGGCCAACCCGCGCGCGTCCCGCACGGTCCCCTTCACCTCGAAGGCGACCGCGGTGCCGCTGGCGAAGGCCGCCGCCCGCATCTCGCTGGGCGCGACCGTCGCCGAACTGCGCGCCGAGGGCCTGCTCCCGGCCAACGGCGACGGCGGCGAACTGCCGCTGGACGCGCCGATCTCCGTCAAGGAGGCCGTGATGCCGTGGAGCCGCTTCCGGGACACCTCCGGACGCGGCGTCGACACCATCCTCGGCCCGGAGATGCGCTCCACCGGCGAGGTCATGGGCATCGACTCCGTCTTCGGCACGGCGTACGCCAAGTCGCAGGCGGGCGCGTACGGACCGCTGCCCACCAAGGGACGCGCGTTCATCTCGGTCGCCAACCGCGACAAGCGCTCGATGATCTTCCCGGCGCGCGAGCTGGTCGCCCACGGCTTCGAACTCCTCGCCACCTCCGGCACCGCCGAGGTCCTCAAGCGCAACGGCATCAACGCCACCGTGGTGCGCAAGCAGTCCGAGGGCACCGGACCCAACGGCGAGAAGACCATCGTCCAGCTCATCCACGACGGCGAGGTCGACCTCATCGTCAACACCCCGTACGGCACCGGCGGCCGCCTCGACGGCTACGACATCCGTACGGCGGCCGTGGCCCGGTCCGTGCCGTGCCTGACGACGGTCCAGGCGCTCGCCGCCGCCGTCCAGGGCATCGACGCCCTCAACCACGGAGGTGTGGGCGTCCGCTCGCTCCAGGAACACGCGCAACATCTGACCGCGGCCCGCGACTAGCAGCCCGAGGGGGACACCGGAAACGGTGTCCCCCTCCGTATGAGGACACAGTGATGTACAAGCTTTTCTTCCGTCTGGTGTTCACCCGGATGGACCCGGAGCAGGCGCACCACCTGGCCTTCCGCTGGATCCGCCTCGCCGCCCGCGTCCCGGTCCTGCGCACTTTCGTCGCCGCCGCCCTCGCCCCGCGCTTCGAGGAGCTGCGCACCGAGGCGTTCGGGCTGCGCATGCACGGCCCCTTCGGACTCGCCGCCGGCTTCGACAAGAACGCCGTCGCGATCGACGGGATGTCGATGCTGGGCTTCGACCACGTCGAGATCGGCACGGTCACCGGCGAGCCGCAGCCCGGCAACCCGAAGAAGCGGCTGTTCCGGCTAGTGAAGGACCGGGCGCTCATCAACCGCATGGGCTTCAACAACGAGGGCTCGCTCGCCGTCGCCGCCCGCCTGGCCTCCCGTACGCCGGTGTTCCGCACCGTCGTGGGCGTCAACATCGGCAAGACCAAGGCCGTACCGGAGGAGGAGGCCGTCGGCGACTACGTGAAGTCGACCGAGCGGCTCGCCCCGTACGCCGACTACCTGGTCGTGAACGTGTCGTCGCCCAACACCCCCGGGCTGCGCAACCTCCAGGCCACCGAGGCCCTGCGGCCGCTGCTGAGCGCCGTCCGCGAGGCCGCCGACCGCACCGTGCCCGCGCGGCACGTCCCGCTGCTGGTGAAGATCGCCCCGGACCTCGCCGACGAGGACGTGGACGCGGTCGCCGACCTCGCCGTCGAACTGGGCCTGGACGGCATCATCGCCACCAACACCACCATCGCGCGCGAGGGCCTCGGCCTGCGCTCCGACCCCGCGGCGGTCGGCGAGACCGGCGGACTGTCCGGAGCCCCCCTCAAGGCCCGCTCCCTGGAGGTCCTGCGCCGCCTGTACGCGCGCGTGGGCGACCGGATCACCCTGGTCGGCGTCGGCGGCATCGAGAACGCCGAGGACGCCTGGCAGCGCATCCTGGCCGGCGCCACGCTGATCCAGGGCTACAGCGCCTTCGTCTACGAGGGGCCCTTCTGGTCCCGCGCCCTGCACAAGGGGCTCGCCGCCCGGCTGCGCACGAGCCCGTACGCCACTCTTGCCGACGCGGTCGGCGCCGACGTGAGGACAACGGCATGACCATGGAACCCTTCGGCGCGCGACTGCGGCGGGCGATGGACGAGCGCGGCCCGCTCTGCGTGGGCATCGACCCGCACGCCTCCCTGCTCCTCGAATGGGGCCTGAACGACGACGTGGCGGGCCTGGAGCGGTTCAGTCGTACGGTCGTCGAGGCGATGGCCGACCGGATCGCCGTCCTGAAGCCGCAGAGCGCGTTCTTCGAGCGGTTCGGCTCGCGCGGGATCGCCGTGCTGGAGAAGTCGGTCCAGGAGGCCAGGGCCGCCGGCGCCCTGGTCGTGATGGACGCCAAGCGCGGCGACATCGGCTCGACCATGGCCGCCTACGCCGAATCCTTCCTGCACAAGGACGCCCCGGCGTTCTCCGACGCCCTCACCGTCTCCCCGTACCTCGGCTACGGCTCGCTGAGCCCGGCCGTGGCGCTGGCCCGGGAGAGCGGCGCGGGTCTGTTCGTCCTGGCGCTGACCTCCAACCCGGAGGGCGGCGAGGTCCAGCACGCGGTGCGCGCGGACGGCCGGGACGTGGGCGCGACCATGCTGGCGCACCTGGCCGTCGAGAACGCGGGGGAGGAGCCCCTGGGGTCCTTCGGCGCCGTCGTCGGCGCCACCCTGGGCGATCTGTCGTCCTACGACCTCGGCATCAACGGTCCGCTCCTCGCGCCGGGAGTGGGCGCCCAGGGGGCCACGCCGAAGGATCTGCCGCGGGTCTTCGGCAGCGCGCTGCGCAACGTCGTGCCGAGCGTCAGCCGGGGCGTGCTCCGCCACGGTCCCGACGTGAGCGCCCTGCGTGACGCGGCGGAACGCTTCGCGGAGGAGATCCGCGTCACGTTGACGTCCGCCTGAGACCCCGTCCGCGCGCTTTTCAAACCTCCGATGAGTGGGTCTTGGACCGTTTGAGGCTGGATACATCCTCAAATCCGGGGCAGTATGTCTGGAATGTCCTGTCCTGACAGAGGCTGACCAGGACTTTTCCGCTGTTCTCGCTGACTCGGGCGGACTTGGCCGCTAGTCTCCGAGCAGAGTGAACGGGCAGAGCGTCTTGCTCGTAGCTCCATAGGTGAGGCGCCTTCCGGTTCCTCACCGGTCCGTATCCGACAGTTCGACATCCGAGGTGACGTAGGCGTGGCTCTTCCGCCCCTTACCCCCGAACAGCGCGCAGCCGCGCTCGAAAAGGCCGCCGCGGCTCGCCGGGAGCGGGCCGAGGTCAAGAATCGACTCAAGCACTCCGGCGCCTCCCTGCACGAGGTCATCAAGCAGGGTCAGGAGAACGACGTCATCGGCAAGATGAAGGTCTCCGCCCTGCTCGAGTCCCTGCCGGGCGTGGGCAAGGTCCGCGCCAAGCAGATCATGGAGCGACTCGGCATCTCCGAGAGCCGCCGTGTGCGCGGTCTCGGGTCCAACCAGATCGCTTCCCTGGAGCGTGAGTTCGGCAGCACCGGCGCCTGACACCGGCCACTGCCGGGAAGGGAGTCCCGGGCACTCCGGGATTGCTGGAATAATCGCTGCATGGCTGCAACATTCCGGGGGACGACCCCCGAGCCCCCGGACGTACGTCCGCGGCTGACCGTGCTCTCCGGCCCCTCAGGGGTCGGCAAGAGCACGGTCGTCGCCCATATGCGCAAGGAGCACCCCGAGCTCTGGCTCTCGGTGTCGGCGACGACCCGCAGGCCACGGCCCGGCGAGAAGCACGGCGTCCACTACTTCTTCGTCTCCGACGACGAGATGGACAAGCTGATCGCCAACGGCGAGCTGCTGGAGTGGGCCGAGTTCGCCGGCAACCGCTACGGCACCCCGCGTGCCGCGGTGCTGGAGCGCCTGGAGGCGGGCGAGCCCGTCCTCCTGGAGATCGACCTCCAGGGTGCCCGGCAGGTCCGTGAGTCGATGCCCGAGGCCCGGCTCGTCTTCCTCGCCCCGCCCTCCTGGGAGGAGCTGGTGCGCCGGCTCACCGGCCGCGGCACCGAGCCGCCCGAGGTGATCGAGCGGCGTCTGGAGGCCGCGAAGGTCGAACTGGCGGCCGAGCCGGAGTTCGACGAGACGCTGGTCAACACCTCCGTCGAGGATGTGGCGCGCGAGCTGCTAGCCTTGACGGATGTCGTGTGATCACAGCCTGTTCCGTGATCACGGTGCATGATTTCGGTCTTTTCCCATCCATCGGAAGGTAGAGCGTGTCCTCTTCCATCTCCGCGCCCGAGGGCATCATCAACCCGCCGATCGACGAGCTCCTCGAGGCCACCGACTCGAAGTACAGCCTCGTGATCTACGCGGCCAAGCGGGCCCGTCAGATCAACGCGTACTACTCGCAGCTCGGCGAGGGCCTCCTCGAGTACGTCGGTCCGCTCGTGGACACGCACGTCCACGAGAAGCCGCTCTCGATCTCCCTGCGCGAGATCAACGCGGGTCTGCTGACCTCCGAGGCCATCGAGGGCCCCGCGTAACAGCACCCCACCACAGGCCCGGCAGCGCGACTGCCGGGCCTGTGGTGTGTCATGGAGGGCGTACGTTTCCGAGCGTGGGGAGAGACGGTGGACAAGCCGAAGGTCGTACTGGGCGTCAGCGGTGGCATCGCCGCGTACAAGGCGTGCGAGCTGCTGCGCAGACTGACGGAGTCCGGCCATGACGTGCGGGTGGTCCCCACCGCCTCCGCCCTGCGCTTCGTGGGCGCCCCCACCTGGTCCGCGCTCTCCGGCCACCCGGTCTCCACCGAGGTCTGGGACGACGTGCACGAGGTGCCGCACGTCCGGATCGGCCAGCACGCCGACCTGGTCGTCGTCGCCCCGGCCACCGCCGACCTGCTGGCCAAGGCCGCCCACGGCCTCGCCGACGACCTCCTCACCAACACCCTGCTCACGGCCCGCTGTCCGGTCGTCTTCGCCCCCGCCATGCACACCGAGATGTGGGAGCACCCGGCCACTCAGGAGAACGTCGCCACGCTCCGCCGCCGCGGCGCCGTCGTGATCGAACCGGCCGTCGGCCGGCTGACCGGCGTGGACACCGGCAAGGGCCGGCTGCCCGACCCCGCCGAGATCTTCGAGGTCTGCCGCCGTGTCCTGGCCCGGGGCGTCCGCGAACCCGACCTCGCCGGCCGCCATGTCGTGATCAGCGCCGGCGGCACCCGCGAGCCCCTCGACCCGGTCCGCTTCCTCGGCAACCGCTCCTCCGGCAAGCAGGGCTACGCGCTCGCCCGCACCGCCGCCGCCCGGGGCGCCCGAGTCACGCTGATCGCCGCCAACACCGGGCTGCCCGACCCGGCCGGGGTCGACGTCGTCCCCGTCGGCACGGCCGTGCACCTGCGCGAAGAGGTCCTCAAGGCCGCTACCGACGCCGACGCGGTGGTGATGGCGGCCGCCGTGGCCGACTTCCGGCCCGCCGCGTACGCCTCCGGGAAGATCAAGAAGAAGGACGGCAAGGAGCCCGACCCGATCGTCCTCGTACGGAATCCGGACATCCTCGCGGAGCTCTCCGCCGACCGCGCCCGCCCCGGGCAGGTGGTCGTCGGCTTCGCGGCCGAGACCGACGACGTGCTGGCCAACGGCCGCGCGAAGCTCCGCCGCAAGGGCTGCGATCTGCTGGTGGTGAACGAAGTGGGGGAGCGTCGCACGTTCGGCTCCGAGGAGAACGAGGCAATCGTGCTGGCTGCCGACGGGGGCGAGACACCGGTGCCCCACGGACCCAAAGAGGCATTGGCCGAAATCGTATGGGACCTGGTGACGGCACGCTTGACCTGAGGGTTTGATGCGTTTCGCCGTTCCCCGTCCCGCGCTCGATTCGGGCGTGGCGACCCTGGCCAAGGGTGCCCAGCATTGGGCAGAATGCCCGTGCCGCAGGTCACAGCGCTCCCGAGAGGCGAGACAGGTGGGCCGGTGGTCGAGCGCGACCGATAAACTGTTTCTCGGACGGCGCCGGGCGCAGCCCCCGAGCCCGTCCGCCCATGATCAGCCAGCAGCCGCTGCAACCCCAGGGAGCGTTGTGTCCCGTCGCCTGTTCACTTCGGAGTCCGTGACCGAGGGTCACCCCGACAAGATCGCTGACCAGATCAGCGACACCATTCTCGACGCGCTTCTGCGCGAGGACCCGACCTCTCGGGTCGCCGTCGAGACGCTGATCACGACCGGCCTGGTCCACGTGGCCGGAGAGGTCACCACCAAGGCCTACGCGCCGATCCCGCAGCTCGTGCGCGACAAGATCCTCGAGATCGGCTACGACTCCTCCAAGAAGGGCTTCGACGGCGCCTCCTGCGGTGTCTCGGTGTCCATCGGCGCCCAGTCCCCCGACATCGCCCAGGGCGTCGACACGGCGTACGAGTCCCGCGTCGAGGGCGACGAGGACGAGCTGGACCGTCAGGGCGCCGGCGACCAGGGCCTGATGTTCGGGTACGCCTCCGACGAGACGCCGACCCTGATGCCGCTGCCGATCTTCCTGGCGCACCGGCTGTCCAAGCGCCTCTCGGACGTCCGCAAGAACGGCACCATCCCCTACCTGCGCCCCGACGGCAAGACCCAGGTCACCATCGAGTACGACGGCGACAAGGCCGTCCGCCTCGACACCGTCGTCGTCTCCTCGCAGCACGCCTCCGACATCGACCTGGAGTCGCTGCTCGCCCCCGACATCCGCGAGTTCGTCGTGGAGCCGGAGCTGAAGGCGCTCCTGGACGAGGGCATCAAGCTGGACACCGAGGGCTACCGCCTGCTGGTCAACCCGACCGGGCGCTTCGAGATCGGCGGCCCGATGGGCGACGCCGGCCTCACCGGCCGCAAGATCATCATCGACACCTACGGCGGCTTCGCCCGCCACGGCGGCGGCGCCTTCTCCGGCAAGGACCCGTCCAAGGTGGACCGCTCGGCCGCCTACGCCATGCGCTGGGTCGCCAAGAACGTGGTCGCCGCGGGCCTCGCCTCCCGCTGCGAGGTCCAGGTCGCGTACGCGATCGGCAAGGCCGAGCCGGTCGGTCTGTTCGTCGAGACCTTCGGCACCCACAAGGTCGACGTCGACAAGATCGAGAAGGCCATCGACGAGGTCTTCGACCTGCGTCCGGCCGCGATCATCCGCGACCTCGACCTGCTGCGCCCGATCTACGCCCAGACCGCCGCGTACGGCCACTTCGGCCGTGAGCTGCCCGACTTCACGTGGGAGCGCACGGACCGCGTGGAGGCGCTGCGCAAGGCCGCGGGTCAGTAGGACCGTGGGTCAGTAAGACCGCGGGTCCGTAGGAGCGAGGGTTCGCTCACGTACGTCACGTCCGATGCCCGGCTTCCCGAGGGGAGGCCGGGCATCGGCGTTTCCGGGGCAACGGTTTCGGAGGGTCGCGGACTCATAGGAGTAGTCGCGCGACGTGGGCGGCGGTGCGGGGCCGGTGGGCGGTGGCGGCGGGGTGCCGGGTGCGGGGCGTCGGGGAGGGGGCGTTGTCGGTGGCGTTTGGTAAGAATGCTGGAGTGAGCGGCGAGAGCGGGCAGGGGGGCGGTGGTGCGGCCGGGGAGGGCGCGCCGCCCGAGCAGCTCGCGCTGATCCGGGAGAGCGTACGGCGGGCCAAGGCGCCCCGGGCCAAGCCGCGGACCTGGCGGGGGGCCGAGCTGGCCCCGGAGCTGCCGGTGGCGCGGGTCCTCGTCGACAAGGGCGTGCTCCATCTCGACCGCTACTTCGACTACGCGGTGCCCGCCGAGCTGGACGCCGAGGCACAGCCCGGGGTGCGGGTGCGGGTGCGGTTCGGCGCCGGGCGCGGCCGGGTGCGGGAGGGCCGGCGCGAGGGCGGCGGGCTCATCGACGGCTTCCTGATCGAGCGGCTCGCCGCGTCCGACTACTCCGGCCCGCTCGCGGCGCTCGCCCAGGTCGTCTCGCCCGAACCCGTGCTGGGTGAGGAGCTGCTCGGGCTGGCGAGGGCCGTCGCCGACCGGTACGCGGGCAGCCTGGCGGACGTCCTCCAGCTCGCGGTGCCCCCGCGCAACGCGCGCGCCGAGCAGCGGCCCTCACCCGCCCCGCTGCCGCCGCCCCCGGCACCCGAGCCCGGGTCCTGGGCGCGGTACGAGCGGGGGAGCGCCTTCCTGGAGTCCCTGGCCGCGGGCGGAGCACCGCGCGCCGTGTGGAACGCGCTGCCGGGACCCGAGTGGAGCCAGGAGCTGGCCCGGGCCGTCGCCGCGACGCTCGCCTCGGGGCGCGGGGCCCTGGTCGTCGTGCCGGACGGACGGGCCGCCGCCCGGGTCGACGGCGCGCTGACGGCACTGCTGGGGGAGGGGCGGCACGCCCTGCTCACCGCGGACGCCGGGCCGGAGAAGCGGTACCGCGAGTGGCTGGCCGTACGGCGCGGGAGCGTGCGGGCGGTGGTCGGCACCCGGGCCGCCATGTTCGCCCCGGTCCGCGACCTCGGCCTGGTCGCGCTCTGGGACGACGGGGACGACAGCCACAGCGAGCTGCACGCCCCGCAGCCGCACGCCCGGGAGGTGCTGCTGCTGCGGGCCGCCCAGGACCGGTGCGCCTTCCTGATGGGCGGCTGGAGCTGCACCGTGGAGGGCGCGCAGCTCGTGGAGAGCGGCTGGGCGCAGGGGCTGGTCGCCGCCCGGGAGCAGGTGCGGCGGGCCGCTCCCCTGGTGCGCACCGTGGGGGACCAGGATCTCGCGCGGGACGAGGCGGCGCGGGCCGCCCGGCTGCCCACCCTCGCCTGGCAGACGGTCCGGGAGGGGCTGCGGCACGGGCCGGTGCTGGTCCAGGTGCCCCGGCGCGGATATGTGCCGCGGATGGCGTGCGCGCAGTGCCGGGCCGCCGCCCGGTGCCGGCACTGCGCCGGGCCGCTGGAGGCGCGGGACGGCGGGGCGCTGGGGTGCGGCTGGTGCGGGCGCGAGGAGAGCGCCTGGCACTGCCCGGAGTGCGGGTCGTTCCGGCTGCGGGCGCAGGTCGTCGGGGCCAGACGGACCGCCGAGGAGCTGGGGCGGGCGTTCCCTGCCGTACCGGTGCGGACCTCCGGGCGCGAGCAGGTGCTGGACACGGTGCCGGGGGCTCCCGCGCTGGTGGTGAGCACCCCGGGCGCCGAGCCGGTCGCCGAGGGCGGCTACGCGGCGGCGCTGCTGCTGGACGGCTGGGCGATGCTCGGCAGACCCGACCTGCGGGCCGGGGAGGACGCGCTGCGGCGGTGGCTCGCGGCGGCCGCGCTGGTGCGCCCGCAGGGGGACGGGGGGACGGTCGTCGTGGTCGCCGAGCCGACCCTGCGGCCGGTGCAGGCGCTGGTGCGGTGGGACCCGGTCGGGCACGCGGTGCGGGAGCTGTCCGAGCGGGCCGAGCTGGGGTTCCCGCCGGTCTCGCGGATGGCGGCGGTGTCCGGGAAGGGGGAGGCGGTGGCCGCGTTCCTGACGGCGGTCGAGCTGCCGGGGGAGGCGCAGGTGCTGGGGCCGGTGCCGCTGCCGCCGAGCCCCGCCGGGCGGCCCGCGCGGCCGGGGGCGCCGCCGCCCGGGGAGCACTGGGAGCGGGCGCTGATCCGGGTGCCGCCGGGGAGAGGGGCCGCGCTGGCCGCCGCCCTGAAGGCGGCGCAGGCCGCGCGGATGGCACGGGGTGGGCAGGACGCGGTGCGGGTGCGGATCGACCCGCCGGACATCGGCTGAGCCGGCCCCTCGGAGAGAGCATCCCGGGGGATGTGCGGCTGCCCTCCCGGGCGGGGGCCGAGAGGGCAGGGGGAGGAGTGGTGGAGGGCGGGAGGAAGGGTGCGGGGGGTGGATCAGCCGTTGCGGGGGCCGGGGAAGGCGGTGGGTCTCGCCTCGTCGCGCAGGGCCGGGCTGCCCGCGGTCGGCTGGGTCGGCATGGAGCGGGCGGCGGGGACCGTGGGCAGAGCGGTGGTCACGCCGACCGTGCGGGTGGTGGTGGCCGGCTCCGGGGCGCGCTCGGGCTCGGGGGTCTGCTGGGCGGCGGCGCGGCGGGCGCCGTAGCGGCGGTGCACCGCCTGCTTGGTGACGCCGAGCGCGGAGCCCACCGCGTCCCATGAGAAGCCGAGCGAGCGGTCGAAGTCCACCGCCGCGGTGACCAGGGTCTCGACGCTGTCCCGCAGTTCCTGGGCGAGGCGGACCGTCGGGGCGGGGGCGCGTCCGTAGACGACGAAGCCCGTGGCGGGGCCGGAGCGGCGGGGACGGTAGACGTTGCCCAACTGGGCGGTCAGGGTGCGCAGCGCGTCCACCTGCCGGCGGACCCGCTCGATGTCCCGCACCAGCAAGTGCAGGCTGGCCCGGGCCTGGGCGTCGTGGGTTGCATGGTCGGCCATGAACAAGCCTCTCGAACCGGCGTAGAAGAGATGGGAAGTCAACTCGTTCTTGACCAACGCGGGTTCGCTCCGCTGGTCACGGTGTGGGGGCGTATGGGCATATGCGTACGCCCCCCGCGGGGTCTTCGTCGGCGGCGGTCGTCCGGTGTGGCGTCATAAAATCGTGTGCTGCGTGTGCAGCCCGTCTTCCCGTTCCGTCCGAGAGGCCCGTGTCCCTTCATGAAGCTCGTCTTCGCCGGTACCCCCGAGGTCGCCGTTCCCGCCCTGGACGCCCTGATCGCCTCCGGGCGGCACGAGGTGGCCGCCGTCGTCACGCGGCCCGACGCGCCGGCCGGGCGGGGGCGCCGGCTGGTCGCGTCGCCCGTGGCCCAGCGGGCCGAGGAGGCCGGGATCGAGGTGCTCAGGCCGGAGCGGCCCCGGGACCCCGACTTCCTGGAGCGGCTGCGGGAGATCGCGCCGGACTGCTGTCCCGTCGTCGCCTACGGGGCGCTGCTGCCCCGGGTCGCGCTGGACATCCCCGCGCACGGCTGGGTGAACCTGCACTTCTCGCTGCTGCCCGCCTGGCGCGGCGCCGCCCCCGTGCAGCACTCGATCATGGCGGGCGACGAGATCACCGGCGCCTCCACCTTCCTGATCGAGGAGGGGCTCGACTCGGGCCCGGTCTACGGCACCGTCACCGAGGTGATCCGGCCCACCGACACCAGCGGGGACCTGCTGACCCGGCTCGCCTTCGCGGGCGCCGGGCTGCTCTCCGCGACGATGGACGGCGTCGAGGACGGCAGTCTGAAGGCCGTACCGCAGCCGCACGACGGCATCACCCTCGCGCCGAAGATCACCGTCGAGGACGCGCACATCGACTGGGCCGCCCCGGCGCTGCGCGTCGACCGGGTCGTGCGCGGCTGCACCCCCGCGCCCGGCGCCTGGACGGTCTTCCGGGGCGAGCGCCTCAAGCTCATCCAGGTGCAGCCCGTCCCGGGCCGTGACGACCTCGCCCCGGGCGCCCTGGCCGTCGGCAAGAACAGCGTCCACGTCGGCACCGGCTCCTACGCCGTCGAGCTGCTGTGGGTCCAGGCCCAGGGCAAGAAGCCGATGCGGGCGGCCGACTGGGCCCGCGGGGTCCGGATCGCCGACGGGGAGCGCCTCGGGGACTAGAGACTCCGGCCGGCCAGGGCGAGGCGCCGCGCGTTCCGGGTCCCGGGAGGCGCCGCGCGTCCGGGTCCCGGCACCGTCGTACGCTGGGACGCGGACCCCGAATTCCAGAAAGCGGAGCACCTTTTTCGTGAGCGAGTCGTCCTCCCGTCCCCGTAAGCCCGCCAAGCCGTACCGGCGGCCGCAGAAGGACCCCGTCCGTTTCCTCGCCTTCGAGGCCCTGCGGGCCGTGGACGAGCGGGACGCGTACGCGAACCTCGTGCTGCCGCCGCTGCTGCGCAAGGCCCGGGAGAAGGAGGGACCGGAGAAGTTCGACGCGCGGGACGCGGCCCTCGCCACCGAGCTGGTCTACGGCACCCTGCGCCGGCAGGGCACCTACGACGCCGTGATCGCGGCCTGTGTGGACCGGCCGCTGCGCGAGGTCGACCCGCCGGTGCTGGACGTGCTCAGCCTCGGGGTGCACCAGTTGCTCGGCACGCGCATCCCGACGCACGCGGCCGTCTCCGCCTCCGTGGAGCTGGCGCGGGTCGTGCTCGGCGACGGCCGGGCCAAGTTCGTCAACGCCGTGCTGCGCAAGGTCGCCGCCCAGGACCTGGACGCCTGGCTCGTCCAGGTCGCGCCGCCCTACGACGACGACCCCGAGGACCATCTCGCCGTCGTGCACTCGCATCCGCGCTGGGTGGTCTCCGCGCTGTGGGACTCCCTCGGCGGCGGGCGCGCCGGGATCGAGGACCTGCTGGAGGCCGACAACGAACGCCCCGAGGTGACCCTGGTGGCCCGGCCCGGCCGTGCCACCACCGACGAGCTGCTCGACAGGGAGTCGGCCGTCCCGGGCCGCTGGTCGCCGTACGCGGTGCGGCTGGCCGAGGGCGGTGAGCCCGGCGCCGTCGACGCCGTGCGCGAGGGGCGTGCCGGGGTGCAGGACGAGGGCAGTCAGCTCGTGGCGCTGGCCCTGGCGAACGCCCCGCTGGAGGGCCCCGACCGGCTCTGGCTCGACGGCTGCGCGGGCCCCGGCGGCAAGGCCGCGCTGCTCGCCGCGCTCGCGGCCGAGCGCGGGGCGACGCTCGTCGCCGCCGAGAAGCAGCCGCACCGGGCGGGTCTGGTGGCGAAGGCGCTGAACGGCAACCCCGGCCCCTACCAGGTGATCACCGCCGACGGGACCCGTCCGCCGTGGCGGCCCGGCTCCTTCGACCGGGTGCTGATGGACGTGCCGTGCACCGGCCTGGGCGCCCTGCGCCGCCGTCCCGAGGCGCGCTGGCGCCGCCGTCCGGAGGACCTGGACACCTTCGCGCCCCTTCAGCGCGGCCTGCTGCGCACCGCGCTGGAGTCGGTCCGGGTCGGCGGTGTCGTCGGCTACGCCACCTGCTCGCCGCATCTCGCCGAGACCCGCGCGGTGGTCGCCGACGTCCTCAAGCAGTTCCCGGACGCCGACCTGATCGACGCCCGTCCCCTGCTGCCGGGCGTGCCGGCCCTGGGCGAGGGGCCCGACGTCCAGCTCTGGCCGCATCTGCACGGCACCGACGCCATGTATCTGGCGCTCATCCGCCGGACCGGCTGACCTCCTCGGGTTCCGCCCCGGTGGCCGTGCCGTCCTCGCGCGCCAGGCGGTGCGGCCACCACACCTTCGGGCCGATGTCCAGGAACAGGGACGTCACCAGGACCGAGCGGACGACGAAGGTGTCGAGCAGGACGCCCAGGGCGACCGCGAAGCCGATCTCGGCGAAGGCGACCATCGGCAGGGTGCCGAGGGCGGCGAAGGTGCCGGCCAGCACCAGACCGGCGGAGGTGATGACCGCGCCGGTGGCCGCCAGGCCCGTCACCACGCCCCGGCGGGTGCCCTGGCGGCCGGCCTCCTCGCGGATCCGGGTCGTCAGGAAGATGTTGTAGTCGATGCCCAGGGCGACCAGGAAGACGAAGACGAAGAGCGGGAAGTCCGTCGCCTCGCCCGCGTAGTCGAAGACATGCCGGAAGGCGAGCGCGCTGAGGCCGAGCGCCGCCGCGAACGACAGGATCACCGTCCCGACCAGCAGCAGCGGCGCGATCACGGCGCGCAGCAGGGCCGCCAGGATCAGCAGGACCACGATCAGCACCAGCGGGATGATCAGCAGGTTGTCGTGGGTGGTCGCCCGGTCCATGTCGAGCAGGGCCGCCGTGCCGCCGCCCACCTGGGCGTCGGCGTCGGGCACCGCGTGCACGGCGTCCCGGACCCGCTCGACGGTCTGTTTCGCGGCCTCGCTGTCCGACGGGTCGGTCATCGTCGCCTCGAACAGCACCTGGCCGTCGTGGACCGGTTTCGTGCCCGGTGGCCGGCCCAGGGAGTCCGGCACCACGCCCTCGGTGCCCGCGACCGCCCGGCTCACCTGCCCGGCCTGGGCCTCGTCGGAGACGATCACCAGGGGGTCGCCGCTGCCCGCCGGGAAGTACTCCTCGGAGACCCGCTGGCCGGTGATGGAGTCGGGGGTGCCGGTGAAGGCGTCGGCGTTGCCGATGCCCTCCGCGCGCAACTGGATCAGCCCGAGCGAACAGACGGCCAGGACCAGGGCCGTGACGATCCAGACCGTGCGCGGACGCCGGGCGATGCCGCGCCCGGTGCGGGCCCAGACGCCCCCCTCGGTCGGGTCGGGCGCCCCGAAGTGCGGGATCACCGGCCAGAAGATCCAGCGGCCGAAGATCACCAGCAGGGCCGGGAACAGGGTCATCATCGCCAGCAGCGCGACCGCCACCCCGATCGCGGCGACCGGGCCGAGCCCGCGCGTGGAGTTCATCTCGGCGGCCAGCAGCACCAGCATGCTCAGCACCACCGTGGCGCCGGAGGCCAGCACGGCCGGGCCCGCCCGGTGCAGGGCGAGCGCCATCGCCTCGTGCCGGTCCTCGTGCCGGCGCAGCTCCTCCCGATAGCGGGCCACCAGCAGCAGGGCATAGTCCGTCCCCGCGCCGAACACCAGCACCGTCAGAATCCCCGCGCTCTGTCCGTTCACGGTCAGGCCCGCGTGCTCGGCCAGGAAGTAGATCACGGACTGCGCGGTGAACAGCGCGGCGATCACCGCGAGCAGCGGCACCACGAGCAGGGTCGGACTGCGGTAGGTGATCAGGAGCATGACGATGACGACGCCCATCGCCGCGAACAGCAGGGTGGAGTCGATGCCCTCGAACGCCTCGGAGAAGTCCGCCGAGGTGCCGCCGGGTCCGGTGATGTGCACGGCGAGACCGTCGCCGCCCTCGCCGACGACGTCACGGATCGAGTCGACGGCCGGCGCGATGCGCTCCCAGCCCTGCTCGTCCATGGTGATGGGGACGTAGATCTGGGCGGCGCGCGGGTCCACCGGCCGGTCGTAGACCGGGCCGCGCGTCTCGGCGCCCCGGATGCCGTGGTCGGTGAGCTGCCTGAGCTGGACCGCGTCCTCGGCGATCGCGGCGCGGTCCTGTGCCGTCAGACCGCCGTCGCGGGCGTACACCACGACCGCGGGGATCTGCTCGGGACGGAAGTCCTTGGAGATCTCCAGCACCTGGGTGGACTCCGCCGAGCCCGGCAGCCAGGAGGCCGCGTCGTTGTCCTGGGCGTCGGTGAGCTTCTGGGCGAACGGCGCCGTCAGGAACAGCAGCACCAGCCAGAGCACCAGCACCAGCCACTTGGCGCGCCGCCCGCAGACGAGATGCGCGATCCCGCGCTTGCCGGGCGCTGTGGTCCCACCGTTCCCGCTCGTCATGCCGACCCCCGTCGGTCAGGGGCGCGGGGAACTGCGCGACAAGCCCCCCACGGCCCGCGGTGTGCCCACGACGGTACCCGCACCCGCGCCCGCGCACCCAGCCCGAGCGGACCGGTGCGGCCGGCCCCCGGAGGGCATGGCAGGCTTGGGGCATGGCCGCGCAGATCAACCCCAGCATCCTGTCCGCCGACTTCGCCCGCCTCGCGGACGAGGCCAGGGCGGTGGAGGGAGCCGACTGGCTCCACGTCGACGTGATGGACAACCATTTCGTCCCGAACCTCACGCTCGGTGTGCCGGTCGTAGAGTCGCTGGCCCGTGCGACGGACACCCCGCTGGACTGCCATCTGATGATCGAGGCCCCCGATCGCTGGGCCCCGCAGTACGTCGAGGCGGGTGCCTCGTCCGTCACCTTCCACGTCGAGGCCGCCGCCGCCCCGGTGCGGCTCGCCCGCGAGATCCGGGCCAAGGGCGCCCGTGCCTCCATGGCGCTCAAGCCCGCGACGCCGATCGAGCCGTACGAGGACCTGCTGCCCGAGCTCGACATGCTGCTGATCATGACGGTCGAACCGGGCTTCGGGGGCCAGGCGTTCCTCGACATCATGCTCCCCAAGATCCGCCGCACCCGCGAGTTGATCAGCAAGCACGGCCTCGAACTGTGGCTTCAGGTGGACGGCGGTGTCTCGGCCTCGACGATCGAGCGGTGCGCCGACGCGGGAGCCGACGTCTTCGTGGCCGGTTCCGCGGTCTACGGCGCCGAGGACCCGGCCGAGGCGGTCCGCGCCCTGCGCGCCCGGGCGGAGGCGGCGACGGCCGGGGCGAGCTGGGCCTGCGCCCACTGAGGCCCGGTCCGCGGCAGGGAGCGTTCACCGGACGGATCGCCGTACGGACAGCCCGCTGAACACGCACTCCGTGCGGCCACCGGGCCACAGGAACGTGAACGACTCCCATCAGGGCTGATCAAGACCGCCGAATCTGCGAGGATGAACGGCGTATCCAGAGTGTGAACAGCAGTGAGGAGATCGCCGTGTCGGGTATGTCGGCAGGCCGGTCAGCCATGCGGATGGGACCCGCAGAGCTGGTGCAGGCGGCGGCCATGGCCCGCCGCTTCTACCTCGAGGGCAAATCCAAGATCCAGATCGCGGAGGAGTTCGGCGTCAGCCGCTTCAAGGTGGCCCGGGTCCTGGAGACCGCCCTCGAACGGGATCTCGTACGCATCGAGATCCGGGTGCCGGCCGAACTGGACGCGGAGCGCTCCGACGCGCTGCGCGCCCGCTACGGCCTCCGGCACGCCGTGGTGGTGGAGTCGCCGGCCGACGCCGAGGACTCGCCCGATCCGGAGAATCTGGGGGAAGTGGCCGCCGATCTGCTCGGCGAGCTGGTGAACGAGGGGGACGTCCTGGGCCTGGCCTGGGGCCGCTCCACCATCAACATGGCGGCGGCCCTCGACCGGCTGCCGCCGTGCACGGTCGTGCAGCTCACGGGCGTGTACGACGCCGGGACCGCCGAGCGCGGCTCGGTGGAGGCCGTCCGCCGCGCCGCCCAGGTGTCCGGCGGCGACGCGCACCCCATCTACGCGCCGATGCTGCTGCCGGACGCGGCCACCGCGGCCGCGCTGCGCAACCAGACCGGGATCGCCCGGGCCTTCGAGTACTTCGACAAGGTCACGGTCGCCTGTGTCTCCATCGGCTCCTGGGAGCCGGGCATCTCGACGGTGCACGACATGCTCAGCGACGAGGAGCGGGCGCACTACGCCTCGCTCGGCGTCGCCGCCGAGATGTCCGCGCACCTCTTCGACGCCGACGGCCGCCGGGTCGGGCGCGACCTGGGCGAGCGGTGCATCACGGTCAAGGCCGACCAGCTCCGCCGGATCCCGGAGGTCGTCGCGATCGCGGGCGGGCAGCGCAAGGCCGCCGCGATCGACGCGGTGCTGCGGTCCGGGCTGGTCACCAGCCTGGTCACGGACACGTCCGCGGCCGACTATCTGATGACGGCGGGGCCGACGCCCAAGCCGGCCCTCAACCGGTCGGACCCGGACGGGATCTGACGGCGCCCGACGGGGCATCGAGAGAGGGGGCGGCCGTATCGGCCGCCCCCTCTTCCTCGTCGACCGGCACTCGATCAACGGGCCCTCGGAGGATCCTCCAAGGGCCCCCGTGAGCTGCTTGGACGTTCTGCCCGGGCGTTGCGGCCCGGTCGTCATGGGACAATGAAGTACGTGCTTTTCCCTCTGGCCGGCCGGTCGGGGGGTCACCTCTGATCGACCGGGATGTGCAGCACGTGCGTTTCCTCAACGACATCCAGCCCGCCTACGACCTCACCTACGACGACGTCTTCATGGTGCCGAGCCGCAGCGCGGTCGGATCTCGTCAGGGCGTGGACCTCTCCTCACCGGACGGCACGGGCACCACGATCCCGCTGGTCGTCGCCAACATGACCGCCGTCGCCGGCCGCCGGATGGCCGAGACCATGGCCCGCCGCGGCGGACTCGTCGTGATCCCCCAGGACATCCCGATCGACGTCGTCACCGACGTGGTCTCCTGGGTCAAGAGCCGGCACCTGGTGCTGGACACCCCGATCCGGCTCGCCCCGCACCAGACCGTCGCCGACGCCCTCGCCCTGCTGCCCAAGCGGGCGCACAACGCCGGGGTCGTCGTCGACGAGCAGGGCCGTCCCGTCGGTGTCGTCACCGACCAGGACCTCAACGGCGTCGACCGCTTCACCCAGCTCGAGGTCGTCATGTCCCGCGACCTGCTCCTGCTGGACGCCGGCATCGACCCCCGCGAGGCGTTCAACGTCCTCGACGCGGCCAACCGGCGCTACGCCCCGGCCGTCGACGAGGACGGCAAGCTGGCCGGCATCCTCACCCGCAAGGGCGCCCTGCGCGCCACGCTCTACACCCCGGCCACCGACGCGCAGGGGCGGCTGCGGATCGCCGCCGCCGTCGGCATCAACGGCGATGTGGCCGGCAAGGCCAAGCAACTGCTCGACGCGGGCGTGGACACGCTCGTCATCGACACCGCGCACGGCCACCAGGAGTCGATGATCAGCGCGATCCGCACGGTGCGCGCCCTCGACCCGCAGGTGCCGATCGCGGCCGGCAACATCGTCGCCGCCGAGGGCGTCCGGGACCTGATCGAGGCGGGCGCCGACATCATCAAGGTCGGCGTCGGACCGGGCGCCATGTGCACCACCCGCATGATGACCGGCGTGGGCCGGCCGCAGTTCTCGGCGGTCCTGGAGTGCGCGGCCGAGGCGAAGAAGTACGGCAAGCACGTCTGGGCCGACGGCGGTGTCCGCCACCCCCGTGACGTCGCGATGGCCCTGGCGGCCGGCGCGTCCAACGTGATGGTCGGCTCCTGGTTCGCCGGCACCTACGAGTCGCCCGGCGACCTCCAGCAGGACGCCGACGGCCGCCTCTACAAGGAGTCGTTCGGCATGGCGTCGGCGCGCGCCGTGCGCAACCGCACCTCCGAGGAGTCCTCCTACGACCGTGCCCGCAAGGCGCTGTTCGAGGAGGGCATCTCCACCTCCCGGATGTTCCTCGACCCGGCCCGCCCGGGCGTCGAGGACCTGGTGGACTCGATCATCGCGGGCGTCCGCTCCTCCTGCACCTACGCCGGCGCGGGCTCGCTGGAGGAGTTCGCCGAGAAGGCGGTCGTCGGCATCCAGAGCGCGGCCGGCTACGCGGAGGGCAAGCCGCTGCACGCGAGCTGGTAGCGCCCGGTGGCTCCGCGGGGGTGTTTTCCGCGGGGCCGCAACGAAAGCGCAGCCTTGTGCGAGGAACGCAACGATCTTGCGTGGATGCGCAAGGTTGCTGCATTACACCCGCTATGCCCCTGCTCATAGGGTCGTGCGCTGTACGTAGCGTGGCGGGGACCCCGCTCGGTGGGTCCCTGCTCGCGCAGGTGTGCCTCCGGTCCCCGTCGCGCCGAGAGCCAGCGACGAAGGAGTCCCCGCGTGCTCGACCAAGGCGCACCCCCGCAGGACCGCACCCAGGCCGCCCCACCGTCCCCGGGGCCGGCCGCCCGTCTGATGCGGCGCAAGCCGGTCGAACGCCTGGTTGCCGAGGGCGGCCACGGCGAGGGAGGCTCGCTGCGGCGCACCCTCGGGCTCTGGCAGCTCACCATGATCAGCATCGGTGCGACGCTCGGCACGGGCATCTTCGTGGTCCTCGGCGAGGCCGTCCCCAAGGCCGGTCCCGCCGTCACCCTGTCGTTCGTGATCGCCGGTCTCACGGCGCTCTTCTCCGCCCTGTCCTACGCCGAGCTGGCCGGCACCATCCCGGTCGCCGGCTCCTCGTACTCGTACGCGTACGCGACGATGGGCGAACTCGTCGCCTGGGTCTGCGGCTGGTGTCTGGTCCTGGAGTACGGCGTCTCGGTCGCCGCCGTGGCCGTCGGCTGGGGCGAGTACCTCAACGAACTGCTCGACGGCACGATCGGCGTCACCATCCCGGACGCGCTGTCGGCGCCGCCCGGGGACGGCGGTGTCTTCAACCTCCCCGCGCTGATCGTCGTGCTGCTCGCCATGGCCTTCCTGCTCGGCGGCGCCCGGGAGTCGGCGCGCGCCAACACCGTCATGGTGGTCGTGAAGATCGCCGCGCTGGTGATGTTCTGCGCGATCGGCGTCCAGGGCCTGCGCTCGGGCAACTACGAGAACTTCATGCCGCTGGGCATGGCGGGCGTCAGCGCCGCCGGGGCCACGCTCTTCTTCTCGTACATCGGCTTCGACGCCGCCTCCACCGCCGGTGAGGAGGCCAAGAACGCCCAGCGCGACCTGCCGCGGGCGATCATGCTGTCCCTGGTCATCGTCACCGCGCTGTACGTCCTGGTCGCCGCCGTCGCCGTCGGCGCCAAGCCCTGGCAGCGGTTCGGGGACTCCGAGGCCGCGCTCGCCCAGATCATGCGCGAGGTGACCGGCCAGTCCTTCTGGGGCACCCTGCTCGCCTTCTGCGCGGTCATCGCCATCGCCAGCGTCGTCCTGACTGTCCTCTACGGCCAGACCCGCATCCTGTTCGCGATGTCCCGGGACGGTCTGGTGCCCAAGGTGTTCTCGAAGGTCCACCCGAAGACCGGCACGCCCCGCGCCAACACGCTGATCGTGTCCCTGTTCTGCGGGGTGCTGGCCGCCGCGATCCCGCTGGGCCAGCTCGCCGACGCCACCAGCATCGGCACGCTGTTCGCCTTCGCGCTCGTGAACGTGGCCGTCGTGGTGCTGCGCCGCAGCCGTCCCGAGATGCCCCGCACCTTCCGGGTGCCGCTCTCGCCGGTGCTGCCCGCGCTGGGCTTCGCGTTCTGCGTCTGGATGATGGGCAGCCTGTCGGCCGTCACCTGGGTGGTCTTCGGAGTCTGGATGGCGGTCGGGCTCGTGTTCTACTTCGGATACGGCTACCGCCGCTCCCGGCTCGCCGTGACCGCACCGTCCGTAGCATCCGCACCATCCGAGAAGTGATCATCCCACTGTGCTGAACGATCTCGACGAACGCATCGTGCACGCCCTCGCCGAGGACGCCCGCCGCTCCTACGCGGACATCGGCGCCCTGGTGGGCCTGTCCGCCCCCGCCGTGAAACGGCGCGTGGACCGGCTGCGGGCGACCGGCGCCATCACCGGCTTCACCGTACGGGTGGACCCGGCGGCGCTCGGCTGGGAGACCGAGGGGTTCGTCGAGATCTACTGCCGGCGCAACACCTCCCCGGAGACCATCCAGCGGGGCCTGGAGCGCTACCAGGAGGTCGTGGCCGCCTCCACCGTCACCGGGGAGGCGGACGCGGTCGCCCAGGTCTTCGCCTCCGACATGCGCCACTTCGAACGCGTCCTGGAGCGGATCGCGGGGGAGCCCTTCGTGGAGCGCACCAAGTCGGTCCTGGTGCTCTCCCCGCTGCTCCGGCGCTTCTCCTCGGGCTCACCCACCTGACACGGACTCATCCGGCCGTCTTGCGCGCCAGCGCGTTGTTGCCGATCGAGTTGTGGACGCTGAAGCTCACCGCGTCCGAGCGGTACCGGTCGTCCGACCACTCCACCGGACGCCCCTCGTAGGTGGTCGTCACCCGCCGGACCCGCAGCAGCGGGCTGGTGCGGCGCACGCCGAGCAGCTCGGCGTCCCGCGCCCCCGCCGCGACCGCGTCGATGACGTGCTCGCCGTAGGCGAAGACCAGCCCGGTGTCGTCCAGCAGACGCTGTGTCACGGACGGGCAGTCGGGCTCGATCGGCTCGACGGCGGGGGCGATCCAGTCGGCGTACACGGTCCGCTCCAGCAGCACCGGTTCGCCGTCGAGACCGCGCACCCGCAGCACGTGCAGCACCGGGCTTCCGGTGTCCACCTGGAGGCGTACGGCGTCCTCGGCGCCGGCCGGCCGGTACTCCTGCGCGACCACCCGGCCGGTCGCGGCGCGGCCCATCGCGCGTGCCCACTGGGCGAAGCTGCGCAGTTCGGCGAAGCTCTGGCTGCGGCGGCTGGCCAGCACCACCCGGCGGGCGCCCTGCCGGGAGCCGATGAGCCCCTCGGCGGTCAGGGCGGCGACGGCCTGGCGGACCGTGCCGCGCGAGACGCCGTAGCGGGTGGCGAGGTCGGTCTCGGCGGGCAGCAGCGCACCGACCGCGTACTCCTCGCGGCCGATCGCGCGGCGCAGTTCGTCGGCGATCTCCTCGTGTCGCGCCGGCATGCTTCCCCTTCGTGTCGACCGCTGTGCACAGTCTGACCAGCGTAGTCGACCCGCGGCGCGACCCGCCCCCGGTCGCAACTGTCCGTGAAATCGGGGCTCAGGGTTTCGCCGGTGTTCATGAAGGGGACACCAGCGGCGTGCGTACTGAGGGCAACTTGTTCAGACAAGTTGCCCTCGTCTCCTGCATTCTCACGCGTCCCCTGGAGAAGCCGTGACCGTGTCCCTGCCGAGAACCGCCGCCCTCGGCGTCGTCGCCGCGCTCGCCCTGAGCGCCTGCGGCGCCGCCCCCGACGACTCCACCACCGCCGACGGCAAGAACGCCGCCACCGCCACCTCCGCCGCCGACTTCGGCGGTCTCGACGCCCTGGTGAAGGCGGCGAAGAAGGAAGGCACGCTCAACGCCATCGCGCTGCCCCGCGACTGGGCCAACTACGGCGCCCTCATCGACGGCTTCCAGAAGAAGTACGGCATCAAGATCGAGGTCGAGAACCCGGACGGCTCCAGCCAGGACGAGATCAACGCCGTCACCACCCGCAAGGGCCAGGACCGCGCCCCGGACGTCCTCGACCTCGGCAGCTCCTTCGCGCTGAGCGCCGCCGAGCAGGGCCTGCTCGCGCCGTACAAGGTGGCCGCGTTCGACGACATCCCGGAGGGCCAGAAGGACGCCCAGGGCCGCTGGTACAACGACTACGGCGGCTACATCTCCATAGGCTGCGACGCCAAGCGCGTCAGCTCCTGCCCCACCACCTTCGCCGACCTGCTCAAGCCCCGCTACAAGGGCCAGGTCGCCCTCAACGGCAACCCCACCAAGTCCGGCGCGGCCTTCGGCGGCGTCTACGCGGCCGCGCTCGCCAGCGGCGGCTCCTTCGACGACATCCAGCCCGGCCTCGACTTCTTCGCGAAGCTGAAGAAGAACGGCAACTACACGCCCGTCGAGTCCACCCCGGCCACCGTCGAGAAGGGCGAGACCCCGATCAGCATCGACTGGGACTACCTCAACGCCGGTTACGCGGACGAGTTCAGGACCAAGGGCGTGGACTGGAAGGTCGCGGTCCCCTCCGACGGACAGTTCGCCCAGTTCTACTCCCAGGCCATCAACAAGGACGCCCCGCACCCGGCCGCCGCCCGGCTGTGGCAGGAGTACCTCTACAGCGCCGAGGGCCAGAACCTCTGGCTCGCCGGCTACGCCCGGCCGGTGCTGATGAACGCCCTCGACCAGGCCGGCACCCTCGACAAGGCGGCCGCCGCCAAGCTGCCCCAGGTCTCCGGGACGCCCGCCTTCCCGAGCGAGGAGCAGCAGAGCAAGGCCAAGACCGTGCTCGCCCAGGGCTGGGCGAAGGCCGTCTCCGGATGACGGCCACCGCCGTACGGGTCGACACGGCGTCCGCCGCTTCACCGAAGCGGCGGCGCCGGTCCCTCGGCTGGGTCGCCGTCGTCCCGCTGCTCGCCTTCACCGCCCTGGCCTTCGGCCTGCCCGCCCTCGCCATGCTGAACGGCGCGTTCACCGTGGACGACCCGGCCACCGGCGCCACCGCCTACACCGCCGACAACCTCACGGCCTCGCTCCAGGGCGCCTACCTCACCGCCCTGCTCGGCAGCGTCAAGCTGTCCGCCGTCTCGGCGGGCCTGGGCGCGCTCCTCGGGCTGCCGCTCGCCCAGGCCGTGGTGACCTCCCGGTTCCGCGCGCTGCGCGAGGCCGTCCTCACCGCCTCCGGCGTCCTCGCCAACTTCGGCGGGGTCCCGCTGGCCTTCGCGTTCGTCGCCACCCTCGGCAACGCGGGCGTCCTGACCCGGCATCTGGGCCTGACCGACAAGGGCTGGGACCTCTACAGCTTCTGGGGACTGGTCATCGTCTACCTGTACTTCCTGATCCCGCTGATGGTCCTCACCATCACCCCCGCCCTGGAGGGCCTGCGCCCCCAGTGGCGCGAGGCCGCCCAGAACAACGGCGCCACCCCCGCCCAGTACTGGCGGCACGTGGCCCTGCCGGTGCTGCTGCCCTCGCTCCTGGGCGGTCTGGTGCTCCTGTTCGGCAGCGCCTTCGCCGCCTACGCCACCGCCGCCGCCATGGTCGGCAGCTCCATCCCGCTGGTGACCCTCCAGATCGCCGACGCGATCTCGGGCAACGTGCTGGTCGGGCAGGAGAACGTGGCGCTCGCCCTCAGCCTCGACATGGTGCTGGTCGCGGGCCTGGTGATGGCCGTCTACCTGCCCCTCCAGCGAAGGAGCGCGCGATGGCTCGCCTGAACCTGTGGCGGTGGGGCGTGCTCGGCCTCGCCGGCCTGTACTTCCTGGTGCCGCTGGCCGCCTCCGTCGTCTTCACGGTCGACGTCCCCGGACAGGGCGTCACCTTCGACGCCTACACCCGGATCTTCGCCACCGAGGGCTTCACCTCCAGCCTGCTGCTCTCCCTGGAGCTGGCCGCCGCGACCATCGCCGTCGTCCTGCTGCTGACGGTGCCCGCCGTGGTCGCGCTGCGCCTCGGCTCACCCCGGCTGCGGCCGGTCGTGGAGGTGGTCTGCTCGCTGCCGCTGGTCGTGCCGCCGATCGCCTTCGTGGCCGGCATCGGCACGGTCCTGCGCTGGGGGCCCGAACACTTCTCCCGCACCCCGCTGTTCCAGACCTTCGTGGCCGTCCAGAACCCGGACTTCCCCTTCGTCCTCGTCCTGGCCTACGTCGTGATGGCGCTGCCGTTCGTCTACCGGGCGCTGGACGCGGGCCTGCGCGCCGTCGACGTCCGCACCCTCGTCGAGGCCGCCCGCAGTTGCGGTGCCAACTGGCCGCAGGCGCTGCTGCGGGCGGTCCTGCCCAATCTGCGCGGCGCCCTGCTCAACGCGTCCTTCCTCACGCTGGCCCTGGTGCTCGGCGAGTTCACCGTCGCCCAGTTGCTCGGCTTCCGGCCCTTCGCCGTGTGGATCGTGAACGTCAGCGGCTCGCAGGCCCAGCTCTCCGTCGCGGTGTCCGTGCTCAGCCTGCTCGTGACCTGGCTCCTGCTCCTCGCGCTCGCCGGTGTCGGCGGCCGCACCCGTCCAACCTCCCGGGGATGAACCACCATGACCGTGACGACCGTTCAGAAGGCCGCGACCGTCGAATTCCGCGCCCTGCGCCGTGAGTTCGGGCCGACCGTCGCCCTCGACGGACTCGACCTGACCGTCCGGCCCGGCGAACTCCTCGCCCTGCTGGGCCCGTCCGGCTGCGGCAAGACCACCGCCCTGCGGCTGCTCGCCGGCTTCGAACACCCCGACTCCGGCGCGGTGCTGGTCGACGGCGAGGACGTGACCCGGATCCCGGCCCACCGCCGCGACGCCGGGATGGTCTTCCAGTCGTACAGCCTCTTCCCGCATCTCGACGCGCTCGACAACGTGGCCTTCGGGCTGCGGATGCGGAAGGTGCGCACGGCCGAACGGCGGGCCCGGGCCGCCGAGTTGCTGGAGCTGGTCGGCCTCGCCGACAAGGGCGGGCGGTTCCCGCACCAGCTCTCCGGCGGCCAGCAGCAGCGCGTCGCCCTGGCCCGCGCCCTCGCCCTGCGGCCCCGCGTCCTGCTCCTGGACGAACCGCTGTCGGCGCTCGACGCCAAGGTGCGGCTCAGCCTGCGCGAGGAGATCCGCCGGCTCCAGCGGGAGCTGGGCATCACCACCCTGTTCGTCACCCACGACCAGGAGGAGGCCCTGTCCATGGCGGACCGGGTCGCCGTGATGCACGCCGGACGCCTCGAACAGTGCGCGGAACCCGCCGAGTTGTACGGGCGGCCCGCCACCGCGTTCGTCGCCGAGTTCGTCGGCACCATGAGCCGGATCCCGGGCCGCACGGCCGGCGGCGAGGTCGAGGTGCTCGGACAGCGGCTGCCCGTCGACGGCCCCCTGCCGACGGCCGCCGAGGTCGACGTCCTGGTCCGGCCCGAAGCCGTCCGGGTGAGCGCCGACGCCGACGGCGACGCCCTCGTGTCCGCAACGTCCTTCCTGGGCGCGGCCGTTCGCGTGACCGTCCGGCTCGCCGACGGCACCGAGGTGAAGGCCGACCTGCCCGCCCACGAGGCCGCCGGACTCGCCGCCGGCTCCCCGGTGACCGTGTCGCTGCCGCCGCGCCCGGTGCTGGTCGCGGACCGTACGTCCTGAACGCCTTCGACATCCCCCCACGCCCGTACGAAAGAGAGAACCGTGACTCGACTCCCGCTCCAGGCCGTCCTGTTCGACATGGACGGCACGCTCGTCGACACCGAGCGCCTGTGGTGGGAGGCGGTGGAGCAGGTGGCCGGCCGGACGCTGACCGAGGCGGACCGGCCGGACGTGCTCGGCCGCGCGGTCGAGCACACCGCCGACTGGCTGGCCGCCGCCACCGGCGCCCCGGCCGCCGGACTCGCGCGGGCCCTGCACCGCGAGTTCGCCGACCGCGTCCGCACCGGCATCGCCCCCCGCCCCGGCGCCCTCGCCCTGCTCGACGCCCTCGCCCGCGAGGGCATCCCCACCGCCCTGGTGACCGCCTCCCCGCGTGCGGTCGCCGACACCGTGCTGGCCGCGCTCGGCACGCACCGCTTCGCCGTCTCCGTCACCGCCGACGACACCGGCCGCACCAAGCCCGCCCCCGACCCCTACCTGGCCGCCTGCCGGGCCCTGGGCGTCGACCCGGCGGCCTGCGTCGCCGTCGAGGACACCGAGACCGGGGTCGCCTCCGCCGAGGCGGCCGGCTGCGCGGTCCTCGCCGTACCCTCCCTGGCGCCCGTCCCGGCGGCGCCCGGCCGGACCCTGCGGACCAGCCTGGAGGGCGTCACCGTCGCCGACCTGCGCGCCCTGTTGCCGCACCGGCTGCGGGTGATGACCTGGAACCTCTGGTACGGCGGCACCAAGGTCCGCGACCACCGCGCCAAGCAGCTCAAGGCCATCACGGAGACCGACGTCGACGTGGTCGGCCTCCAGGAGACGAACGGCACCGCCGCCCGGGAACTCGCCGACGCCCTCGGCTGGTACGTCCACGAGGCCGGCGAGAACCTGGGCGTGATCAGCCGCTTCCCCGTCACGGCGCGGCTCGGCGACCCCGACGTCGGCTTCTACGGCGCGGCCGGCGCCCGCGTCCGGATCGCCGAGGGCGTGGAGGCCGACATCTGGACGGCCCACCTCCACTACACGCCGTACGGGCCCTACGAGGCCGCCTTCGACGCGCTGCCGGCCGCCGGCCTGGTCGCCCACGAGGAGGTGCGGCTCGCGCAGCTCAGGGACGCCCTGGAGCGCATCGGCGACAGCGGCCCGGCCGGCCCGGTCGTTCTCGTGGGCGACTTCAACTGCCCCTCCCACCTGGACCGGACCGACGCCCCCTGGCCGGTGACGAAGGCGGCCGAGGCGGCGGGCTTCGCCGACTCCTACCGCGAGGCGCACCCCGACCCCGTCCGGGACCCCGGCCACACCTGGTCCCCGGTGCACGCCGAGCACGAGGACGGCAGCGGCCGCCCCGAGCCCCAGGACCGGATCGACTACGTCCTGCACCGGGGTGGCCTGCGGGTTCTCGACTCCCGGACCTACGTCCGCGGCACGCCCCGGCCCTGGCCGGACGTCGAGGACAACGCCTGGCCGTCCGACCACGCGGCGGTGATCACCACGTTCGTCGTGACCGAGAAGTGATCTGAAGTAACCCGTGGCAACCATTGCGGCGCCGACTGATCATCCCGTAGCTTGTGCCGCACTTTGTACTGAGTACTGACTGGTAACCACGGCAGGTAATCCATGCGCTGGCCCGTCGGCCGTCCCACCACCGTCCGCACCAGGATCGTGGCGCTCGCACTCGCCCCGGTGGTGGCCCTGATGGCACTGTGGACCTTCGCCATGGTGTCGGTCACCGCCGAACTGCGCGCCCTGATCCGCCTCCAGGGGGTCTACGAGGACTTCGGCACCCCCGTCGACACCGCCGTCGGTCAGATCCAGATCGAGCGGCGGCTGTCGGCCGCCTACCTCGGCGCGTCCCACGACACGGACGCCGCCGGGGAACTCCTCGCCCAGCAGCGCCGCACCGACCGCGCCGTGAGCGCCATGCGCGACGCGATCCAGGACGGCGACCGCAGCCGGCTCACCGGCACCCAGCGCGAGTCGCTGGAGACGATGCTCCGGGCCTCCGACGGCCTCGACCCGCTGCGCGACCGGGTCCTCTCCCGCAAGCTCACCTGGGACCGGGCCGTCACCGAGTACGGCGCGATCGTGGAACCCGGCTTCGACGCCGAGTCCGCGCTCACCGCCCTCCAGGCCGGACAGCTCGCCCGCGAGGCCCAGGTCGTCATCGAACTCGTCCGGGTACGGGAGTTCGTCTCCCGCGAGGACGCCCTGGTCGCCGGGGCGCGTGCCGCCGGCACCCTGACCGACCGGCAGTACGACACCCTGACGGCCACCATCGAGGACCGGCGCGTCTTCGAGCACACCTACGTGCCGGACCTGCCGGCCGACTCGCGCGCCCTCTTCGAGAGCTTCCAGCGCGGGGAGCTGCACCGCTCGCTGGTCGAGGGCGAGGACGCCCTGCTGCGGGCCGGTCCGGCGCGCGCCGGGAAGGCCGTCGCGGCCGACACCTGGCGCACCACCACCGACCGCGCCGTCAAGCGCTACATGGAGCTGTGCACCCAGTCCGCCGAGAACTCCGCCGCCCGCGGCCGGGACTTCGCCTACGGGGAACTCACCAAGGCGGCCGTGGCCGGCTTCGTCGGACTGGCCGCCGTCGGCCTGTCGCTGTGGTTCTCGGTGCGCGGCGCCCGGCGCATCTCCCGGCGCCTGGAGACCCTGCGGGACGACGCCGACCTGCTCGCCACCCGCCAACTCCCCGACGTGATGCGGCGGCTGAGCGCCGGCGACGACGTGGACGCCGTCGCCGAGGCGCCGCCGCTGGCCGCCGAGGAGGGCGATGCCGACGAGATCGACCAGGTCGGCCGCTCCTTCAACAGCGCCCGCCTGGCCGCCGTCGAGGCCGCCGTCACCCAGGCGACCCTGCGCCGCGGCCTGTTCGCGGTGCTCCTCAACATCGCCCGCCGCAACCAGGCGCTGGTCCACCGCCAGCTCAAGCTCGTCGACACCCTGGAACGGCGCACCGACGACCCGGAGATCCTCGGCCAGCTCTTCGGGATCGACCATCTCACCACCCGGATGCGCCGCCACGCGGAGAGCCTGATCATCCTGTCCGGCGCGGTCCCCGGGCGCCGGTGGCGACGCCCTGTGCCGGTCGCGGACGTGGTGTCCTCCGCGGTGGGCGAGATCGAGGACTACACCCGGGTCGTCGTCCCGCCGATGCCCGAGATCGGTGTCGCCGCCGACGCCGTGGCCGACGTGGTCCACCTGATCGCCGAACTGCTGGAGAACGCCACGGTGTTCTCCCCGCCGCACACCCAGGTCACCGTGCGGACCGGACGGGTGTCGGGCGGCTTCGTCGTGGAGATCGACGACCGGGGCCTCGGCCTCGACCCCGACCAGCTCGCCGACGCCCAGCGCACGCTCACCGACCCGGACGCCTTCGACCCGACCCGGCACGACCGGCTCGGCCTCTACGTCGTCGGACGCCTCGCCGCACGCCACGACATCCAGGTCACCCTGCGCGACTCGCCCTACGGCGGCACGACCGCGGTGGTACTCCTCCCGTCGACGGTCCTGGCCCCGGCCACTCCCACGGACGACGCGACGCCCGAGGACGCCCGCACGCCCGGCCATGCCGTCCCGGAGGCCCGGACCCCGGACATCGCCCGCCCGGCACACCACACCGGCGAGGCCCACGACACCGCGCGGCCGCTCACCGACCGAGTCCCGGCACCCGAGGACGCCCGGACGTCCGGCCGTGCCGTGCCGGAGGCCCGGACCCCGGACACCGCCCGCCCGGCGCATCGCACCGGTGAGGCCCACGACACCGCGCGGCCGCTCAGCGACCGCGTCCCGGAGCACCACGTCGCCGGGGCCCCCGGTCCCGCCGAGCCGCCGGCCGGGCACGACCGTGCCCCGGGACCGCTCACGCACGGAGTCCGGGAAGGGGCCCCGTCCACCGGGCACGAAGGGGGCCGGGGGCCCGTGGGCTCGGCGGGCACCGCGCCGGCCGGGACCGAGGGATCCGGTGGCGCCCCGGCACCGGCCGGGCCCCCGGCGTCCGCGCTGCCCCGGCGTGTGCGGCAGGCGTCGCTGGCCGCGCCGTTGCGCGACGAGCCGCCCGCCCGGGACGCGACCCCCGAGCGCGAGGTCGACGCCGAGGAGATGCGGGCCGTCTTCGGCTCCTTCCAACGAGGTCTGGAACGCGGCCGCCAGGGCCTGCCCACGCGGAGAGACGGCGACGAAGGCACGGAGGCCGACCATGCACAGTGACGACCAGACCCCCGAGCCCGTGGCACCCGAGGCCGACGCCCCCGGCGCACCCGGCACGGGCCTCGGCTGGCTGCTCGACGACCTCGTCGCCAGGACCGACCATGTGCGCCACGCCGTCCTCCTCACCGCCGACGGCCTGCCCCTGAGCCACTCGGAGGGCATGCCGGGACGGGACATCGAGCACCTGGCCGCCGTCTGCTCCGGCTTCCACAGCCTGGCCCGCTCGGCGGGCGAGCGCTTCGAGGCGGGCGAGGTCCGGCAGACGATGGTGATGCTGGAGGAGGCGTACCTCTTCATCACCCCGGCCGGCGACGGCAGCCGGCTGGCCGTGCTCAGCGACGTGCGCACCGACGTCGGACAGCTCGCCCACGAGACGGCCCTGCTGGTCCGCCGGCTGGGCAGCCATCTGGACGCCGCCGCGCGCACGGCCACCTGATCCGGCTGTGACGGACCACTGGTACGAGGACGAGACCGGGCCGATGGTGCGCCCCTACACCGTCACCCGCGGCCGCACCCAGCCCTCGGGGCGGCACACCATCGACCTGATGTCCTGGGTCACCGCCCTGGACGCGGAGCCGTCAGGCCCGGAGGTCGATCACGCCCGCAGCGCCCTGCTGGACCTGGTGCGCCGCGGAGCGCGCCCCGTGGTCGAGCTGGCCGCGGACGCCGACCTGCCCCTGACCGTCGTCCGCGTGCTGCTCGGCGACCTGGCCGAGGCCGGCCTCCTGCGCATCGACCCGCCGCGCCGCGTCCTGCCCCCGGGCCTGAAGGCGGACCCGGGCCTGCTCCAGGAGATCGTCGACCGGCTCCGCGAACTCTGAAATCCGCTGGGCAGCGGCGCCCCGGCTGTCTACCATCGAAGACATGACCTGGCGACATTGATCCTCACCCGCACCCCGACACCCCGCCGCGACCGGAGTCCGGCGGCTCACCGGCACGCTCTACGGCTACGCGTTCCTCGACGAGTTCGTGCTGTTGTACCCGGTGTACGCGCTGCTGTTCGCCGACACCGGCCTGTCCGTCTGGCAGATCTCCTCGCTGTTCGTCCTGTGGTCGGCGACCGGAGTCCTGCTGGAGGTCCCCTCCGGCGCCTGGGCGGACGCCTTCTCCCGCCGCGCCCTGCTGTGGCTCGGCCCGCTGCTGGGCGCCGCCGGCTTCGCCCTGTGGGTGCTCGTCCCCTCGTACTGGGCGTTCGCGGCCGGATTCGTCCTGTGGGGCGTGCGCGGCGCGCTCGGCTCGGGCGCGCTGGAGGCCCTCGTCTACGAGGAACTGGAGCGGCTCGGCGCCGCCCACCGGTACGCCCGGGTGATGGGCCGCGCCCACGCCGTCGGACAGGCCGCCGCGATGGCCGCCATGGGCCTGGCCGGCCCGCTCTTCGCCGCCCACGGCTACCCGGCGGTCGGCGCCGCCAGCGTGCTGGCCTGTCTGCTGTGCGCCGCGACCGCGACCCGCTTCCCCGAACACCGCGCCCCGGCCGACGGCACCGACGGCACCGAGGGCCCCGGCTGGGCGGCCACCCTGCGCGCCGGGCTCGGCGAGGCCCACCGGGACCGCTCGGTGCGGGGCGCGCTGCTGCTGGTGCCGGCCGTCTCCGCGGTCTGGGGAGCCCTGGACGAGTACACACCGCTGCTGGTCCGTGACACCGGCGTCGCCGACGCGACCGTCCCTTATCTGCTCATGCTGCTCTGGGCCGGGGTCACCGCGGGCAGCCTGCTCGCCGGGCCCGCCGAGCGGCTGGGCCGTACCGGGTTCGCCGTCCTGCTCACCGTCTCGGCGCTCGCCCTCGCCGCCGGCGCGGTCACCGGCACACCGGCCGGCATCGCGCTCGTCGCCCTCGCCTTCGGCGGGTTCCAGCTCGCCACCGTCCTGGCCGACGTCCGGCTCCAGCACCGCATCGAGGACGGCGCCCGGGCCACCCTCACCTCGGTGGCGAGCCTGGGCACCGAGGCCGTCACCATCGGCGTGTACGCCGGTTACGCGGCCCTCGCCGGCCTCGGCGGCCATGCCGCGGCCTTCGCGCTGTGCGCGGTTCCGTACCTGGTCACAGCGGTGGTGACGGCCTCGGCGAGGAGAAGGTGAGGGCCGCCCCGGACCCCCGCGATCACGGCGCGCAACGAATCGCCGCCGGGCGCCCCGGGCACGCAACGTTCCGCTCACCGGCGCGCAACGGCTCCTTCTTGTCCGGCTCACGCCGCCGCCGTACCTTCGAATCAACCCCCCGAATCCCCGTCCCGGTGAGGATCCCGCATGCGCACCGCCCTGCTCCAGAGCTCCGGCCGCCCCGGCTCCGTCGTCGAGAACCTCAAGGTCCTCGACGAGGCCGCGGGCCGGGCCGCCGCCGCGGGCGCCGCGCTGCTCGTCACCCCGGAGATGTTCCTCACCGGCTACGCGATCGGCGACGGCATCGGCCGCCTCGCCGAGCCCGCCGACGGCGACTCCGCCGACGCGGTCGCCGAGCTGGCCGCCCGGCACGGCCTGGCGATCGCCTACGGCTACCCGGAGCGCGCCGGTGACGTCGTGCACAACTCCGTCCAGCTCGTCTCCGCCGACGGCGACCGGCTCGCGAACTACCGCAAGACCCATCTCTTCGGCTGCTTCGAGCGCGACCACTTCACGCCGGGCACCGAGCCGGTCGTCCAGGCCACCCTCGGCGGACTCACCGTCGGCCTGCTGATCTGCTACGACGTCGAGTTCCCGGAGAACGTCCGCGGCCACGCCCTGGCCGGCACCGACCTCCTGCTCGTCCCGACCGCGCAGATGCACCCGTACCAGTTCGTCGCCGAGTCCATGATCCCGGTGCGCGCCTTCGAGAACCAGATGTACGTGGCGTACGTCAACCGGGTCGGTCCGGAGGGCGAGTTCGAGTTCGTCGGGCTCTCCACGCTGGCCGGTCCCGACGGGGTCGCCCGGACCCGCGCCGGACGCGGCGAGGACCTGGTGTTCGCCGACGCCGACCCCGAGGCCCTGGCCGCCTCCCGCGCGGCCAACCCGTATCTGCTCGACCGCCGCCCCGGCCTCTACGGGTCCCTGGTCTGACCTCCGCAGCCCGCCCCGCCCCCACCCCCCCCGCTCATCTTTGCCGCAAGGAGTCCGTACCCCATGACGTCCATGGTGCCCAACGCCGTCGAGCACACCGACGAGCAGCAGCCGCCGATCACCATGTTCGGCCCGGACTTCCCGTACGCCTACGACGACTTCCTCGCCCATCCGGCGGGGCTCGGCCAGATCCCGGCGACCGAGCACGGCGCCGAGGTCGCCGTCATCGGCGGCGGACTCTCCGGTGTCATCGCCGCCTACGAGCTGATGAAGATGGGCCTCAAGCCCGTCGTCTACGAGGCCGACAAGATCGGCGGCCGGCTGCGCACGGTGGGCTTCGAGGGCTGCGACCCCTCGCTCACCGCCGAGATGGGCGCGATGCGCTTCCCGCCGTCCTCCACGGCCCTCCAGCACTACATCGACCTGGTGGGTCTTCAGACCCGTCCGTTCCCCAACCCGCTCGCCGAGACCACCCCTTCGACGGTCGTCGACCTCAAGGGCGAGTCGCACTACGCCGAGACGGTGGAGGACCTCCCGCAGGTCTACCGTGACGTCGCCGCGGCCTGGAACAAGTGCCTCGAAGAGGGCGCCGACTTCTCCGACATGAACCAGGCCATGCGCGAGCGGGACGTGCCCCGGATCCGCGAGATCTGGGCGAAGCTGGTCGAGAAGCTCGACAACCAGACCTTCTACGGCTTCCTCTGCGACTCCGAGGCGTTCCGGTCCTTCCGGCACCGCGAGATCTTCGGCCAGGTGGGCTTCGGCACCGGCGGCTGGGACACCGACTTCCCCAACTCCATCCTGGAGATCCTGCGGGTCGTCTACACCGAGGCCGACGACCACCACCGCGGGATCGTCGGCGGCTCCCAGCAGTTGCCGCTGCGGCTGTGGGAGCGGGCGCCGCAGAAGATCGTCCACTGGGCGCAGGGCACCTCGCTGGCGAGCCTGCACGAGGACGGCGCGCCCCGCCCGGCCGTGACCCGGCTGCACCGCACCGCCGGCAACGCGATCACCGTGACGGACGCCAACGGCGACATCCGCACCTACAAGGCGGCGATCTTCACCGCCCAGTCCTGGATGCTGCTGTCGAAGATCGCCTGCGACGACTCGCTCTTCCCGATCGACCACTGGACGGCGATCGAGCGCACCCACTACATGGAGTCCAGCAAGTTGTTCGTCCCGGTCGACCGGCCGTTCTGGCTGGACAAGGACGAGGAGACGGGCCGGGACGTCATGTCGATGACGCTCACCGACCGGATGACCCGCGGCACTTACCTGCTGGACGACGGCCCCGACAAGCCCGCCGTGATCTGCCTGTCGTACACCTGGTGCGACGACAGCCTCAAGTGGCTGCCGCTGTCCGCGAACGAGCGGATGGAGGTCATGCTGAAGTCGCTCGGCGAGATCTATCCCAAGGTCGACATCCGCAAGCACATCATCGGCAACCCGGTGACGGTGTCCTGGGAGAACGAGCCCTACTTCATGGGCGCGTTCAAGGCCAACCTGCCCGGCCACTACCGCTACCAGCGGCGCCTGTTCACGCACTTCATGCAGGACCGGCTGCCCGAGGACAAGCGGGGCATCTTCCTGGCCGGCGACGACATCTCCTGGACGGCCGGCTGGGCCGAGGGCGCCGTGCAGACCGCGCTGAACGCCGTCTGGGGCGTCATGCACCACTTCGGCGGCACGACCGACGCCACCAACCCCGGCCCCGGTGACGTGTACGACGAGATCGCACCGGTCGAACTCCCCGAGGACTGACCGGGACACCGAGGCAGAGCCTCACAGGGGCGTGAGCAGCATGCGCCCCGCGAAGCCGACCGCCGTGTCGAGGCGGTCGGTGAACTCCCGGGCCACGTCCGGGAGTCCGCGCAGCGCCCACAGGGCCCGGGCCGCCGTCCAGGTGGCGTCCCGGGCCCGCTCCAGGCTCCAGGCGCCGAGCAGATGGGTCAGCGGGTCGGCGATCTGGAGGAGATCGGGGCCCGGCATCAACTCCTCGCGGATGCGCTCCTCCAGCGCGACGAGGACATCGCCCACCCGTTCGTAGTCGTCCTCCAGATCACCCGGTTCGCAGCCGAGGCTACGACAGGCGTCCACGACGGCCAGCGCCAGATCGTGCCCGATGTGCGCGTTGATGCCCGCCAGCGCGAACTGAAGCGGCCGTACCCCGGGATGGCGGCGCATCTGGACCAGCGGACGCCAGCAGGCGGGCGGACGCCCGTCCCCCAGGGCCGCGTCGACGGCCGCGAGGTACCGCTCCGCGAACCGCACGTCCAGGGTGGCCGTGGCCCGCGCGTTGCCGAACCGGCCGGAGTCGATCCGCCGGTCCACCTCCGAAGTCACGGCGAGATAGACGCGGTTGAAGACGGCGATGCCGTCGTGCGGCGGCAGTTCCGCGTCCAGGACGCGCATCCGGGCGAGGACGTCGTCGACCGCCGTGTCCACAGGCGTCTCGACGGAAGTGGTGAACTGTTCCGATCGCGGCATGGGGGAAGGGTGACAGCCTTAGGCTGGCCCGCGCGTCGGCGGGCCGGAGGCTTCCCCGGAACGGGGGAACGAGTCCGTCGCGCGGGAGGGGAACGGCACGGTGCGAGGCTCAGGTGTGCGACGGGCGGGCCGCCGCGGGGCGATGGTGGTGGCCGCCTCGGCGGTGGTGGCGGTGGCCACCGCGGCGGGGACGATGACCGCGCTCGGCGAGGACGGGGCGGACGACCGGCGGGCGGCGCGCCACGACGCCCCGCGGACCGATCCGTCGGCGGCGGGGTCGGCCGGGTCGCCGCTCCCGTCCCCGTCCGCCACCTCGGCGACGCCGAGCGGGTCGCCGTCACCGAGCGCCTCGCCCACCCCCTCGGCGACCCGGAAGCCGCGGGCCGCCGCCGCCCCCGCCCGGCTCTACCACCATCCCGAGTCGCAGGTCCTGGACTGGGTCCACGACCACCCGGACGACCCGCGCCGCGCGGTCGTCGAGTCCCGCATCGCGAGCCGTCCGGCCGCGGTGTGGTTCGCCGACTACGCGCCCGGCACCCTGACGTCACGGGTGCGCGCGGTCACCTCGGGCGCCGCCGCCCAGGGCCGGGTGCCGGTCCTGGTGGCGTACGCGATCCCCGACCGGGACTGCGGCGGCGCCTCCGAGGGCGGGGCGCCCGACCTCGACGCCTACGCCGGCTGGATCGACCGGTTCGCGGCCGGCCTCGGTTCGCGCGAGACCGTCGTGATCCTGGAGCCCGACTCGATCGCCCAGACCGACTGCCTCTCCGCCGACCGCAGGGACGCCCGGCTCGCCGCGCTGGCCCGCGCGGGACGGGTCCTCAGGGCGGCCAACCCGAAGGCCCGCGTCTACTACGACGCCGGGCACTCCCACTGGAACAGCCCCGCCCACCAGGCGGCGCTGCTCCGGCAGGCCGGCGCCGCCTCCTCGGCCGGCATCTTCAGCAACGTCTCCAACTTCCGCCGCACCGCCGACGAGATCGTCTACGACCGCCAGGTCCTCGACCTGCTCGGCGGACCGCCCGGACTCGGGGCGGTCATCGACACCAGCCGCAACGGCAACGGCGCGCCCGCCGACGGCGAGTGGTGCGACCCGGACGGCCGCACGATCGGCCGCGCCCCCACCCTCGACACCGGCGAGCCGCGCATCGACGGCTATCTGTGGGTGAAGCTGCCGGGGGAGTCCGACGGCTGCAAGGGCGCGGCGGGCGAGTTCAGCCCGTCGTACGCCTACGAGCTGGCGTCGTCGTCGTAGGAACTGGTGCCCTCGTCCAGCAGCGGCCGCTGGGTCTTGAGGTGGGCGGGGGCGAAGGCGCGCAGGGCGTGGTAGCCGATGATCACGACCAGGGTGCCCAGGGCGATGCCGCTGAGCGAGAAGGTGTCCGTGAACTCCATGGTCACGTTGCCGACGCCGATGATGATGCCCGCGGCGGCCGGCACCAGGTTCAGCGGGTTGCGCAGGTCGACGCCGGCGTTCAGCCAGATCTGGGCGCCGAGCAGGCCGATCATGCCGTAGAGGATGACGGTGATGCCGCCGAGGACCCCGCCGGGGATCGCGGCGACGACCGCGCCGAACTTGGGGCACAGGCCGAAGAGCAGCGCGAAGCCGGCGGCGGCCCAGTAGGCGGCCGTGGAGTAGACGCGGGTCGCGGCCATCACGCCGATGTTCTCGGAGTAGGTGGTGTTGGGCGGGCCGCCCACCGCGGTGGAGAGCATCGAGCCGACGCCGTCGGCCGAGATCGCGGTGCCGAGCTTGTCGTCCAGCGGGTCGCCGGTCATCTCGCCGACCGCCTTGACGTGGCCCGCGTTCTCGGCGACCAGCGCGATCACCACGGGCAGCGCGACCAGGATCGCCGACCACTCGAAGGACGGGCCGTGGAAGTGCGGCAGCCCGATCCAGTCGGCCTGTCCCACGGCGGACAGGTCCAGCCGCCAGTGGTCGGTGACCTTGCCGCTCGCGTCGGCCGAGTGGATCCGGCCGAAGATCCGGTCGAACGCCCAGGAGACCGCGTATCCGAAGACCAGGCCCAGGAAGATCGCGATCCGGGACCAGAAACCGCGCAGACAGACGACGGCCAGCGCGGTGAACGCCATGACCAGCAGCGCCGTCCACTGGTCCTGCGGCCAGTAGGTGGAGGCGGTGACCGGGGCGAGGTTGAAGCCGATCAGCATGACGACCGCGCCGGTCACGATCGGCGGCATCGCCGCGTGGATGATCCGCGCCCCGAAGCGCTGCACGGCCAGCCCGACCGCGAACAGCGCCACCCCGACCACGAACACCGCGCCGGTGACGGTGGCGCTGCTGCCGCCCTGGGCCCGGATGACCGCGGCCACGCCCACGAAGGACAGCGAGCAGCCCAGGTAGCTGGGCACCCGGCCGCGGGTGGCCAGCAGGAAGATCGCGGTCGCGACGCCCGACATCATGATCGCGAGGTTCGGGTCCAGACCCATCAGGACCGGCGCGACGAAGGACGCTCCGAACATCGCCACCACGTGCTGGGCGCCGAGCCCGACCGTGCGGGGCCAGGAGAGCCGCTCGTCGGGGCGGACCACCGCCCCGGGCGCCGGGGTGCGTCCGTCGCCGTGCAGTGTCCAGCGGACGCCAAGATCCATGGTGCGGTTCGCTTTCGCTCGTGCGGATGTGCCGGACCATTCTCGGGGCAATCCGGAGGGTGAGCGACCGCTTAGGCGCCGGTTAGGATGAGAATCGTTGACTCGTACACGCACAGGAGCCCCGCCGTGACCGCCGAAGCCCCGACCGCCCCCGCCCCCGTCCCCGCTCCCGCCCTCTCCCACGGCCGGCTGATCCCCGTCACCGTCCACTTCGACGACCTGGACGCGCTCGGGCTGCTGCACAACGCCCGCTACCCGGTGATGGTCGAGCGCGCCTGGACCGAGCTGTGGCAGGAGCACGGGGTGCGCTTCGAGGGCGACTGGGCGACCGCGGGCGACGCCTGCAACGCGGTCAAGGAACTGCGGGTCAGCTACGAGGCTCCGGTCACCCGCCCGGGCCCCTACGCCGTCCACCTCTGGCTGGAGCGGCTCGGCACCACCGGCCTCACCTACGGCTTCCGGTTCTGCTCGCCTGACGGCACGGTCACCTACGCGCGGGGCACCCGGGTCCTGGTCCGGCTGGACCCGGCCACCATGCGCCCCGCGCCGTGGAGCGAGACCCTCAGGACCGCGGGCCGGGCACTGCTGCGGCCGGCGGACTGACCTCCGCGCCCCGCGCGCCCTTGCGCTCGCCGCCGCGCAGCACCCCGGCGAACACCACCAGACCGCAGGACAGCGCCGTGACCACCATGAACGACACCATCAGGCTGGTGAGCTGAGCCACCCCGCCGATCAGGCTCGGCGCGATCAGCCCCGAGGTGTAGGTGATCGTCGCCACGCCCGCGATCGCCTGACTGGGGTTCGGCCCGCTGTGCCCGGCCGCGGCGAAGCACAGCGGTACGACGACGGCGATCCCCAGCCCCATCAGCCCGAACCCGGCCATCGCCAGCGCCGGCTGCCCGGCCACCACGACCAGCACTCCGCCGGCCGCGGCGAGCACGCCGCCCGCCCGGACCGTGCGCACCGCGCCGAACCGGTTCACCACCGCGTCCCCGACCAGCCGGGCCACCGCCATGGTGAGCATGAACCCGGTCGTGCAGGCCGCCGCGAGACCGGCCGAGGACCCGATGTGGTCCTCCAGGTACACCGCCGACCAGTCCAGGCTGGCGCCCTCCGCGAAGACCGCGCAGAACCCGACCGCGCCGATCAGCAGCGCCGAGCGCGGCGGCAGCGCGAACCGCGGCGGCGGCTCCTCGTCCTCCGTGGGCCGCAGATCCAGCACCCAGCCGCAGGCCAGCAGGCCCAGCGCGGTGAGCACGGCCGCCGCCAGCGCGTGGTGCACGCGCGCGTCCGAGCCCAGATGGGCGGCGAGCGTGCCGCCCGCCGAACCGATCAGGGCGCCCGCGCTCCACATGCCGTGCAGCCCGGACATGATCGACTTGCCGAGCCGCTGTTCGACCTCGACGCCGAGGGCGTTCATCGCCACGTCCGCCATTCCGGCGGAGGCGCCGTACACGAACATCGCCAGGCACAGGGTGAGCATGTTCGGCGCCAGGGCCGGCAGGACCAGCGACACGGTCCACAGGGTCATCAGGGCCCGCAGCGCGGTCCGGCTGCCGAGCTGATGGGTGATCCGCCCGGCCAGCGGCATCGAGCAGGAGGCGCCGAACGCGGTGAAGGCGAGGGCGAGTCCGAGCTGCCCGGCGCCCACCCCGGCGTGGTCCTGGATCCACGGCACCCGGGTGGCGAACGAACCGGTCACCGCGCCGTGCACGGCGAAGACGGCCGCCACGGCGTACCGGGCGCGCCGTACCTCCGTCGGTGCCTGGACCACTGTGCTCATTCTCCCGCCCCTTCCGGACATCCGTGCCCCCGCCGGGCTCCGCCGCCGTAAACTATCAGGAACCTTGCCTGATAAATAGAGGCCGGTCCGGAGGGTGCCCCCGGCCGCCCGTGGGAGGATCCCGGCATGCGCGCATCACCGAGCACCGCACGGGCCATCAACGACCGGCTCGCCCTGCGCCTGCTCCAGGACGAAGGCCCGCTGACGGCCGCGCAGTTGAAACTGCTCACCGGACTCTCCCGGCCGACAGTCTCCGACCTCGTCGAACGCCTCGCCGCCTCCGGCCTGATCGAGGTCGTCGGCGAGACCGGCGCCCGGCGGCGCGGCCCGAACGCCCGGCTCTACGGCATCGCCGCCGGCCGCGCCCAGCTCGCGGCGCTGGACGTACGCACCGAGAGCGTCGCCGTCCTCGTCTCCGACCTGGTCGGCCGGGTCCTCGCCGAGGCGTCCGTGCCGATCGGCGGCGACACCGGCACCGGGCCCGCCGTGGAGCAGGCGGTCACGCTGGTCGAGCGCGCGGCGAAGGAGGCGGGGGCCGGCCGGCTGCACACCGTCGGCATCGGCGTGCCCGGCCTGATCGACCCGGCCAGCGGCGAGCTGCGCACCTCCTCCGGGCTGCCCGCATGGCACCGGCGCCTGGTCGCCGAGCTGCAGGAACGCCTCCCGAAGGCGCGGGTGAGCGTCGAGAACGAGACCAACCTCGCCGCGCTGGCCGAGCGGGGCGAGGGCGCCGCCCGGGACCACGACACCTTCGTGCTGCTCTGGCTGGGCCACGGCACCGGCGCCGCCGTCGTCCTCGACGGCCGGCTGCGCCGCGGCGCCTCCGGAGGCACCGGCGAGATCGGCTTCCTGCCGGTGCCGGGCACCTCGGGACTGCCCTCGGCGACGGACTGCGAGGGCGGCTTCCACTCCCTGGCCGGGGCGGCGGCGATCACCGCGCTGGCGGGGGAGTACGGGATCGACGCGGGGGCGGGAGCGGAGACGGACGGTGCCTCTGCCGGGGCGGCGGTCGTCAGGGAGGCGGTGCGGTCGGTTTCGGACGCCGGCGCCTCGACGGCTTCCTCCGCCGCGGCCGAGGGTTTTCTCGACGCGCTGGCCGAGCGGCTCGCCCTGGGCGCCGCCTCCGTCGTCGCCGTCCTCGACCCCGGGTGCGTGGTCCTGGGCGGTGAGGTCGGGCAGGCGGGCGGCCCCGAGCTGGCGGGCCGGGTGGCCCGCAGGCTGCGGACCATGACCCCGCTGCCCACCGAGGTGCGGCCCAGCGTCCTGGGCGGCGGCGCGGTGCTGCGCGGCGCGCTGCTCACCGCGCGCGAGGCCGCCCAGGAGACGCTGTTCACGACACCGTGACCACCCGTCAGCGAGCCCGGCGCGAGCCGGTCGGCCCTCAACGGCGGCTGCGCGCCGCCAGGTACTCCTCGAAGGTCCCCTTGCCCACCGCGTGCTCCGGCGCCAGGTGGCCGCCCGCGCGGAACTGGCGGTAGGCCGCGCCCCACAGCGGCACGTTGACCACCGGACGGCTCCGCTTGCCGCTCGCCCTGAGATAGTCACGGGCCAGCGACTCCAGCGTGCGCACCTCGGGTCCGCCCAGGTCCGCCACCCGCCCCGCCGGATCGCCCACCGCCAGCTCCGCGAGCCGCCGGGCCACCTCGGCGACCTCCACCGGCTGGTCGCTCACCCCCGCCGGAAGCAGCAGCACTGGCACCTTCGCCAGCGCCTCGAACAACTGGAGCAGCAGATCGTGGAACTGGGTCGCGCGCAGCACCGTCCAGCCCAGCCCCGAGGACTCCACCAGCTTCTCCACGGCGAGCTTGCTGCGGTAGTAGCCGAACGGCACCTGGTCCACGCCGACGATCGAGATGTAGACCAGATGGCCGACGCCCGCCGTCCGGGCCGCCTCGATCAGCAGCTCGGCCGCGCGCTCGTCGTCGCCGCGCGGGCTGGACGCGCAGTGCACGATCGTGTCCACGCCCGCCACGGCCGCGTCCAGCCCCGGCCCGCCCTTCGTCAGATCCACCGCGTACGGCTCGGAGTGCCGGCTCAGCACCCGCACCTCGTGCCCGTCCGCGCGCAGCAGCTCGGTCACGAGCCTGCCGAGGGTTCCGGTACCGCCGGTCACCAGGATCGTGCTCATGCTCTTCAGCCCCTCGTCAACGCGAGGCGCTCCCCGCTGGAGCACCTCTTCACCAGCTCGGACCGGACAGCCCCGCGCGATGTGACAGCCCTGGGGCCGCCGCCATGGTGAGCGGCCTCACACCTGTCCGAGCTGACGCCGTACGAAGTCCAGCTTGTCGGGGTTGGCCACGGCCCGCACGCCCGTGATGCCGTCCGCGCCGCACACGAAGGAGAAGGTGGTGACCAGCGTGCCGTCGCCGTCCAGGGCCAGCAGCGCGGGGGCGCCGTTCAGCTCGGCGGACTCCAGGGTCGTACCGGGCGTGGCGCCCTTGAGCACCCCGGCCAGGAAGCGCAGCACCTTCGCGCGTCCCAGGATGGGCCGCAGCGCCGCCTTGGCCTTGCCGCCGCCGTCGCTCCACCAGGTGACGTCCTCGGCGAGGATCCGTTCGAGGCCGGCCAGATCGCCGTTCCTCGCGGCCGACAGGAACGAGTCGACCAGCTCCTCCTGGCGCGCGGGCGCCGCCTCGAACCGCCCCTCCCGTGCCGAAAGCCGCTGCTCCGCCCGCCGGTAGAGCTGACGGCAGTTGGCCTCGCTCAGGCCGAGCGTGTCGGCGATCTCCCGGTGCCCGTAGGCGAACGCCTCGCGCAGGACGTACACCGCGCGCTCCGTCGGAGTGAGCCGCTCCAGCAGCACGAGCATCGCCAGGGAGACGGCGTCGCGCTGTTCGGCCGACTCCAGCGGGCCGAGCGTGCCGTCGGAGGTGACGACCGGCTCGGGCAGCCAGTCCCCGACATAGCTCTCGCGCCGCGCGCGGGCCGAGGTCAGCCGGGTCAGACACAGACGGGTGACGGTGGTGGCGAGCCAGGCGGCCGGGTACTCGATCACGTCCCGGTCGGCGCCGCTGAACCGCAGATAGGCGTCCTGGACCGTGTCCTCGGCCTCATGGGCCGAGCCCAGCATCCGATAGGCCAGACCGAACAGCCTGGGCCGGTGCGTCTCGAACTCGTCGGCGATCGCGGTCGTCATGGCCACACCCTGCCAGAGCAGGGGGCCGGGATCGTGGCCGGGACCGGGGCCTGTGCGGAGTTGAAGGGCCCGGCGGCGGGCAAGGGCCGTCGTCACCGCCGCCGGGACCGCACGCGATGACCCTAAGAGGACTAGACCACTGAGTCAATAGGTATGGACCAATCCCAAGCGGGCCGAAAGGGCGGGGAGTTGGGCCCCTCGGGCCCGCGTGAGAAGTCCAGCGACACGGCTTGTGAGCCACCCCACACCGTTCACCCGGATAGACCTCTATCGGCCGTGGCACACTGGCCCTGTACCTAAAGCAGCGCACTCCGGGGTCGGTGAAAGTCCGAACCGGCGGTTACAGTCCGCGACCCGGTCACGTCCAGTGACCGGTTGACCAGGTGAAATTCCTGGACCGACGGTTAAAGTCCGGATGGGAGGCAGTGCGCGGCGGGCGGGCATGCGTGCGCGCCGCCGTCTGTGTACTCGTCCATGGACGAGTCCGTCCGGCGACGCCCCGGTAGCCCTCGTCCGTCTTTCTGTCGTCCTCGACAGTGCCCCGGAGTCCGTGCCCAATGAGGCAGGAGGACCCGGGAAGTGTTCACCGGAATCGTCGAAGAGCTGGGTGAGGTCACCGCCGTCGAGAATCTCGGCGACGCCTCCCGCTTCCGGCTGCGCGGCCCCGTCGTGACCGACGGCGCGAAGCACGGCGACTCCATCGCCGTGAACGGCGTGTGTCTCACCGTCGTCGAGCACGAGGGTGACGAGTTCACCGCCGACGTCATGGCCGAGACCCTCGACCGCTCCAGCCTCGGCGCCCTCGGCGTCGGCTCCCGCGTCAACCTCGAACGCCCCACCGCCGTCGGCGACCGCCTCGGCGGACACATCGTCCAGGGCCATGTCGACGGCACCGGCGAGATCCTGGCCCGCACCCCCTCCGAGAACTGGGAGATCGTCAAGATCTCCCTCCCCGCCGGCCTCGCCCGGTACGTCGTGGAGAAGGGCTCCATCACCGTCGACGGCATCAGCCTCACCGTCGTCGAGGCCGGCGCCGAGCACTTCACCGTCAGCCTCATCCCCACCACCCTCGCCCTGACCACGCTCGGCCTCAAGCAGCCCGGCGACCCGGTCAACCTCGAGGTGGACATCGTCGCCAAGTACGTCGAGCGGCTGCTCGCCACCACCGGGGGAGCGCAGCGGTGAACTCCCTCAACTCCGAGGCGTTCACCGTTCTCGACCAGCACATCCTCTGGTCGGACATGATCGGCAACATCCTCGGTCTGACCGCCCTCGCCCTCGGCTGGCGGCGCTCCCTGTGGAGCTGGCCCGTCCAGTTCCTCTCCGGCCTGATCCTCTTCGGCGCCTTCTACGGCCACCTCACCGGCAGCGCCGGCAAGCAGGCCGTCGTCATGGCCGTCGCCCTGTACGGCTGGTGGCGGTGGAACCGCGACAAGGACGGCGCCGCCGACGGCCACATCACCCCGCGCTTCGCCACCTGGCGCGAACGCGCGGCGATGCTCGGCGCCGCCGCCCTCGGCACCGTCGCCGTGGCCCTGCTCTTCACGGCCTACCCCAGCCTGTCCTGGGACCCCTGGCCGGACGCCTACATCTTCGTCGGCACCGTCGTCGCCATGTACGCCCAGGCGCGCGGCATGGTCGAGTTCTGGTTCGCCTGGCTCCTCGTCGACCTGGTCGGCGTCCCCCTCAACTTCGCCAACGGCTACGCCTTCTCCGGCTTCGTCTACGTCATCTACGGCGCGCTCGTCCTGTGGGGCATGCGCGACTGGTGGCTGCGCTCCCGCCGGGGCGCGCGGCCCGCTCTGGAAGGAGCGCCGGCATGAGCACGGCACCGATCCTGTACAGCACCGACGGCCCCGAGGACCTCGCGCTCGACCCCGTCGAGCAGGCCATCGCCGACATCGCCGCCGGCCGCCCGGTCGTCGTGGTCGACGACGAGGACCGCGAGAACGAGGGCGACCTCGTCATCGCCGCCGAGAAGGCCACCCCCGAGATCGTCGCCTTCATGATGAGCGAGTGCCGCGGCCTGATCTGCGCCCCCATGGAGGCCGACGAACTGGAGCGGCTGAAGCTCCCGCAGATGGTCGACGACAACACCGAGTCGATGAAGACCGCCTTCACCGTCTCCGTCGACGCCTCCGCCGCCCACGGCGTCACCACCGGCATCTCCGCCGCCGACCGCGCCACCACGCTCCGGCTGCTGGCCGCCGGCACCACGGACGCCGACGACTTCGTCCGCCCCGGCCACATCTTCCCGCTGCGGGCCAAGCCCGGCGGCGTCCTCACCCGCAACGGCCACACCGAGGCGGCCGTCGACCTCGCCCGGCTCGCCGGACTGCGCCCGGCCGGCGCGATCGTCGAGATCGCCGGCGAGGACGGCCGGATGCTCCGGCTGCCCGAACTGATCCCGTTCGCCCGCAAGCACGGTCTGACGATCATCTCCATCGAGGACCTGATCGCCTACCGCCGCGACGCCGAGCCGACCGTCCGCCGCGAGGCCGAGACCCGGCTGCCCACCGTCCACGGCACCTTCACCGCCTACGGCTACCGCTCCACCGTCGACGGCGTCGAGCACGTCGCCCTGGTCCACGGCGAGATCGGGGACGGCGAGGACGTCCTCGTCCGGCTCCACTCCGAATGCCTCACCGGCGACATCTTCGCCTCCCAGCGCTGCGACTGCGGCCCCCAGCTCGACGCGTCCCTGGAGCGCATCCAGAGCGAGGGCCGGGGCGTCGTCGTCTATCTGCGCGGACACGAGGGCCGCGGCATCGGACTGCTGTCCAAGCTGCGCGCCTACGAACTCCAGGAACAGGGCCACGACACCCTGGACGCCAACCTGGAGCTGGGCCTGCCCGCCGACGCCCGCGACTACGGCGCCGGCGCGCGGATCCTCGCCGACCTGGGCGTGCGCAGCGTCCGCCTGCTGACCAACAACCCCGAGAAGAGCGACGCGCTCGTCCGGCACGGCATCGAGGTCGCCGCCCGCGAACCCATGCCCGTCCAGGCGGGCGAGCACAACATCCGCTACCTGCGCACCAAGCGGGACCGGATGGGCCACGACCTGCCCTGGCTGGACGCGGCCCCCGTGTCCCCCTGCGGCAACCAGTAAGACCGAAGAACAGCACCGAGGAGAGACGTGAGCGGCAAGGGCGCACCGGAACTGTCCGTACGCAATGTGGGTGACCTGCGGGTCGCCGTCATCGCGGCCCAGTGGCACGAGAAGGTGATGGACGGACTGGTCGACGGCGCCCTGCGCGCCCTGCACGACCTGGGCATCGACGAGCCGACCCTGCTCCGGGTCCCCGGAAGCTGGGAACTGCCGGTCGTCGCCAAGGCGCTGGCCGGCCGCGGCTACGACGCGATCGTCGCCCTCGGGGTCGTCATCCGCGGCGGCACCCCCCACTTCGAGTACGTGTGCCAGGGCGTCACCCAGGGCCTCACCCAGGTCTCCGTCGACACCGGCGTCCCCGTCGGCAACGGCGTCCTCACCTGTGACACCGAGGAGCAGGCCCTCGACCGGGCCGGTCTGGAGGGCTCCAACGAGGACAAGGGACACGAGGCGGTGACGGCGGCGGTGGCGACCGCGGCCACCCTGCGTTCAGTATCCGAACCCTGGCACTGACGGGTCGGCCCGAGCGCGTAGGGTGGGCAGCACCATGTCCAAGAAGACGTTCGAGGAGCTCTTCGCCGAGCTCCAGCAGAAGGCCGCCAGTGGCGATCCCGCCACCTCCCGCACCGCAGAACTGGTCGAGAAGGGCGTCCATGCCATCGGCAAGAAGGTCGTCGAAGAGGCCGCCGAGGTCTGGATGGCCGCCGAGTACGAGGGCAAGGAAGCCGCCGCCGAGGAGATCTCGCAACTGCTCTACCACGTCCAGGTGATGATGGTGGCCCGCGGAATCTCCCTGGACGACGTGTACGCCCACCTGTAGAACACCCTTCTCACCGACCGCCCCTTTTTCACGTTTCACGCGAAGGAAGCCGACCTCATGCTGCGCATCGCCGTCCCCAACAAGGGTTCCCTGTCCGGCCCTGCGGCGGAGATGCTGCATGAGGCCGGCTACCAGCAGCGCCGCGAGTCCAAGGAACTGCGCATCGTCGACCCGGAGAACGAGGTCGAGTTCTTCTACCTCCGCCCCCGCGACATCGCGATCTACGTCTCCTCCGGCCGCCTCGACATCGGCGTCACCGGCCGCGACCTGCTCATCGACTCCGGAGCCGACGCCGAGGAGATCCTCCCGCTCGGCTTCGCCCGCTCCACCTTCCGCTTCGCCGCCAAGCCCGGCACGGCGGCCTCCGTCGAGGACCTCAAGGGCCGCACCGTCGCGACCTCCTACGAGGGCATCGTCGCCAAGCACCTCGCCGAGCAGGGCGTCGACGCCTCCGTCGTCCACCTGGACGGCGCAGTCGAGACCGCCATCGAACTGGGCGTCGCCGAGGTCATCGCCGACGTCGTCGAGACCGGCACCTCACTGCGCAACGCCGGCCTCGAGGTCTTCGGCGACCCCATCATGAAGTCCGAGGCCATCGTGATCCGCCGCACCGGCGCCGAGCCCGACGACGTCACCGAACCGAAGGTCCAGCAGTTCCTGCGCCGCCTCCAGGGCGTCCTGGTCGCCCGGACCTACGTGATGATGGACTACGACTGCCGGGTCGAACAGCTCGAGAAGGCCGTCGCCCTCACCCCCGGCCTGGAGTCCCCGACCGTCTCCCCGCTGCACAACGAGGGATGGGTCGCCGTCCGCGCCATGGTCCCCTCCAAGGAGGCCCAGCGCATCATGGACGACCTCTACGACATCGGCGCCCGGGCCATCCTGACCACGGCCATCCACGCCTGCCGCCTCTGAGAACCCCGGGACCATGTCCGACCTGCCCACCCTCCCCGTCACCTTCCGGCCGGGCCGCACCCGCGCGGTGCTGCTCTCGGCCGGAGTGGTGATCTTCCTCGTCATCTCCGCCGTCGCCCTGCTCCTGGAGCAGCTCGGCCCGGGCGAGAAGCTCAGCTTCGTGCTGACCGGCGCCCTGATCTTCTGGGTGCTGGCCCGGTTCGCCCGGGTGAGCGTCCTCGCCGACGACTCCGGCGTCACCGTCGTGAACATCGCGGGACGGCGGCGCCTGGACTGGGCGGAGATCCTCCGGGTGAACCTCCGTACGGGCGACGCCTGGGTCTTCCTCGACCTCAGCGACGGCACCAGCCTGCCCGCGCTCGGCATCCAGCCCGGCATCGACAGGAAGCAGGCCATCGCCGACGCCCGCGCCCTGCGGGCCCTCGTCGAGGCCCGCTCGATCCGCGACCCCGAGAGCGCCCCCGGCCCGGATCAGGGCCGGCCGGACCAAGATCAGGGCTGACTCGGGGACGTCCGCCCTGCCGCTCATGCCCCTGTCTTGATTAATCTGGTGACGGAGGCGTTCCCCTTCCCGCCTCCACCCCTGTCGCGCCCAGCCGGGCGCACGGGGGTTCCTGCTACCCGAGGAGTGACCCTCTCCGGCGATGGACGGTTCGTCCTGTAGTACCTGCGCCGCCCCCTTCCCTGCGGAGGCGGCGGCATCATGACCATCCCCCTGCTGCTCCTGGCAGCCGCGTTCCTGCTCATCCTGGCCAACGGCTTCTTCGTGGCCGCCGAGTTCGGCCTCGTCACGGTCGACCGCCCGGACGCCGAGAAGGCCGCCGCCGAAGGCGACCGCCGTGCCCGTACGGTCGTGGAGTCGCTGAAGGAGCTGTCCTTCCAGCTCTCGGGCACCCAGCTCGGCATCACCATCACCTCCCTGGTCGTCGGCATGCTCGCCGAACCCGCCCTCGCCGCACTGCTGCGCGGCCCGTTCACGGCCGTCGGCATCCCCGAGGGGGCCGTCGGCGGTGTCGCCGTGGTCGTCGGCATGCTGCTGGCCTCCGCCGTCCAGATGGTGGTCGGCGAACTCGTGCCGAAGAACTGGGCGGTGTCCAGGCCCCTCCAGGTGGCCCGGTTCGTGGCCGGCCCGCAGCACGCCTTCTCCCGTCTGTTCCGGCCGGTCATCGCCGCCCTGAACACGGTCGCCAACCGGCTGGTGCGCGCCCTGGGCGTGGAGCCCACAGAGGAGCTGGCGTCCGCCCGCACCCCCGGTGAACTGGTCTCCCTGGCCCGCCATTCGGCCCAGGCCGGCGCCCTCGAACAGGACACGGCCGATCTCTTCGTCCGCACCCTGTCCCTGGCCGAGCTGACCGCGCAGCACGTCATGACCCCGCGCGTGAAGGTCAGCGCCCTCCAGGCGTCGGCCACCGCCGAGGACGTGGTCAACCTGACCCGCGCCACCGGCCTGTCCCGCTTCCCCGTCTACCGCGACAAGATCGACGAGATCGTCGGCATGGCCCATCTGAAGGACGCCCTCGCGGTCCCGGTCCACGACCGGCTGCGCACCCCCGTCTCCCGGATCGCCCGCCCCGCCCTCCAGGTCCCCGAGACCCTGCCGGTCCAGCCCCTGCTGTCCCGGCTGCGCAGCGAGCAGCCCATCGCCGTCGTCGTCGACGAGTACGGCGGCACGGCCGGAGTGGTCACCCTGGAGGACATCGTCGAGGAGATCGTCGGCGAGGTCCGCGACGAGCACGACGGCCAGGACATCCCCGAACTGGCCGCCGCCCCGCCCGAGGAGGGCAGACCCGCCTGGGACGTCGACGGCAGTTGCCGTGTCGACACCCTCCAGCGGATAGGACTGCACGTCCCCGAGGGCCCCTACGAGACGGTCGCCGGGCTCGTCGCCGACCTGCTCGGCCGGATCCCGGCCGTCGGCGACCGCGCCGAGCTGCCCGGCTGGCGGCTCTCGGTGCGCCGGGTCGGCCACTACCGGGCCGAGCGGATCCGCCTGGTGCGGACCGGCGCGGTCGTGGAGGTCGCCCGATGAGCGTCCTCCAACTGGTCTTCGCCGGCCTGCTCGTCCTCGCCAACGGCTTCTTCGTCGGCGCCGAGTTCGCGCTCGTCTCCGTCCGCCGCAGCCAGATCGAACCCCTGGGCACCGTGCGGGCCCGCCAGGTCCTGCACGGTCTGGAGCGGCTGCCGCAGATGATGGCCGCCGCCCAGTTCGGCATCACCGTCTGTTCCCTCACCCTGGGCGCGGTCGCCGAACCGACGGTGGCGCATCTGCTGGAGCCGGTCTTCGAGTCGATGCACCTCCCGCACGGCATGGTCCACCCGCTGGGCTATGTCATCGCGCTGGCCGCCGTGGTCTTCTTCCATCTTGTGATCGGCGAGATGGTCCCGAAGAACCTCGCCATGGCGGCCCCCGAGAAGGCCGCGCTATGGCTCGGCCCCGGTCTGGTCGCCTTCGCCCGGCTCTGCCGGCCGATCACCGTCGCGCTCGGAGCCTGCGCCGGGGCCATCCTGCGGCTCTTCCACGTCGAGCCGAAGGACGAGGTGGAGGCCGTCGTCACCAGCGAGCAGCTCAACCGCCTGCTGGAGGACTCCGGACAGGCCGGCCTCCTCGGCCCCGAGGAGCAGGAGCGCCTGGAGGACGCGCTGGAACTGGGCTCGCGCCCGGTGACGGACGTCCTGCTCGGGCGGGAGTCGCTGGTGACCGTCGGCCCGTCGGTCACGCCGGGCGAGATCGTGGAGCTGACCGCCCGCACCGGCTACTCCCGGTTCCCGATCGCCGCGGAGACCGGCGCCTTCATGGGCTATCTCCATGTGAAGGACGTCCTCGACCTGGAGGACTCCGAGCGGGCGGTGCCGCAGCAGGTGTGGCGTCCGATGACCACCCTGCGCCCGGAACTCCCGCTGGACGACGCGCTCACGGTGATGCGCCGCGCGGCGACCCATCTGGCACAGGTCGCGGACGCCTCCGGCCGGGTGCTGGGACTGGTCGCCCTGGAGGACGTTTTGGAGCTGCTGGTCGGCGAGGTCACGGACCCGGCGCACCGGGCGGTCCCGGAGGTCCGGCTGAGGGAACCGAGAGCCACGGGCACCCCGGAACAGGCCCTGGCCACCTGAGCCGCCGCGGGCGGGCGGACGACCTCCGCCCGCCCGCGGCCGCCGGGTGTCTCGCCTCGCCAGTCTCGCCTCGCCAGTCTCACCTCGCCTGTCTCACATGGGCGACGGGTCCTGGGGCCCCCGCCCCGACAGCACCTCGCCGTACGCCTGCATCAGGTCCGGCAGCCGCAGCGTGGCCAGATCGTCCCTGGTGAGCGTGCCCGGATAGGTCGACAGCCGCAGATCGCGGTAGGCGCAGCTCTTCTCGTACAGGGTGCGCAGGAACCGTCCGTTGCCCAGCTCGTCGATCCACCCCTGGTCCACCACATGTCCGGCGATGGAGCGCAGCTCGTCGAGCGCCTCCTCGTCCCACACGTCCCCGTTCTCCGCGGCCAGCACCTCGCCGATGGAGGTGAGTTCCAGCGGACGGTACGAGGGGAAGTCGACGCGCGTCGTGAAGCGCGAGGAGAGCCCGGGGTTCGCGGCCAGCAGCCGGTCCATGCCCTCCGGATAGCCGGCCAGGATCACCACCAGGTGGTCCCGGTTGTCCTCGGCCCGCTTCAGCAGCACCTGCAACGCCTCGTCGCCGTACGCGTCGCCCTTGCCGTAGCCGGAGTTGGACAGCGAGTACGCCTCGTCGACGAAGAGCACACCGCCGAGGGCCGAGTCGATGAGTTCATTGGCCTTGACCGCCGTCTGGCCGAGGTACTCGCCGACCAGGTCGGCCCGCTGGGCCTCCACCAGATGGTCGCCACCGAGCAGACCGAGGGCGTAGAAGACCCGGCCCAGGATGCGGGCCACCGTGGTCTTGCCGGTGCCGGAGGGGCCGGAGAAGACGAAGTGCCGTTTGGGCGGCTGGACCGGAAGGCCCTGCCCGGCCCGCAGCCGGGCCATGTTCAACTGTGCCGACAGGGCCTTGACCTGGCGTTTCACCGGTTCCAGACCCACCATGCGCTCCAGCTCGGCGAGCGCCTCCTCGAGTAAGACCGGGTCCGTGGGACCGGCCGGCAGCGACGAGGGCACGAGAGGCTTCTCGCGCACCACCGGGTCGGACACCGACGGCAGCGGGCCGACCGGCGGCAGATCGGCCGGCTCGGTCAGCTTCAGATCCCGGCCCTCGGTGCCGAACAGCGGATCGAAGCCGTCCGGCCCGTCCACGCTGTCCTGCCCGATCCCGGTGAGGGTGATCGCCGCGAGGTCGGCGTGATCGTCGTACCCGTCGCCCTCGGAGATCGCGGCCAGCCGGGCCGAGGTGTCCATGAAGGCGGGGTCCACGCGGTGCACCGCCCGGTACAGCGGGAGCGCGGCCGCCGAGCGGCCGGTGCCCTCATGGGCGCGGGCCAGCCAGTAGCGCAGTTCCTTGCGCTGCGGCTGCTCGCTGCGGCAGCGCATCAGGGCCGTCGACAGCATCGGCTCGGCCTGCCCGTACATCTCCAGCCGGACCCGGGCCATCCCGCCGAACAGACCGGCCTCGATGCCCAGCAGCGCGTCGCCGAGCAGCGGGTCGGTGTGCCGGACCAACTGCTCCCAGTCCTTGACCAGATAGGCCCGGCAGGCGTGCAGGAAGCGGACCTGGTGATCGGTGTCGACAGGCGGTAGCCCGGCCAACGCCCGGTCCAGCTCGGGCACATGGCGGCCGTCCAGCCAGTGCGAGGCGTGCGCCAGCAGCAGATCGCGCGGGCTCTCCAGCACCGGCTGCACCCACCAGCCCAGCCAGTACCAGGAGTTGAGCGGCCGCCGATGCCGGGCGCGCTGTTCGCCGAAGCGTTCGCGGTGGCGGTACATCCGCAGCAGCGCGGTCGTCGTGTCCACCCGCAGGGCGTGCAGCCCGAGCCAGCCGTCGGCCATCCCGGGATCGATCCGCACCGCGGTGCGGAACTCCTCCTCGGCCTGTGGATACGCGCCCATGGTGTAGGCGTCCACGCCTCGGAGCCAGGCGAGGTCGGCCGGTGCCTCGGGGCCTCGCGTGCCGAAGTCCATCACGTCCCCCACGAACCGTGCCCCCGTCGGTCGCCCGGCGGGCCACTGGCCGCCGGCTGTCCTAGGTCGAACCGCTGTGCCGCTGACCGGAGTTGCAAGGTGCGCGCAGCAGTTGTCACAGGTCGCACCGAGGGCATCGTACCTGCGGGAAGGTGCCCGCCGAAGGGTGCCGGACAGGTCGTTCGGCGAGGTGGGAGCACACGGGGCGCACACGGGAACGGTGACCCAGGGTGAGCGGATCGGCGCGCCTGACGGCCGGGAGACGGGTCCCGGGCAGAACGAAGCCCCCGATCACGGGGGAACAACCGGGGGCTTCGCGACTGAGGGCGGCTGCGATGTGCCGCACATTGGAAACGTAAGTCCTGTACGGGCCCTCGGTCAAGCACAGTTGAGGCAGTTGGCGAAGTTCGAGCGCAGGCGCCTTCACAGGTTCACCACATTGCGGGTGGTCCTTCACGGTGGGTGACGATCCACCGGGTGCCGGGGTCTCCCGAACGCCCCGCCAGCACCTCGTACCCCGTCCCCAACTGCCGTACCAGGAAGTCGGCGTACGGTTTTGACGGGTCCTCGTCGAAGTGGTTCTCCTCGGCCCGGACCCACCCGTCCCAGAACGCCCGCTGCTCCTCGCCGTCCCGTGCCCGACCGCGCGCCCAGGCCGTCTCGCGCGGCACATCGAGCCACAGCAGACCCGCGAGGAAGGGCCGCAGCGCCCGGCGTCCGGCGCCGACGCCCTCGATCAGCACGACGGGGGCCGGGGGCAGCGTGCGGGGCGTGCCGAAGCGGCGCTCGCGCCAGTCGTAGGGCGCGGGGTGCGCGGTGGCGCCCAGGCCGAAGGGCTCGATCACCTCGGCGAACAGCCGATCGGTCCAGTCGAACAGCTCGTCGTGGCTGGCGACGTCGTCGAGATGCAGCACGGGCGCCCCACCGAGGGCCTCGGCGAGCCGCCCGGCGAACGTCGACTTCCCCGACCCGGCATGCCCGTCGACCCCGACCAGCCGCACCGGCCCACAGGACGGGGGGAGCTGGCGGATCCAGGAGACGAGCGGGTCGATGACGGCTCCAAGGGTCGGCGGTCGGCGGGGGGTGTGATGGGCCAGCCTAAGGGGCGCGGGGAACTGCGCGACCGGCCACGACGGCGCGGCAGACACGACACGACAGCCCACCCCACCCCCCGGATGCTGGCGATGCCCCACCCGCACGTCCATAGTGGCCCGTGGCCGAACAGCCGCACTCCGAACCCCCAGGGGGCACCGCCATGCACATGCCGGAACAGCCGTCCCGCCGATCCCTCCTCGGCGCCGCGCTCGCCGGCACGGTCACCGCCACGGTGACCGGCGGCACGGCCGCAACCGCCACCGCCGTCACGGCCGCCGCCCCCACCCGCCCCATCGACACCCGCTCCTGGCTCACGCACGGCGACTGGAGCACCGGAACCGCCCGCGGCACCCGCGCCGTCGCGGGCGTCCGGCCGGGGCTGGTCCTCGACGCCCCGCTCGGCACCCTCGACCACACCGACCCGCACATGTCGAAGACCGCGACCTGGGAGTACGCGACCTGGACGTCCCCCGTCCACCGGTTCGCCGTCCCCGCCACCGAGGCCATCGCCTTCTGGAACGCGAGCACCCCGGCCGGCACCTGGCTCCAGATCGAGCTGAAGGCCGGCTACTCCGACGGCACGGACACCCCCTGGTACGTGATGGGCCGCTGGGCGGCCGGCGACCAGGACATCAAGCGGACCTCCGTCGACGGCCAGCGCGACGGCCGCAGCACGGTCTGGACGGACACCCTCGCGCTCGACGACGCCTCGAAGGGCCTGCGCCTGGTGTCGTACCGACTGCGGCTCACCCTGCACCGCCGCCCCGGCACCGCGCTCACCCCGACCGTGTGGCGGGCCGGCGTGACCGGCTCGGACATCCCGGACCGCTTCACCGTCCCGGCCTCGGTGCCCGGCCTCGCGCGGGAGCTGGCGGTGCCGCGCTACTCGCAGGAGATCCACAAGGGCCGCTATCCGGAGTACGACAACGGCGGCGAGGCGTGGTGCAGCCCCACCTCCTCGCAGATGATCATCGAGTACTGGGGCGGCCGGCTCACCCCCGCGCAACTGAAGTGGGTCGACCCGTCCTACTCCGACCCGCAGGTGTGCCACGCGGCCCGCCACACCTACGACCACCAGTACGGGGGCTGCGGCAACTGGCCGTTCAACGCGGCCTACGCGGCCACCTTCAAGGACCTCCAGGGCGTGGTGACCCGGCTCGCCTCCCTCACCGAACTGGAGACGCTGATCGCGGCCGGGATCCCCGCCATGACCTCGCAGTCCTTCCTCAAGGAGGAGCTGACCGGCGCGGGGTACGGCACGGCCGGGCACCTGATGACCGTGATCGGCTTCACCGCCGCAGGCGATGTGATCGCCAACGACCCCAACGCGGCGGACGACGCGGCGGTGCGGCGCGTGTACCGGCGGCGGGAGTTCGAGAACGTCTGGCTGCGGACCAAGCGGTATAACGCGAGCGGCGCGGTCGCCTCCGGGACCGGGGGAGTCTGCTACCTCTACTTCCCGGCCCGCCCGACGGCCCGGCAGCGCGCGGCGCTGGCCGCGGTGGGCGTGAGCGCCTGAACCACGTGCGGGGGCGCGGCGTGTGAGCAAGCTCTCGGCCGCAAAGCCCGTGAACGGTGGCAAGGTGGACAGACCGGAATCAGCCCGTCCTACCTCGGTGAGCCACCATGACCGCACACGCAGCCACCCCTGTCCGCACCCGCACCGGCGGCCCCGGTGACGACGGTCCGAAGGTCGTCGAGCATGTGATGGGCTGGGTCCTCGTCGTGGTCGTCGCGATGCTGGTGACCCAGCTCGGGCTGCTCTGACGGGCGATCGCACCCCTGCCGTCCGCGGTATGACCGATGTGACCTGATGCCCGGTTCGACCTGACATACTGACGTCGTCCCACCGACCGTTGGAGACCGGGTCGACAGTGAAAATCAGCCAACAGCGCGACGCCGCGCGGCCCCGGGCGCGCGGAACCGAGCGTTCGCTCGCGCGCCGTGCCGAACTCATCGCCATCGGGCGCAGGTTGTTCGCCGACACGTCCTACGACGCGCTCTCGATGGACGACATCGCGCGTCAGGCGCATGTCGCCAAGGGGCTGATCTACTACTACTTCCAGTCCAAGCGCGGCTATTACCTGGCGATCGTGCAGGACTCGGTCGCGGACCTGGTCTCCTTCGCCGCGAGCGGTGTCGAGCTGTCCCCGGTGGACCGGGTGCAGCGCACGATCGACGGCTATCTGCGTTATGCCGAGCACAACCAGGCCGCCTTCCGCACGATCGTGAGCGGTGGCGTCGGCTTCGACACCGAGGTGCACGCCGTCCGGGACGGGGTGCGCGCGGCGATCGTGGCGACCATCGCCGAGGGCGCCTACGGCCGCGGTGACATCCCGGCGCTGCCCCGGATGGGCCTGCTGGCCTGGGTGTGCAGTGTGGAGGGGGCCACGCTGGAGTGGATCGACCGCCCCGAACTCTCCCGCTCCGCCATGTGCGATCTGCTGGTGAGGACGCTGGGCGGCACCCTGCGCGCCATCGAGGAGATGGAGCCGGCCTTCACCGCGCCGGAACCGGCCCGCCGGGACGCCTGAGTACGCGACGCCTGAGTACGCGACGCCTGAGTACGGGACGCCTGAGTACGGGGCGCTTGGGTACGGGGCGTCCGGGTACGGCGCTTGGGGCGGAAGCTCGTGGTCTCCCGCCCCAAGTGCCCCATGAGCCGGGCTACTTGATCGCTCGGATCAGCTCACCGTTGGCGGTGTCCCCGCTCAGCTCCCAGAAGAAGGTCCCGCCAAGACCCTGGCGGTCCTTGTAGCGCATCTTGTCCTTGATGGTCCTCGGGGTGTCGTAACTCCACCATTCCTGGCCGCACTTGGCGTAGGCGGTGCCGCCGACCGTCCCGGTGGCGGGGCACTTCGCCTTGAGGACCTTGTAGTCCTCGCTGCCCGCCTCGTACGTGCCCGGCGCCGGTCCGGTGGCCGTCCCGCCCGGCTTCGCCTGGGTGACGCCGGTCCAGCCGCGGCCGTAGAAGCCGATGCCGAGCAGCAGCTTGTGGGCGGGGATGCCGAGGCTCCTGAGCTTGGCGATCGTGGTGGCGCTGTCGTTGCCCTGCTGCGGGATGCCGCGGTAGGAGGTCAGCGGGGAGTGCGGTGCCGTGGGTCCGGTGGCCGCCCAGGTGCCGAAGTAGTCGTACGTCATCGGGTTGTACCAGTCGACGTACCGGGCGGCGCCCGCGTAGTCCGCCGCGTCGATCCGGCCGCCGGGGGAGGCGTCCGCGGTGATCGCGGCCGTGACCAGGTCCCGCTTCCCGAAGGCGGCGCGCACCGCCTTCATGAGGTCCCGGTAGGACTCCCGCCCGCTGGTGTCGCAGGTGAGGCCGCAGGCGTTGGGGTACTCCCAGTCGAGGTCGATGCCGTCGAAGACGTCCGCCCAGCGGGGGTCCTCGACCAGGTCGTGGCAGGACTTGGCGAAGGCCGCCGGGTCCTTGGCCGCCTCGCCGAAGCCGCCGGACCAACTCCAGCCGCCGAACGACCAGATGACCTTGAGACGCGGATGCAGCTTCTTCAGCTTGCGCAGTTGGTTGAAGTTGCCGGCGAGCGGCTGGTCCGCGGTGTCGGCGACGCCGTCCACGGACTCGGCGGCGCTGAACGGCTTGTCGGTGTCGGCCCAGGGGTCGCCGAGGGCGCACTTGCCGTCCGTGACGTTGCCGAAGGCGTAGTTGATGTGCGTGAGCCGGGCGGCGGAGCCGGAGGTCTCGATGTTCTTGACGAAGTACTGGCGGTCGTAGATGCCCCAGTCGGTGAAGTAGCCGACGACCTTGGACCGGTTGGCGTGGGGCTTGCCGTGCGCGGGCTCGTTCGCGGTGGCGGTGCCCGCACCGGCGAGCAGGGCCGCGCCGAGGGCGGCGCAGCAGGCGGCCGAGAGTAAGGCGCGCAGCCGGGTGCGGGGGCGGATCGGGGTGTGCATCGGTTGTCTCCTCGCAGGGGACAGGGAGGCGATCGCACGCCGATTGGCATGAACGCGGGGAGGCGTCGGTCCGAAACGGTAGGAGGACTAGACCACCCTGGTCAATGGTTCGGACCAATCCGGAACGCCGGCGGACGCCGGGCGAACGCCACGGGCACGAGAGCCGGGCTCAGTGCGCGTCGCCCGCCAGCGGGTCCGCCGTTCCGCCGAACTGCCCCGGCCGCACCTGGGGCGCCACGAGCCGTACCCACTCCGGGTCGGGACGCCCGGGCAGTGTGCGGCCCCGTTCGGCCCAAGTGCGTTGGAGGGCGCGGTAGATGGGTGGGTCCTGGGGGACCGGCGGAGCCAGCGGAACCGATTCTGCGCGCGGTGTCTCCGGACGTGCTGCCTCCGGGCGGAGCGCCGCCTCCGGGCGCACGGGGACGAAGAGTTGCCGGTGCCGTGCCGCCGTCGCGGTGTACGTCGGGGTCATACCGGGGCAAACGCCGGTGCCCGACCGCAGGTCACGGCTCGGACCGTCGGAGGTGCGTTCGGGGTGTGGTGCCGCGCCCGCCCGGGCGGATCCGGACGCGCGTGTCCCGCACCACGGCGGCCTGCGGGCGGCCGGGGCGCGGGACGGCGGCGAAGACGGGGTGGGCCGGCCTCAGGCGGCGTGGCGGCGCATCGCCGGTACGCGCATCGGGCGCGAGCCCGGGCCGCCGACGTGCGAGAAGGGCTGGGTGCGCCAGTCGAGTCCCTGAGGCAGCGTCAGCAGCAGTGCGGTGCCCTGCTCCTGGGGCGCGAGGGGCTCGTCGGCGGGCCGGGCCTCGGCCGCGGTGCGCCCGGTGCCGGCGCAGACCGTGAGACCGAACGGGTTCCACGGCGAGGCGCACAGCGCGTGCTCCGGCAGGATCTCCTCGTCCGCCAGGAGCGCGATGGGCTGCGCGCAGTCCGGGCAGATCACCCGGTACATCTCGAAGGTGTCGTACGCGTCGAGTTCGTCGGCGTCGTACTCGGGTTCGACGCCCTCCGGCTCGGGCTCGACCACGGACATGTGCCGCTTGGGCGCGGTGCGACCAGGGCGCTTAAGACTCTGCATGGGTTTCTCCCCCTCGGGCTGGGCCGTTCGGGCACTGCGGCCTCGACCACAGCAAGCACTTCCCAGCCCGTCTCGGCGGTAATCGCGAGGACATCACGTACCTTCAACTAAGTCTGTGGCGTTCGTCACATGCCAACCGCAGGTGCCCGGCGCCCGTCCCGCGCCCGTCACATCACAAACCGGCTATGACCTGCGCTGCATAGGTATACGCGGAGATCGGCCGCACTGTAGGTTCATCCGTCATGGAGGAGCTGGACCGACAAATCGTGCAGCTGCTCGTCAAGGACGGGCGGATGAGTTACACCGATCTGGGCAAGGCCACGGGCCTGTCCACGTCGGCCGTGCACCAGCGGGTGCGCCGGCTGGAACAGCGCGGCGTCATCCGGGGCTACGCGGCCGTCGTCGACCCGGAGGCCGTCGGGCTGCCCCTGACCGCCTTCATCTCGGTGAAACCGTTCGACCCCAGCGCCCCCGACGACATCGCCGACCGTCTCGCCGGGGTGCCCGAGATCGAGGCGTGCCACAGCGTCGCCGGCGACGAGAACTACATCCTCAAGGTCCGCGTGGCCACCCCGCACGAGCTGGAGGAGCTGCTCGGCCGGCTGAGGGCCCTGGCGGGCGTGTCGACGCGCACGACGGTCGCCCTGTCCACGCCGTACGAGGCACGGCCGCCGCGCATCTGAGGGGGTCCGTGTGCCGGGCGGGCCCGGCGAGGCGCGAGACTGTCACCCATGAGTGAGCGCACGCCCGAGCCGAAGACCGTCCTGCTCCGCCGAGGAGAGGTCCACAGCCCCGCCGATCCCTTCGCGACCGCGATGGTCGTGGAGCGCGGCCAGGTCGCCTGGGTGGGCTCGGAGGGCGCCGCCGACGCCTTCGCGGACGGGGTCGACGAGGTGGTCGACCTCGACGGCGCGCTCGTCACCCCCGCCTTCACCGACGCCCATGTGCACACCACGTCGACCGGTCTCGCGCTGACCGGGCTCGACCTCTCCACCGCCCCCACCCTGGAAGCGGCCCTCGCCCTGGTGCGGGACTTCGCCGCCGCCCGGCCGCAGGACACGGTGCTGCTCGGGCACGGCTGGGACGCCTCCCGCTGGCCCGGCGGCCGCCCGCCGACCCGCGCCGAACTCGACGCCGCCACCGGCGGCCGTCCCCTGTACCTGTCCCGGATCGACGTGCACTCGGCGGTCGTCACCTCGGCCCTGCTGGAGCTGACCCCCGGCCTCGGCGCGCCCGACGGGCCGCTCACCGCCGACGCCCACCACGCCGTCCGCGCCGCCGCGTTCGCGGCCGTGACGCCGGCCCGCCGCGCCGAGGCCCAGCGCGCCGCCCTCGCGCACGCCGCGTCCCTCGGCATCGGCACCGTCCACGAGTGCGGGGGCCCCGAGATCTCCTCCGAGGACGACCTCGCGGACCTGCTGCGGATCGCCGCCGAGGAGCCGGGGCCGCGGGTCGTCGGCTACTGGGCCGAGCAGGGCGAGACCGGGGTGGCCAAGGCGCGTGAGCTGGGCGCGCTCGGCGCCGCCGGTGACCTGTTCGTCGACGGCGCCCTCGGCTCCCACACCGCCTGCCTGCACGCCCCCTACAGCGACGCGGCCCACACCGGCACCGCCTACCTGACCGCCGACGACGTGGCCGCCCATGTGGTGGCCTGCACCGAGGCCGGGCTCCAGGCCGGGTTCCACGCCATCGGCGACGCCGCCGTGACCGCCGTGGTCGAGGGGGTGCGGGCCGCCGCCGAGAAGATCGGCCTCGCGCGCGTGCGCGCCGCCCGGCACCGCGTCGAGCACGCCGAGATGCTCACCCCCGAGTCCATCGCGGCCTTCGCCGAACTCGGCCTGACCGCCTCCGTGCAGCCCGCCTTCGACGCCCTGTGGGGCGGCGAGGACGGCATGTACGCCCGGCGCCTGGGCGTCGAGCGGGCCCGCACCCTGAACCCCTTCGCGGCCCTGCTGCGGGCCGGTGTGCCGCTCGCCTTCGGCTCCGACAGCCCCGTCACCCCGCTCGACCCCTGGGGCACGGTCCGCGCCGCCGCCTTCCACCGCACCCCCGGCCACGGCGTCTCCGTCCGGGCCGCCTTCACCGCCCACACCCGCGGCGGCTGGCGGGCGGTCGGCCGCGACGACGCCGGTGTGCTGGTCCCGGGCGCCCCCGCCGACTACGCGGTCTGGCGCACCGACGAACTGGTGGTCCAGGCCCCCGACGACCGGGTCGCCCGCTGGTCCACCGACCCCCGCTCCGGCACGCCGGGGCTGCCCGACCTCACCCCGGGCCGTGACCTGCCGCTCTGTCTGCGCACGGTGGTCGGCGGACGGACCGTGTACGTACGGCCGGGCGAGTGACGGCTGGGCGCCCGGCACCGAAGATCACCCGTCCGCACGCCGTCGTACGGCCCCTGCCGTGCCCCCCTGACCTGCGCGTTGTCGGAAGATCCGCAGGTCGCACGGCTGTTGACAGCCGATGGCGGGGGGCCGGTAGGTTCGGCCGGGTCCACCACCGGACGCCCCGCCGCGAAACGTCCGCGCACTCGTGGCGGCGCCGCTGGGTCAGGGACGGTGTGCCGCACCGGGGCACCGCCACTGGCAGCCAGGCTCAGCGTCAGCGCCGCAGCGAGGGAACGTTCCGTCCGGCCGGGGAGGTGTGACCCGGGTGGGGCCCGGGCGCTCAGTAGACAACGGCTTTCGGTCGACCCGCAGCCAGCGGGCCCCAGGTCGGCCCGAAGAGCGCCGGGCCCCCCGCCGCGGCGGGCTTGCCCCGCGTCCGCACCGGGCAGGTGCGTAGATATGAGCCCAAACCGACAGTCTTACCCCGCGCGCAGCGATTCGACACCACCGTACGAACGTCCCGCCACGTCTTCGCAGACGGCGGCCACTATGGTGGTTCCCTGCGTAAGGACACGAAGGGGCAGGCAGTGAACGACGGCGACGGGACCCTCGCGGCACAGGACCGGGGGAGGCGGTTCGGTCCGCTCGGCACCGCCTTGGTGATCATTCCGACCTACAACGAGGCGGAGAACATCAAGGGGATCGTCGGACGGGTCCGCAAGGCCGTTCCCGAGGCCCATGTCCTGGTGGCCGACGACAACAGCCCCGACGGCACCGGCAAGCTCGCCGACGAACTGGCCGCCGGGGACGACCGGGTCCAGGTCCTGCACCGCAAGGGCAAGGAGGGCCTCGGCGCCGCCTACCTCGCCGGTTTCCGCTGGGGCATGGAGCACGGCTACGGCGTGCTGATCGAGATGGACGCCGACGGCTCCCACCAGCCCGAGGAACTGCCCCGGCTGCTCACCGCCCTCAAGGGCGCCGACCTGGTCCTGGGCTCCCGCTGGGTGCCGGGCGGCCGGGTCGTGAACTGGCCCCGGTCCCGCGAGGTCATCTCCCGCGGCGGCAGCCTCTACTCCCGGCTCGCCCTCGACCTGCCGCTGCGCGACATCACCGGCGGCTACCGGGCGTTCCGCCGCGAGACCCTGGAGGGCCTCGGACTCGACGAGGTCGCCTCCCAGGGCTACTGCTTCCAGGTCGACCTGGCCCGCCGCGCCGTCAAGGCCGGCTACCACGTCGTGGAGGTCCCGATCACCTTCGTCGAGCGCGAGCACGGCGACTCCAAGATGAGCCGCGACATCCTCGTCGAGGCCCTCTGGAGGGTCACCGCGTGGGGCGTGGGGGAGCGGGTCGGCAAGATCACCGGCCGCGGCGGGCAGCCACAGGCCCCGCACAAGAAGGACTGACCCCTTCCGCTGCCGCTTCCGGTGCTGATGCTCCCCTTACGCCGCTCTGAGCCGCGTCCAGGCACACTGGACGTATGACGACTGGCGCTCCGATCCCGACGTACCCGAACCCCGGTGCCTCCGGCGGCGCCACCGGCCCGGGCGCGCCCCGGCGCCGCCGCTCCAAGCTGCGCAGGTACCTGCCGCTGGGGCTCGCCGTGTGGCTGGTGCTGGAGATCTGGCTGCTGACACTGGTCGCCGGCCAGGCCGGCGGCCTCGCGGTCTTCCTGCTGCTGGTCGCCGGGGTCGTGCTCGGCTCGGTGGTCATCAAGCGCGCCGGCCGCCGCGCCTTCCGCAATCTCAACGAGGCGCTCCAGCGCGGCTCGGCCCCCACCCGGGGCGGGGGCAACGGCCTGATGATGCTCGGCGGCCTGCTGCTGATCATCCCCGGCCTGATCTCCGACGCGGCGGGCCTGCTCCTGCTCCTGCCGCCGGTCCAGAAGGCCATCGGCTCCTACACCGAGCGCAAGCTGCTGGCCGCCGCGCGCGCCCCCGGCTCGCTGGGCGACGCCTATCAGCAGGTCCGCATCCACCGCCCCGACGGCAAGGTGGTCCAGGGCGAGGTCGTCCGCGACGAGCCGTAGGCCCCGCGCCCGGCCGAACGGCCGGGCGAGCCGGGCACACCAACGACCGCGGGCGCCGAACGTGAAACACGTTCGGCGCCCGCGGTCGTTGGTGTGTGTCGCTAGGTTCGCCGGCTTCCCGCTACGCGGACTTGCGGCTGTCGCGGGGATGCACCGCAAGGTTCATCGCCCCGGACCGCAGAACGGCCAGGCGCTCCTCGAGGACCTCTTCGAGTTCCTCTCGGGTGCGCCGCTCCATCAGCATGTCCCAATGCGTACGCGCGGGCTTGGCCTTCTTCTCCTCAGGGCCGTCGCCGTCCACGAGGAGCGCAGGGGCTCCGCAGACCTTGCACTCCCACTCCGGCGGGATCTCCGCCTCCACCGAGAAGGGCATCTCGAAGCGGTGCCCCTTCTCGCATGCGTACTCCACGGCCTGGCGCGGGGCCAGGTCGATGCCGCGGTCCGTCTCGTAGCTGGTCACCACGAGGCGCGTGCCGCGAAGAGCTCGCTCACTCATGAATCGTGCCTCCCGGGCTTGTCGCCCACAGGACAGGTGTCGCTGTCGTCGTCATCCGGTCAACGTCCGGTCGGCGGTAAAGATTCCCGTTCCGAGTCCCGTTCCGGGTCATGCGTCGCCGTCGTAGCCGCAGCCTTGTCAACCAGTGCAGTACCCACCGGCGCCCGGTTTGTCACATCTGAAAGGAGATGTCACCCAGCGTTTCGGCATCTTTGACGCGCAGTAACGGTACGCCTGGCAGGCCAAACGCGTACACTACCGCCCTTTCGCCTTGAGCGCTAAATCTTCTCGGGCACGGGGTTTCCGGCCGCGTCGATCGCCCGCCGCACCGGCACCCGCGCCAGCAGCACGAAGCCGAGCACGAAGAAGGCCACCAGCGACAGGATCGCGTCCCGGTAGCTCCCGGTGAGCTGGTAGGTGATCCCGAAGAGCAGCGGGCCCAGCCAGCTCATCCCGCGGTCGCTCAGCTCGTACGCGGAGAAGTACTCCGCCTCCTTGCCCGGCGGGACCAGATGGGAGAAGAGCGAGCGGGACAGGGCCTGGCTGCCGCCGAGGACCAGCCCGATCGCCGCCGCCAGCAGGAAGAAGCCGACCGGCGCGCCTTCGGGCAGGAAGTATCCGGCGCCCAGGGTGAGCGTCCAGGCGACCAGCGAGCCGAGGATCGTGCGCTTCGCGCCGTAGGTCCGGGCGAGCCGGCCCATGCCGAGGGCGCCGGCCACGGCCAGCACCTGGACCAGCAGGACGGCGCCGATCAGCGTGGACTGGCTCAGTCCGAGTTCCTCCGAGCCGTACACCGACGCCTGGGAGATCACGGTCTGGATGCCGTCGTTGTAGACGAGATAGGCCAGCAGGAAGGCGAGGGTGAGCGGGTGGCGGCGCATGTCCCGCAGCGTCGCCATGAGCTGGCGCAGCCCGGGAGCCGTCGGCGTCGCCCCGGTCGCCCCCGTCGTCTCGCGCACGGCGGGCGGCCGGTCCCGCAGCCGCAGCAGCGGGATCAGCGTGAAGCCGCCCCACCACAGGCCCGCCGAGGCCAGACAGATCCGTACCGCCATCGACTCCGAGACACCGAACGAGTCGTGCGCGAGATACAGGACCAGGTTCACCACCAGGACCAGGGAGCCCGCCGCGTAGCCGAACGCCCAGCCGCGCGAGGAGACCGCGTCGCGCTCCTCGGGCGGCGCGATCTGCGGCAGATAGGAGTTGTAGAGCATCATCGCGACCGACTGCGCCGCGTTCGCCACGATCAGCAGCAGCCCGCCGAGCAGATAGCGGTCCCCGCCGAGGAAGAACATGGCCGTGGTCGCCGCGGCACCGGTGTACGCGGCCGCCGCCAGCAGCGGCTTCTTGCGGCCTGAGCGGTCGGCGGCGGCGCCCACCAGCGGCATCAGCAGCACGGCCACGACCACCGACAGGGACACCGCGTACGGGAAGAAGGACCCCGCCCGCACGGGTATGCCCAGCGGGTGCACATACCCCTCGGGGTCGGCCGCCGCCTTGGCCACCGAGGTCAGATAGGGGCCGAGGAACACGGTGAGCACGCTCGTCGAGTAGACGGAGCACGCCCAGTCGTAGAAGTACCAGCCGCGCTGTTCGCGCTGCCGGGCGGCTCTCGCGCCGCTGTCGTCGGACTCGTCGGCTCTCGCCGTCCGCACGGTGTCGGTGCCCACCCGTGCCCCCCTCGCTCCCGCTCAAAAGTGCCGCGCGGGGGCGGCACGGGCCGTCAGACCCAGACGCCCCGGTCCTCCATGACCTCGCGCAACGTGTCGATGTGATCGGTCATGATGCCATCGACTCCCAGATCCAGGAGCCGGTGCATCCGCTCCGGTTCGTTGACCGTCCACACATGCACCTGGAGCCCGCGCGCGTGGGCGGCGCGGACGAAGCGGGAGTCCACCACCTGGATGCCCGACTGGGTCTCGGGCACCTGGGCGGCGACGGCCGACCGGCGCAGCGCCGCGGGCACCCCCCAGGACCGCAGCCGCAGATTGAGCACCCCGCGCGTGCCGTACGACGTGGCCAGGCGCGGGCCGGCCAGCCGCTGGGCGCGCACCACGCGGGCCTCGGAGAAGGAACCGACGCACACCCGGTCCCAGGCGTCCGCGCGCGCGATCAGGTTCAGCAGCGGGTGCAGGGCCGGCTCCGCCTTCACGTCGACGTTCCAGCGCACCTCGGGGAAGGTCTCCAGCAGCTCCTCGAAGAGCGGCACCGGCTCCTCGCCCCGCACACGCGCGTGCCGCACGTCCGCCCAGGGCAGCTCGGCGATCCGGCCCGCGCCGTCGGTCACCCGGTCCAGTGTCGCGTCGTGGAAGGCGACGAGCTTGCCGTCCCGGGTGGTGTGCACGTCGGTCTCGATGTAGCGGTAGCCCGCCTCGACCGCGCGCCGGAACTGCGCCGTCGTGTTCTCCAGACCGTCGGCGGCACCGCCGCGGTGCGCGAACGCGAGGGGGCCCGGATGGTCGAGGTACGGGTGGCGTATGAGGGTCGTCACGGACGCAGTATCGCCCCATGGGGTGACCCGGTGGCAACGACCGCGCTACCGCGGGATGCCGTCGGAACGGCGAACATCCGCAGGAAGAACTGCGCGAGCGGGCCGATCGACACCGCGTACAGCAGCGTCCCGACCCCGATCGTGCCGCCGAGCAGGAAGCCCGTGACGACGACCGTCACCTCCACCGCGGTGCGCATCAGCCGGATCGAGCGGCCGGTGCGCCGGTGCAGCCCGGTCATCAGCCCGTCGCGCGGGCCCGGCCCGAAGGCGGCGGCGATGTAGAGGCCGGTGGCCGCCCCGTTGAGCACGACCCCGGCCACCAGCAGCGGGACCCGGACGGCCAGGGAGTGCGCCTCGGGAAGCAGGGCGAGCGCGCCGTCCATCGCCAGGCCGACCACGAAGACGTTGGAGACGGTGCCCAGGCCCGGGCGCTGGCGCAGCGGGATCCACAGCAGCAGCACCGCCGCGCCCACCACGATCGAGACGGCCCCGATCGTCAGACCGGTCAGTTCGGCCAGGCCCTGGTGGAGCACGTTCCAGGGTTCGAGACCCAGGCCCGCCTCGACGAGCAGGGCCGAGCTGGCGCCGTAGAGCGCGAGTCCGGCGTAGAGCTGGACCAGCCGTCGAGTGAGACGTCCCCTGGCCGGCACGTGGTACCCCCCTGTGGTGGAAGTGGACTGACCCGTGACACTCTGTGGCGTGGACTGAATCCTCATCCATGGCCAATTCGGGGAAGGTGGACTGATATCCATGGCGCAGTGGACCTCCGCGGTGGGGGCCGCACAGCTCGCCCGGCTGCTCACCTCCCAGCAGGACCGCCCGGCGGGACCGGGCACGCGCCGCCCGCCCGCCTACCGCGCCCTCGCCGACGGCGTCCGGCTGCTCGTCCTGGAGGGCCGTGTCCCGGTGGCCGCCCGGCTGCCCGCCGAACGCGAACTCGCCCTCGCCCTCTCCGTCAGCCGCACCACCGTCGCCGCCGCCTACGAGGCACTGCGCGCCGAGGGGTTCCTGGAGTCCCGGCGCGGCGCCGGGAGCTGGACGGCCGTCCCGGCGGGCAATCCGCTCCCCGCGCGCGGTCTGGAACCCCTGCCGCCCGAGGCCCTCGGCTCGATGATCGACCTCGGCTGCGCGGCCCTGCCCGCCCCCGAACCCTGGCTCACCCGCGCCGTCCAGGGAGCCCTGGAGGAACTGCCGCCGTACGCCCACACGCACGGCGACTACCCGGCGGGGCTGCCCGCGCTGCGCGCGATGATCGCCGACCGGTACACCGCGCGCGGCATCCCGACCATGCCCGAGCAGATCATGGTGACGACCGGCGCGATGGGCGCGATCGACGCCATCTGCCATCTCTTCGGCGGACGCGGCGAACGCATCGCCGTCGAGTCGCCGTCGTACGCCAACATCCTCCAGTTGATGCGGGAGGCGGGCGCCCGGCTGGTGCCCGTCGCGATGGCCGAGGGGCTCTCCGGCTGGGACATGGACCGCTGGCGCCAGGTGCTGCGGGAGGCCGCGCCCCGGATCGCCTACGTCGTCGCCGACTTCCACAATCCGACCGGCGCGCTCGCCGACGAGGACCAGCGGCGCCGACTCGTCGAGGCGGCCCGTTCCGCCGGGACCGTACTGGTCGCGGACGAGACCATGAGCGAGCTGTGGCTCGACGACGACGTGGAACTGCCCCGTCCGGTCTGCGGGTTCGACCCCGCCGGATCGACGGTGATCACGGTCGGGTCGGCCAGCAAGGCGTTCTGGGCCGGCATGCGCATCGGCTGGGTCCGGGCCGCCCCGGACGTCATCCGCAGCCTGGTCGCGGCCCGCGCCTACGCCGACCTCGGCACCCCCGTGCTGGAGCAGCTCGCGGTGAACTGGCTCTTCGGCACCGGCGGCTGGGAGCACGCCGTCGAACTGCGCCGCGGCCAGGCCCGGGACAACCGGGACGCGCTGGTCGCGGCGGTACGGCGGGCGCTGCCGGACTGGGAGTTCGTGGTGCCCCGAGGCGGCCTCACGCTGTGGGTGCGGGCCGGGGGCCTGTCCGGGTCGCGGCTCGCCGAGGCGGGGGAGCGGGTCGGGGTCAGGGTGCCGTCCGGGCCGCGGTTCGGGGTGGACGGCGCGTTCGAGGGGTTCGTACGGCTGCCGTTCACCGTGGGGGGCGCGGTGGCCGAGGAGGCGGCGGCCCGGCTGGCCGCGGCGGCCCGGATCGTGGAGAGCGGCGGGACGGCGGGCGGCGAGGGGCCGCGGACGTTCGTGGCGTGAGGGTGTGTGAATGAGGGTGGGCCGGTCCTTTGCGGACCGGCCCACCCTCATTCACGCCTCAGGTCCCGTCTATTCGGCGACCGCCGCCTCGACCGGCGCCGGGAGGGTCTTCGTCAGGGCGGGCGTCTTCGCGGGCTCCGGCGCCTCAGAGGTCTCCGGCGGTTCCGGGGCCTCCTGGGTCTCCGGGGCCGGCTCCGCCTGCGGTGCTGTGGTGCGCGGCGGCAGCAGCTCCAGCACCGCCTGCCGGTGCGCGTCGCTGGTGGCGTCGTCGTAGGGGTCCGGGGTCGCCGGGACCTGGAGCCGGTGCACCGCTCCCGTGCCCAGCCGGGCGTAGCCGCGCCCCGGGGGGACCTGGTCGACGGGGGTGGTGTGCGGGGGCGCCCCGAGGACGGCCGTCAGCCGGGCCACGGAGGCGGGCCCGAGGACGACACGCGCGCGTGTGTGCTGCCGTACGGCGTCGGCCAGGAGGTCCAGGCAGTCGAACTGCTCGGCGACGACCACCGTCACCGCGACCGCGCGGCCGTGCCGCAGCGGGACCTGGAGGAGGGCCTGCGGGTCCCGGCGGCCGTTCGCCTCGGCGAGGTGGGTGAAGACGGAGGGGCGGTCGAGGAGGATCCACAGCGGGCGCCTGGTGTCCACCGGCGGTGGGTCGCCGTCCTGGCGGGCCCGGTTCGCGGCGATCAGCCGGCGCTCCGTCTCGTGCGCCGCCCACTCCAGACCGGCCGTCGCCCCGGCCGGGCCGGTCTCGATGCCCAGGACGCCCTCCCGGCCGGCGAAGCAGCCGTACTCGCCGGTGCCGCCGCCGTCGACGATCAGGACGTCGCCGTGCCGGAGGGCCTGGAGCGCGATGGAGCGCAGCAGGGAGGAGGTGCCGCTGCCGGGCTGGCCGACGGCCAGCAGATGCGGCTCGGTGGAGCGGACGCCGGTGCGCCAGACCACCGGAGGGACGTCGCGCCGCTCGTCGCCGTGGGTGAGGGGGAGCGTGCGCTGGACCCGCGAGGGGTCGGTGAAGCCCAGGACGGTCTCGCCGGGGGCGGTGACGAAGCGCTGGGCGGCGATGTCGGTGGGGAGCGGGGCGAGGACGTCGACGGTGAGTTCGTTGCCCTCCTCCTCCCAGGCGAACAGGTACTCGCGGCCGCGGCCCGCCTTGGCGGTCAGCAACTGCTCGATCCGCGCGCGGGGTTCGGCCTCGCCGTCCGGGAAGTAGGCCGGGTAGCGGATCACCAGATGGGAGAAGCGGCCCGAACCGTCGAACTCGTGGGCCGGGAAGACCTTCTCCCACTCGCCGCCGTGCGCGTACAGGGGAGAAGGGTCCTCGGCCGTCGAGAAGTACGGGACCAGGGCCTCGTACAGCGACTGGAGCCGCTGGATCTGCGACTCGTCGGGGCCTTCGGGAGCCGGTGGGGTGCGGTCCCGGCCCTGCCAGGCCGCCGCCGCCATCAGGGTGATGACGGCGAGCAGCGGTCCGTACGGCATCAGTGCCACGACCAGGATCACGGAGGCCACCAGGAACAGCAGCGGCCCGCGCTTGTCCTTGGGGGTCTCGGCCCACTTGCGCCGGCCGGCCGAGGCCAGCCGGCGCATACCGCGGGTGAGCGTGATCAGTGGATGGAGAACGTCGGTGGCGCTGTCGGCCGCCGTCCGGGCCAGCTCCCGGCTCCGGGCGATCTGCGCGCTGCCTGTGCTCAGAATGCGGGGGAGGGGGCGCCGGGCCACTGCTGTCTCCTGGAAGTGCGTACGGAAGGGACGAACGGCTGGTCGGCCGAGCGGCCGGCCTGGCTCAGAACTTGATGCCGCCCAGGAGGCTCGCGAGGCTCTCGCCGCCCGCCTTGATGCTCGGGGCGATGGCTGTGCTCGCCAGATAGAAGCCGAACAGCGCCGAGACGCAGGCGTGCGACGCCTTGAGCCCGTCCTTGCGGAAGAACAGGAAGACGATGATGCCGAGCAGGACCACGCCTGAGATGGAGAGGATCATTGGGGATCTCCTGGTTCGGGGGGACAGTCACCATGAGTACTTCCAGGATCACAGGATGTATCTATACGATAAAAGGTGCAACTGGGTGAAATGTCGCCGATTTCCTCCAGGTGGCGTAAGGTCCGCTGGTCCGCCTGAGCTGGACAATTGCGTCGAACGGGTCTCTTCGTGATCTTTGCCTCGGAGGCCACCGGCCATGTGCGCGACGAGCCAGTACGCTGGCGATTCACCTGAACGGTTGTAGCGAGAGGCGGTCCAGGCCGATGACAGAAGCCCCCGACCCCGAGGTCGTGGAGCTGGCGACCAAGATCTTCGATCTGGCCCGGCAGGGCCGGACCGAGGACCTCGTGAGCTACGTCGACGCGGGCGTTCCGGCCAATCTCACCAACGACCGCGGCGACTCGCTCCTGATGCTCGCCGCCTACCACGGTCACGCCGACGCGGTCCGGGCCCTGCTGGCCCGCGGTGCCGAGGCCGACCGGATCAACGACCGCGGCCAGACCCCGCTCGCCGGGGCCGCCTTCAAGGGCGAGACCGAGGTGACCGAGGTCCTGCTGGCGGCCGGAGCCGATCCGGAAGCCGGTACTCCGTCGGCCGTCGACACGGCCCGGATGTTCGCCAGGACCGATCTGCTCGAACTGTTCGACACTCGATGAGCCGACGGCCCCGAGTGGCTGCCAGGCCCGTCCTGACCAGCTAAAACGCAGAGAACACGACATATACGGGGGAGGCGGTACCAGGCCGCCGGAAATTTCGGTCGCGGCAGGTGGAAGAGCCGGGCCATCATGACGACGTGATTCACGGACGCGATGGCTGGGCAGGTGTTGCCGCACCGCGCGGGCCGTGACGCGGTCCGCATGGGCCACCGACGAGAGGCAGAGGAAGATGGTCTACAGCAAGCAGGAAACGGCGGGCGCCCCGACGTGTTGTCACGCGGCCAGGTAGTGCACGTCCCCGGTTGCGTCGACGCTTGATGTGAGGCTGTTTCCCATGTTCGATCCGGTCATAGCGCCCAGCGGTACGCTGCTCGGCCTCCTCCAGAGGGGTCGCGGCGACGGCACGCTGCACGCGCTCACCGCCCCGCGAGCCGAAGCGCTCGCGGCTCTGCACCACTGCGTGCTGCGCGATCCCCGCCACGACTGGCAGGTGGAGAACCGCTCCCTCTACTACGCCCGGCTCTGCCTCGACCTCGACGGCGGACTCGACGAGATCGAGGCACACCTCTTCGACGTCGAGGACGTCTTCGACACCGACGAGTCACGCACCGGCCTCGCCCTGGCCGTCCTCGGCCACCTCGCCTCCTACGGCAGGCAGGACGCCCTGAACCTGCTGCGCAGGTACGCCGCCTCCGGCTCCAACTGGGCCTGGGCGCTGGACGAACTCGCGCTGCGCGACGACGACGCGGGCCTGCGCGCCCTCGCCGAGCCGGTGCTCGCCCGCTTCGCCACCGACCCCGAGGGCGAGGCCGAGCTGGCCACCGTCGTCCGGGACGCCTTCGAGCCACGGCCCTGGCGGCTGTGGGCCGACGACCCCCGCCCGCACGTCTCCACACGCGTGCGTGCCGCCCACGAGGCCGGCTGCTTCGACCGCTGGCAACGCCAGATGAGTCCCGGCGGGCCCCGGCCCGGCTGGAGCGTGAGCGCGGTCCTCGAATGGGCCCAGCAGGGCGTCGAGCGCGGCGCCGCGCTCCATGTGCCGGCCGCCCGCTGCCTGAGCGCCGTGGCCGGCCCCGAGGACCGCCCCGAGATCGTGCGGGCCGCCCTGGACGGCACCGACGGCGCCCGCTGCACCGCCCTGCGCTACCTCGCCGACCGCAACGACCCCGAGGCCCTCGCCCTCATCGAGCGGGCCGCGGCCACCGGCGGCGCCACCGTCGTCGAGGCCGCCGTCGACGCCTTCGAGCGCATGAGCGGCCCCGCCACCGTCGAGCGGGCCCGCGGCTGGGCCCGCAGGCCCGACGCCCTCGGCGCCGCCGCGGGACGCGTGCTCGCCTGCCGCGGCGGCACCCAGGACAGCGACCTCGTCCTCGGCGCCCTGCGCGACGCCGTACGCGGCGAGGGCCCCGACGCCCCCACCCTGTGGACCCTCGTCGACGGCGCCGGACGCCTCGGCATCGTCTGCGCCGCACCCGTCCTGCGCCACATCTACCGCGAGACGGCCTCCTCCCACCTACGTGGCCGCTGCGCCCGCGCCCTCGCCGCCACCGACCCCTCCTTCGCCACCGGCTTCGCCGTCGAATGCCTGTGGGACTGCGAGGAGGCCACCCGCGAGATCGCCGCCCGGCACGCCGAGACCGGTGACGCGCGCGTCGTGGAGCGACTGCGCCGGCTCGCCGCCGACCCCGCCGAGGAGGCGGAGGTCCAGACGGCCGTACGCAGCAGGATCGGACCGGATCCGGCGTCCGCCGTGTGACCGGCGCGCGCATAAGACTGGCGTGATCCCGTGTTCACCCGGGCGCCCCGGGTGAACACGGGATGGCCGGCCGGTCGGGCGCGCATGGACACCGTCCGACCTGCCCGGGTGCGCAGCGCAACGCTCATGGGACGTTCGGCGTCCGGAAAGATCCACGTTGACGCGGGCACGTCCAGCCCGGCGAGAACACCCGTATGCGTGTCGTCATCGTGACCGAATCCTTTCCCCCCGACGTGAACGGCGTGGCCCACTGCGCGCTCCAGACCGCCCGGCACCTCGTGGACCGCGGTCACTCCCCGCTCGTCGTCGCGCCGGCCACCGCCGCCGGCACCGGGCCGGACGCCCTCGCGCCCTGCCCCGTCGTCCGTGTCCCCTCCCTCCCGCTCCCGGGCTACCCCCAGGTGCGAGTCGCCCTGCCCAGCAGACGCGTCGCCGCCGCGATCGCCGACCACCGGGCCGACATCGTGCACCTGGCGAGCCCCTTCATCCTCGGCGTCCGCGGCATGGCCGCCGCCGCCCGGCTCGGCATCCCCGCCGTCGCCGTCTACCAGACCGACCTGGCCGGCTACGCCCGCACCTATGTGCACGCCGGCGAGGCGGCCGCCTGGCGGCGCATACGGTCCGTCCACGCCGCCGCCGACCTCACCCTCGCCCCCTCCAGCGCCGCCCTGCACGACCTGGAGACCCATGGCGTGCCCCGCGTGAAGCTCTGGCGGCGCGGCGTGGACACCGAGCGCTTCCGCCCCGACCGCCGCGACGAGGCCCTGCGCCGCGCACTCGCCCCGAACGGCGAACTCATCGTCGGCTACGTCGGCCGCCTCGCCCCCGAGAAGCAGGTCGAACTGCTCTCCGGGGTCTGCGGACTGCCCGGCGTCCGGGTCGTGGTGGTGGGCGACGGGCCCAGCGGGCCGCAGCTCCCGGAGGCGCTGCCCGGCGCGGTCTTCCTCGGCCGCCGCACCGGCGACGACCTCGCCCGGATCTTCGCCTCGCTGGACGTCTTCGCGCACACCGGACCCTTCGAGACGTTCTGCCAGACCGTGCAGGAGGCGATGGCCAGCGGGGTGCCCGTCGTCGCGCCCGCCGCCGGCGGCCCCCTGGACCTGGTCGCGCACGGCCGCACCGGCCTGCTCGTCCCGCCGCGCGACGCCGACGCCGTACGGGACGCCGTCGCCGCCCTGGCCGCCGCCCCCGCGCTGCGCACGGCGTACGGGGCCGCCGGGCGGGCGACCGTCGAGGGCCGCACCTGGGCCGCCGTCGGCGACCAACTGCTCGGCCACTACGCGGACGTGCTCACCGCCCGCCGACCGGCGGTGGCCGCGTGAGCGCGGGACGCGCGGCGGCGGGTGCCGGGACGCCCGCGATACGGGGCGAAGAGGTGCCCGCGATAGGGGGCGAGGGGGCGCCCGCGATACGGGGCGAGGAGGCGCTCGGGACGCGGGGTGAGGGGTTGCCAGGAACGCGAGGTGAGGGGCTGCGGATCGTGCGGCTCGCCAACTTCGTGGCGCCCGCCTCGGGCGGGCTGCGCACCGCGCTGCGCGAGCTGGGCAAGGGGTACCGGGCGGCGGGCCACGAGCCCGTCCTCATCGTGCCGGGTGAGCGCCCGAGCGACCGGGAGACCGAGCAGGGCAGGGTGATCACCCTGCCAGGGCCGCTGCTGCCGGGCACCGGCGGATACCGCGTCCTCACCGACAAGCGGCGCGTGGCGCGCCTCCTGGAGGACCTCGCGCCGGACCGCCTGGAGGTCTCCGACCGTACGACGCTGCGGTGGACCGGCCGATGGGCGCGGCGCGCGCGGGTGCCCGCGGTGATGGTCTCCCACGAGACCGCCGACGGCGTGCTGCGCACCTGGGGCCTGCCGGAGGCGGCCGCCCGCAGGACCGCCGACGCGCTCAACATCCGTACGGCGCACACGTACGCGCGCGTGGTGTGCACGACCGAGTTTGCCGAACGGGAGTTCGTGCGCATCGGTGCCCGCAACGTGGTCCGGGCACCGCTCGGCGTCGACCTCGTCGAACGGCACCCCGCGCTGTACGACGCCGGGCTGCGCGCCCGCCACGCGCGCGAGGACGAGGTGCTGCTGGTGACCTGCACCCGGCTGTCCGTGGAGAAGCGGCCCGTGACGGCCCTGGACGCCCTGGCGGCGCTGGTACGGCGCGGGGCGCGGGCCCGGCTGGTCGTCGCCGGGGACGGGCCGTTGCGCGCCCGGCTCGAACAGCGCGCGCGGGAGCGGGGCCTGCCGGTGGCGTTCCTCGGGCACGTCTCCGACCGGGGCGCGCTGGGCGCGCTCCAGGCGTCCGCCGACGTCTGCCTGGCGCCCGGGCCCGCGGAGACGTTCGGTCTGGCCGCCCTGGAGGCGATGGCCTGCGGGACCCCGGTGGTCGTCAGTGCCTCCTCCGCCCTGCCCGAGGTCATCGGGACGGCGGGAGCCGTCGCCGTCGACCGCGGCGAGGCGTTCGCCGACGCGGTGGAGAGCCTCCTGACCCGCCCGGAGCCGGCCCGCCGCGAGGCCGCACGCGCGCGTGCGGAACGCTTCGGGTGGGGGACGGCGGTGGAGGCGTTCCTGACGGCACACGAGGCGGCGGTGACGACGGCGACGACGGTGGGCGAGCCGGTCTTCGGAGGGCGCGGATGAGACCCGTGCGGTTCGTCGCGCTCGGGGACTCGCTCACCGAAGGGGTGGGCGATCCCTTGGCGGAGGGCGGGTGGCGGGGCTGGGCCGCGCTGCTCGCCGGCGGGCTCGCCGACACGTCCGCCGGGGAGTCCGTGGCGTTCACCAACCTCGCGGTGAGCGGCGCGCAGACGCGGGACGTGCTGGAACGGCAGCTCCCGGCCGGGCTGGCGCTGCGGCCCGACCTCGTCTCCGTCGTCGTCGGCGTCAACGACACCCTGCGCTGCACCTTCGACATCCACGCCGTGGCCGCCCGGCTCGATGCCGTGTACGGCGCGTTCACCCGGCAGGGCGCGGTGCTGCTCACCGCGTGTCTGCCCGACCCCGGCGCCATGCTCGGGCTGCCGGGGGCGCTCGCCCGCCCGCTGGCCCGGCGGCAGCGCGCGGTCAACGCGGTCGTCCACGCCCTGTCCGACCGCCACGGCGCCGTCCATCTGCACGCCGCGGAGGGCGCCTGGCTGACCGACCGGGCGATGTGGAGCGCCGACCGGCTCCATCCCGGCGAACGGGGCCACCGGCAACTGGCCCTGCGCTTCCACGCGCGGCTGGCGGAGGCGGGCCTCGCCACCGGCACCGCACCCGCGCCGGAGCCGGAGTTCCCCGTGCCCACCAGGTCGGCGAGCCTGTGGTGGCTGGCGACCGCCGGCACCGGCTGGGTGGCCCGGCGCTGCACCGACCTGCTGCCGCAGTTGCTCACCCTGGCCGCCGACGAACTGCGCCACCGCGCCCGCGGCACCAGCGCCCGGCTCGACCTGCGGGCCACCGCCGCCGTGTCCGCCGCATTGGCCGCGCTCTCGGTGGCCGAGCGGCAGCCGGACGCCGCCTAGGCGGTACCACGTCGCCTTGGCGGTAGCACGCGGCCTTGGCGGTAGCACGCCGCCTTGGCGGTACCGGGCGTCAGCGGCGCCGTACCGCCAGGAAGCGGACCGGGGTGCCCGGGACGGCCTGGGCGGCGGCCGGGAGGTCGGCCGGGCGGACGACCCCGATCACCGGGTAGCCCCCGGTGGTCGGGTGGTCGGCCAGGAAGACCACCGGCCTGCCGTCCGGCGGCACCTGGACGGCGCCCAGGACCATGCCCTCGCTGGCCAGCTCCCCGGTCAGGGCCCGCTCCAGGGCGGGTCCCTCCGTGCGCAGCCCGATGCGGTTGCTCGCCGGGGACACACGGTACGCGCGCGAGGTGAACGCGCGCACCGCCGCCGCGGTGAACCAGTCCTCGCGCGGACCGAGGGTGACCCGCAGGACGAGTTCGGCCGGGGGAGCGGGCTGCGGGGCGACGTCCACGCGCGTGTGCCCGGCGGGCTCGGCACCCAGGGGCAGGACCGTGCCGTCCGTCAGGGGCACCGGACCGAGGCCCGAGAGCAGGTCGGTCGAGCGGCTGCCCAGCACCGGTTCGACCACGACACCGCCGCCCACGGCGACGTACGTACGCAGCCCGAGGACGGCGGCCCCGACGTCCAGCACCGCCCCCGCGGGCACCCGTAGGGGCGCGCCCCAGGGCGCCGGGCGGCCGTTCACCCGGACCGGGCAGGGCGCCCCGCCGACCGCCACCGTCACGGCGCAGCGCGGCCTGAGGGCACAGCCGGTCAGGGTGGTCTCCAGGACGGCCGCGTCGGGCGGATTGCCGACCAGCCGGTTCACCAGGGCCGCCGCCGGGGCGTCCAGCGCACCGGAGCGGGACACCCCGAGATGGGCGTGGCCCGGCCGCCCCCGGTCCTGCACGGTGGTCAGGGCCCCGGCGCGGACGACGGACAGCGCGCGGTCGCTCATCCGGCGGCCCCTCCGCCGCCCGCCGCCCCGGGGCGCGCCGTAGGGACGAACCGCACGCGTGTGCCCGGCGACAGCAGGGCGGCCGGCACGCGCGTGTGGTCCCACAGCACCGCGTCCGTCGTACCGATCAACTGCCAGCCGCCCGGCGACGACCGCGGGTACACGCCCGTGTACGGCCCCGCCAGCGCCACCGCGCCCGCCGGCACCGAGGTGCGCGGCGTGGCCCGGCGCGGGACGTCGTAGCCCTCGGGCAGGCCGGTGAGATAGCCGAAGCCGGGCGCGAACCCGCAGAACGCGACCCGGAACTCGACGCCCGCGTGGATCCGGACCACCTCCTCCTCGCCGACCCCCCAGTGCGCGGCGACGTCGGCCAGGTCGGGGCCGTCGTAGCGCACCGGCAGTTCGACCACCTCGCCCGCCCGCGCCGGGGCGGGCGGGATCTCGGCCGTGGTCAGCTCGGCGATCCAGCGGACCGGGTCGGCCAGGCCGTCCAGCAGGACCGTACGGGCGGCCGGGACGATCTCGCGCACCGTGAGCAGGCCCGCCGCGCGGCGCCGCAGCAGCTCCGCGTGCAGCGCCTCGGCCTCCGCGCCCGACGTCAGCTCGACGACCAGGGCGTCGTCGCCGACGGGCAGGACGCGTCTGCTCATGCGAACGCCTCCAGCCGTACCCCGGACTCCTCCAGCCGGCGCCGGACCCGGCGGGCCAGGTCCACCGCGCCGGGCGTGTCGCCGTGCAGGCACAGGGAACGCGCGCGTACCTCGATGGACGCGCCCGCGCGGGAGTCGACCGTCCCGGAGTGGGCCAGCCGCACCGACCGCTCCACCACCATGTCCGGGTCGGTGACCACCGCGTCCTCCTCCGAGCGCGGCACCAGCGTGCCGTGCTCGGTGTAGGCGCGGTCCGCGAACGCCTCCGGGACGGCCGCGAGCCCCGCCTGCACGGCCAGCGCCAGCAGCCGCGAGCCGGGCGGCCCCAGCACCGGCAGTCCGGCACCGGCGAGCAGCACCCCCTCGATCACCGCGGCGGCCTGCTCCTCGTCGTGCACGACCCGGTTGTAGAGCGCGCCGTGCGGCTTGACGTACGCCACGCGCGCGCCCGCCGCCCGCGCGAAGACCTCCAGGGCGCCGATCTGGTAGGCCACCTCGGCGGCCAGTTCGGCGGACGGCACGTCCATCGCGCGCCGCCCGAAACCGGCCAGGTCCTGGTAGGAGACCTGCGCGCCGATCGTCACACCGCGCTCGGCCGCCAGCACGCACACCCGCCGCATGGTGGCCGCGTCCCCGGCGTGGAAACCGCAGGCCACATTGGCGCTGGTCACGACCGACAACAGCTCCTCGTCGTCGGTGAGCCGCCAGCGGCCGAAGCCCTCGCCGAGGTCGGCGTTCAGATCGATGGTGCTCATGGAATCCAAGTGTCTCCTGCTCAGGCCACGCGGTACTGCTCGTCGCGGGCGTCGGTGAGGAACATCTGCCCCGGTGCGTGCGTGAGGGCGAACGGCGGGCGCGAGGCCGCCACCGCGGCCTGCGGGGTCACTCCGCACGCCCAGAACACCGGGATGTCGTCCGGCTCGGTGTCCACCGGGTCGCCGAAGTCGGGCCGGCCGAGATCGTCGATGCCGAGGCCCGACGGATCGCCGCAGTGTACGGGGCTGCCGTGCACCGCGGGCAGCAGCCCGCTCTCCCGGATGGCGGCCGCGAGGTGGCGCGGCGGCACCGGGCGCATCGAGACCACCATCGGCCCGCGCAGCCGTCCCGCCGGGCGGCACTGACGGTTCGTCACGTACATCGGGACGTTGCGGCCCTGCTCGATGTGGCGCAGCGGGACGCCCGCCCCGGACAGCGCCCACTCGAAGGTGAAGCTGCATCCGATCAGGAACGCCACCAGGTCCTCGCGCCAGTACGCGCGCGCGTCGGTCGGCTCGTCGACCAGCTCGCCGTCCTCCCACACCCGGTAGCGCGGCAGATCGGTGCGCAGGTCGGCGCCCTCGGCCAGCGCGGTCGTCCAGGACCCGGCGTCGGTGACGTCGAGCACCGGGCACGGCTTCGGATTGCGCTGGCAGAACAGCAGCGTCTCGTACGCCCAGTCGGCGGGCACCGCGATCAGGTTGACCTGGGTGTGGCCCGCGGCGACCCCGGCGGTGGGACCCGCGAGGCCCGCCCGGAACAGGGCCCGGGCGGTCGCGGGGCTCCACGCGTGCGCGTGCGGGTCGGCCGAGGCCAGGGGGCGGTCCCCCTGGTTCACCCGGATTTCCTCCTGGTTCACTCGAGCTCCTTCCCGCGCGTCCCCGGTCGAGTCCGGGCGGTTCATTCCAGTTCCTTCCCGCGCGTCTCCGGCAGCCCCAGCAGCGCCAGGGCGGCGATTCCGTAGCCGATCGCGCCGAAGACCAGCGCGCCGCCCACGCCCCAGCCGTCGGCCAGGAAGCCGACCGTGGTGGGGAAGACGGCGCCCACGGCGCGCCCGGTGTTGTACGTGAAGCCCTGCCCGGTGCCGCGCACGGCCGTCGGATACAGCTCGCTCAGATAGGAGCCGAAGCCGCTGAAGATGGCCGACATGCAGAACCCGAGCGGGAAGCCCAGCACCAGCAGCAGGGTGTTCGCGCCGTCCGGGATGTTGGCGTACGCCAGGATGCACACGGCCGACAGCAGGGCGAAGAGCCAGATGTTGCGGCGCCGGCCGAGCCGGTCGGTGAGATGGCCGCCGGTCAGATAGCCGAGGAACGCGCCCGAGATCAGCAGCGTCAGATAGCCGCCGGTGCCGACCACGGACAGACCGCGCTCCGACTTCAGATAGGTCGGCACCCAGGTCGCCAGCGTGTAGTAGCCGCCCTGGACGCCCGTCGACAGCAGTGCGGCGAAGAACGTCGTCCGCAGCAGCCCGCCCCGGAAGATCGCCGTGAACGAGCCCTTGTCGGCGTGCCGCTCCCGTACGGCGGCGGCCTGCGGGGCGTCCGCGACCCGGCGCCGCATCCACACCACGAGCAGCGCGGGCAGGGCGCCCGTCCAGAACATCACGCGCCAGGCCAGGTCGTCGCCGAAGACCGAGAAGACCAGCGTGTACACGATCACCGCGAGACCCCAGCCGACCGCCCAGGAACTCTGCACCGCGCCCAGGGTGCGGCCCCGGTGCCTCGGGCTCGCGTACTCGGCGACCAGGATCGCGCCGACCGCCCACTCGCCGCCGAAACCGAGTCCCTGGAGGGCGCGGAAGACCAGCAGCGTCTCGTAGTTCGGGGCGAAGCCGCAGGCCACGGTGAACACGGCGTAGGTGATCACCGTGATCATCAGGGCCCTGACCCGGCCGATCCGGTCGGCCAGCACGCCCGCGCCGGCCCCGCCGACCGCCGAGACGACCAGGGTGACCGTGGTGAACAGTCCGGTCTGGCCGCTGTCGAGGCCGAAGTACGCGGCCAGCGCGACCATGCTCAGCGGCAGCGTGAAGTAGTCGTAGGAGTCGAGGGCGTAGCCGCCGAACGCGCCGGCGAAGGCGCGGCGGCCGCGCGGGCCGAGGGCGCGCAGCCAGCCGAACGCCCGGTCGTCGTCGGGGCCGTGGTCGGCCGTCGGCGGGGAGGCGGTGGTGGGGGCTTGCGGGGGAGGGGTCGTGCTCATGGGCACCTCGCAGAAGGGTGACGGAGAGTGCGGTGCTGAGCCGTGCCTGTTTCCAGCAAGGTAGAGGATCGTTGAACGATCCTTCAATACCCGTGTTGTTTCGTTCTCGCGGCTGCGCTTGAATTCCGGGCATGGCAGAGCAGCTCGCGGGACTGGCCGACGACCGCGCCCTCCTGGGCCGCACCAGCACGGCCGAACGGGTGGCGGACATCCTCAGGAGCCGGATCGCCGAGGGCTACTTCCCGCCCGGCACCCGGCTGTCGGAGGACAGCATCGGCGGGGCGCTCGGCGTCTCCCGCAACACGCTCCGCGAGGCGTTCCGGCTGCTCACGCACGAACGCCTGCTCGTCCACGAGCTGAACCGGGGCGTTTTCGTCCGGGTCCTGACCATCGAGGACGTCGAGGACATCTACCGCACGCGCGCGCTCGTCGAGTGCGCCGTGGTGCGCGGCCTGGGGGAGCCGCCGTACGGTCTCGACGGGCTGGCGGAGGCCGTCGAGGAGGGGGTGCGGGCGACGCGCGAAGGTGACTGGAAGACGCTGGGCACCGCCAACATCCACTTTCATCGCGCCCTGGTCGCCCTGGCCGGGAGCGAGCGCACCGACGAACTGATGCGCAGTGTCTTCGCCGAGCTGCGGCTCGCCTTCCACGTCGTCGACGACCCGCGCCGGCTGCACGAGCCCTACCTCGTCCGCAACCGGCAGATCCTCCAGGCGCTCGCCGCGGGCGACAAGGCGGAGGCCGAGCGGCTGCTGAGCGGGTACCTGGGCGACTCCCTGGAGCGGGTGGTGGAGGTCTACCGGCGCCGGGTCGGCGACGACCTCGACGCAGGCTGAGCCCGGCCTTGTGACGGCCGTCGCATCTTTGGTCGTTTGGGTCGATGTCAGACCGAGGACCTAGTCTGTGCACCGTGACTTCGCCAGCATCGACGGACCGTGTTCCGCCCCAGCTCAGCGCGGGGCCGCGCCCCGCTCCGGGCCCGGCCGCCGACGAGGGGCTGGCGCGGCGGCTGCGCGCGCTCGCCTGCACGGCGCCGATCCACGACCTGGACGCCCGCAAGGTCAACCTCGCCGGCGAGTACTCGGTGTACGGCATGGCGGAGATCGCCCTCGCCGCCATCGACCTGGTCACGCTCAACATGGACTTCGACACCGGCGCCGACCACGACCAGATCGTCGCCCGCCTCGTCCCCCGCATCGGCGCCCAGGCCCCCGGACGCCCCGCCGCCGAGCACGAGCGCGTGGCCCGCTGGGTCCTGGAGAACCTGATCAACGTCGGCAGCGTCGACCGCGGCTTCCGCGCGATGTACGGCACCTTCGCGGCGGACGGTACGTATGTCCGCCGCGACTACGACTTCAAGCTGATCGAGGAGGTCCCCGGCTACGGCGGCGCGGTCTGTCTCCGCACCACCGACGAGGCGGTCAACGTCCTGGTCGGCGCCCTCGACACCGACGTCACCAGCGCCCAGATCGCCGCCGAGGTCAAGCTGGAGGTCCTCATCCGGCGCGGCCGCCTCGCCGACGCCCAGCTCGCCGCCGAACAGGCCCGCTACCGGACCGTGCAGTACTCCGAGACGCTCCGCCGGGCCCTGGAGGCCACCCGCCGCAACGTCCGCGCGGTGGACTGGCTCAACGCCGTCCCCGACATGATCGCCGAGGCCCTCGACCACGTCGCCGACCGCTACCGCCACGAGAACGCGATCCTCACCAACATCCGCAAGGCGCGCGACGAGATCGAGGACGCCGAGAACAAGCGCCGCGCGGCCGAACTCGTCGACATCGTCAAGGACTGCATCCGCCGCCACACCCAGCTCCAGTCCCGCCTTCTGGAGGCCGGTCCGCTGTTCCGCGCCGAACAGGACCGCCAGGCGTTCGCCACCCCGATGACCTCCTCGGGCATCGACCTCTACGGCCATCTCGTCGCCCCCGTCCTGCCGCTGCCGCTGGAGCAGGCGGCCCGGGTCACCGGCGCGTTCTTCGCGCGCGGGACCGGTCTGCGCACCCCGGCCGCCGTCCGGATGAGCGACCTGGTGGACCTGCTGCTGACCCCGCCGGTGGAGCGCGAGCACCTCGGCGCGGAGATGCCCGAGCCCGACCTCATCGCCACCCCCGACGACAGCCGGTTCAGCGAGCGGCAGTTGGCCACGGCCAAGCGGCTGCTCGACCTCCCGGCCGACGCCCCGCGCCGCCTCTCGGGCCTCCTGGAGGAGGCCAGGGCCACCGGCGACGGCGACCTGCCGTACCTGGTCGCGCTGCTGGCCGTGCACGCCGCCAGCCCGGCCGTCGGCACCGCCTACCGCCAGGGCGAGGAGAAGCTGCTCTTCGCCGTGGACGACGGCACCGAGCTGGACGACCCCGAGTTCGGCGGCGCCGACCTCATCGTCGGCACCGCCCTGCTCGACTCCGCCGGGATGGCGGCCGACCGGGCGGAGGCGGCGTGAGACACCGTCCGACGCACCCCGAAGGCGGAGCCGAGCGCCTTCCCGCCTCCACGGTGGGGCACACCCTTCCCGCCTCCACGGTGGGGCACGCCCTTCCCGCCCCCACGGTGGGGCATGTCCGTCCCGCTCCCACCGCGGGGCACGCCCGTCCCGCCCCGCAGCCCGAGAAACACCCCGCGCGACACAAGGAGTCCACGCCGTGAGCGAGCAGGCCGAGTGGAGTGAGCCGGACGGCGCCGCGCCGCCCGCGCCCGCCGCCGTCACCCCCGCCGACGCAGCCGACGCGGCACGGCTCGTCGCCTTCGGGCTCCAGCCCAAGCTCCAGCCCGCCCGCGACCAGGAGTACGCCGACCTGCTGCGCCGCCACCGCGAGGACCCGGCGTTCGCCCGGCTCGCCGACGCGATCGCCGCCGGACTGGGGCTCGTCGTGCTGGAGGTGTCCCCCCGCGCGGGCATGGCCGTCACCGCCGCCGAGGACTCCGTGTTCGCCGTCCGCATGGGCGACTACGCGCGCCGTGCCTCCGCCGACGGCGGCGACCGCTTCCTGCACGGCCTCGCCCATCTCGCCGTCGCCGCCCTGGCGTTCCCCCGCCCCGAGGACCTCGCCGACGACGGCTACATCGGCCGCGTCAGCGTCAACGGCGTCGACTCCTTCGTCCGGCAGGCCTGCCGCCGGCTGGAGGAGCGCGCCGAGGAACAGGGCGAGAACACCGACCCGGCCACCGACGCGCCCGGCCTGGAGGCCGCCTGGCGGATCTGGGCCAGACGCAGCGCCACCGGAGCCACCAAGGACGCCCGCAGACTCGCCGGCTCGACCACCGGCATCGTCGGCAAGGCCGTCGCCTTCCTCACCGACTCCGGCTTCCTCCAGCGCACCGGCGACGACAACGGCGGCACGTACCGCACCACGGCCCGCTACCAGCTCCAGGTGCGGGACATGGCGGGCAGCGCCGCCCTGGCCGAACTGCTGGACCTGGGCGTCGTCCCGGTCACCGACGGCACCCCGACCCTGCTGCCCCCCGAGGACGGCGACGACCTCGACCTGGTCGCCGGGGCCGGACTGCCGTTCCACTCCTGAACCGCCCGCGTCGATCGCCCGACACCGCCCGCCACCGCGGCCCCCCACCTCCCGATCTGCCGAAGACCTACGAGAGTCCGCCATGTACGAGCTGTCCCGCGTCCGCCTCTACTCCATCGGGCCCGCCGGCGCGCGCTACGCCGACACCGTGCTCGACCTGCGGGGCGTCGGCGACGTCGTGCCCGACCCCGCCCCCACCCAGGCGGAGTTCTTCGAGGAGGAGCCGGTCGGCCCGCCGCGCCGCCCCGCGCCCGCCGGCGTGCTCTTCCTGGAGAACGGCGGCGGCAAGTCCGTCCTCCTGAAGCTGATCTTCTCCGTGATGCTGCCCGGCCACCGCAACACCCTCGGCGGCGCCAGCTCGGGCGTACTGCGCAAGTTCCTGCTCGCCGACGACTGCGGACACGTGGCGCTGGAGTGGCAGCACGTGCTGACCGGCGAGTGCGTCGTCGTCGGCAAGGTCAGCGAGTGGCGCGGCCGGCAGGTGTCCAACGACCCCCGGAAGTTCGCCGAGGCCTGGTACTCCTTCCGGCCCGGACCCGGACTGAGCCTGGACAGCCTGCCCGTCGCCGAGTCCACCGCCGTACGCCCGCCCGTCGAGGGCGCCTCCGGGGCGCAGGGGCGGCGCCGCACCATGAAGGGCTTCCGGGACGCCCTCACCGAGTCCGGCAAGGCGTACCCGCATCTGGAGGTGCACTGGGAGGAGATCCACGACCGGTGGATCGAGCACCTCGGCGAACTGGGCCTCGACCCCGAACTCTTCCGCTACCAGCGCGAGATGAACGCGGACGAGGGCGAGGCCGCCGGCCTCTTCGCCGTCAAGAAGGACTCCGACTTCACCGACCTGCTGCTGCGGGCCGTCACCGACACCCGGGACACCGACGGACTCGCCGACCTCGTCAGCGGCTTCGGCAACAAACTGGGCCGGCGCGCCGAACTCATCGCCGAACGCGACTTCACCGCCGGGTCGGTGGACCTGCTCGGCCGGATCGTCGAGGCCGCCGAGACCCGCGCACGCGCGCGTGACGTCCACGCGGGCGCCGAGCGCCGAACCCGCAGCCTGGCCCGCCGTCTCACCGCCCGCGCCGGACAGGAACGCGTCCGGGCCACCGACCTCGCCCAGCGGGTCACGGCCGCCGCCTACGCCGCCACCCACACCGAGGGCGCCCGCGAGCGCAGCGCGCTGATCGCCGCCGAACTCGCCTTCCGGCACGCCTCGCTGGCCCTCGCCGCCGCCGAGAAGTCCGCCGCCGCCCAGAAACGCGAACTCGCCGACGCGCGCACCCTGCACGCCGCCTGGCAGGCCGCCGAGGCCGTGCTGCGCCACCGCGCCGCCGCCGACCGCGCCGCCCGCGTCTCCGCCGCCATCCAGGAGGCCGAACGCGACGCCGCCCCGGCCCTCGCCGCCCGCGCCAAGGCCGCCGTCGACCTCGTCCGCGCCCTGCACACCGCCGCCGAGAACGCCGAGAACCTCGCCAACGAGGAGGAGGAGCGCTCCGCCGCCCTCCAGGAGGCCGGCGAGAGCGCCCACCGGGACGCCACCTCCGCCGCGACCGAGGCGCAGCGCGCCCGCAGCGAGATCGGGCACCTGCGCCAGCGCCTCACCGAGGTCGAGCAGGAGACCGCCGAGGCCGTCCGCGCCGGCTGGCTCGACGACAGCGCCCCCGACGCCGACCCCGCGCGCGCCGCCCTCGCCGCCAGCGACGCCGAGAAGACCGCCGTCGCCGCCTGGGACACCACCCGCGAGGCGGCACGCCGCGCCGCCGAGCACGCCCGGGAGGCCGCCGCCGCCGAGACCCGCGCCGAACTGACCGCCGCCCGCGCCGCCGACGCGGCCACCGCCGCACACCGCTCGTACGACGCCGAACGCCGGCTCGCCGAGACCCTGGCCGGCGAGGAGCGCCTCGCCGAACTCCTCGGGCTCACCGACGGCACCCCGCGCGGCCCGATCCCGCAGCCCCGCCAGGACGACTCCGGCGAACCGCCCCTCGGCCCCGAGGACCTCGACCGCTGCGCCGACGACCTGCGCACCCTCCTCGACGACGCCGTCTCCTCCGCCGAACGCCAGCTCTTCGACCTGCGCACGGCCGCCGCCGACGACTCCCGCATCCTCGGCGCCCTCGGCGACGGCGGTCTGCTCCCGCCCGGCCCCGACGTCCTGGCCACCGTCGAGTACCTCGGCGAGCACGGCATCCCCGCCCTGCCCGGCTGGCGTTACCTCGCCCAGGCCGTCGACCCCGCCGACCACGCGCGCGTACTCGCCGCCCGCCCCGAACTGGTCGACGGCGTGATCATCACCGACCCCGACTCGCACTCCCGCGCGCGGGAGGCGCTCGGCGAGGCCGCGCTGCTGCCCCGCTCGGCCGTGGCCGTCGGCACCGCCGCCGCCCTGCTCGCCCCCACCCCGGCCACCGACGCCGACGGCGGCCACCGGTCCGACGTGTTCCTCGTCCCGCCGAACCCGGCCATGCACGACGAACACGCCGCCGACGAGGAGCGGCAGGCCCTGCGCGCACGGGCCACCGAACGCGACGAGGACATCCGCCGGCTCGCCGCCCGCCTCGGCAAGGACCGCGAACTCGCCGCCCGCCTCGCGTCCTGGCGCACCGGCTGCCCCGCCGGACGGCTCACCGAACTGGCGGCCGCCGCCGACCGGGCACGCGCCTTCGCCGAGGAGGCCGAGGCCGAACTCGCCGAGGCCCGGACCGTGCGCGCCGAGGCCGAGGAGACCGCCGCCGAGGCCGCGCAGGTGCGCGACGAGAAGCAGGAGGCCGCCCAGAAGGCCCGGCGCGCCGCCGACGCCCTCGCCGGACTCGCCTTCCGGCTGCGCGAGCGCGCGGGCTGGCAGGTCAAGCTCCGCGAACTCGCCGACGAGGCCGCCGAGTCGGAGGCCCGCGCCCAGACCTGCCTGGAGCGCGCCCGCGCCGCCGACGAGGACCGCCGCGCCGCCCAGCGCGCCGCCGACGACACCCGCCGCACCGCCCGCGCCCTGCGCGCCGAGCGCGCCGAGATCGCCGGCGCCCCCGACGACGTACCGGAGGCGGAGGCAGGCGCGCCCAGGGCGTCGCTGCCCGCGCTCCGCGAGGCGTACCGGGCCGCCTCGCAGGTGTACGAGAAGGTCGGCGTCGGCGCCGACCTGCGCGCCGAACAGGCCCGCGCGGAGAGCGACGAGAGCGCCGCCCGCGCCGAACTCGACCGGCTGAGCAACAAGGTCCGCACCCGCGCCGAACAGCTCCTCGAATCGCCCGACGGCTCCGACGGACCGTCCCGGCAGGCCGCCGCCGCCCGCGCGGAGGAGCTGGTGCAGCTCCTGGAGACCCGGGTGTCCACCGCGAGCGAGCAGCTCGGCCGGCTGCGCGGCGAGGCCGAGCGGCTCGCCCCGCAGGACGGCGAGACCCACACCGAACTGTCCGAGGAACTCCAGCCGCGCGACGCCGAGCACGCCCAAGCCCTGCTGCGCACCGCCACCACCGAACTCGCCTCCCGCACCGAGGCGTTGGCCCAAGCCCGCGAGGCGCACGCCGAACTGCTCACCGCCCACCGCGCCGCCGAGGACGCGGCCGGCGGCTTCGACGAGATCGCCGCCATGCTCCGCGATCTACTGCGCGAACACACCCCGGACGAGGAGCAGGAGACTCCGGAGCCCTACCCCGGCACCCTGGACGAGGCCCGCGGCTCGGCAGCCGAGACCCGCCGCTCCCTGCGCGGCTGCGCCGCCGACCTGTCCGCCGCCGAGTCGGCCGTCCGCGAGGCTTCCGACGTGCTCGTCCGGCACGCCAACTCCACGCGTTACGAGCAGGTCCGCACCCCGGCGCGGCAGCAGATCCGGGAACTGCCCGCCGCCGCGCTGCCCGAGCACGCCCGGAAGTGGGCCGACGCCTTCGCCCCCCGGCTGCGCGTACTGACCGACGAACTCGCCCAGTTGGAGCGCAACCGCGACTCGATCGTGGACCGGCTGCGCGGGCTGGTCGAGTCCGCCCTCGCCACCCTGCGCTCGGCCCAGCGGCTCTCCCGGCTGCCGGAGGGCCTCGGCGAGTGGTCCGGCCAGGAGTTCCTGCGGATCCGCTTCGAGGAGCCCGACCAGGCCACCCTCACCGAACGGCTCGGCGAGGTCGTCGACGACGCCACCCGCGCCGCCGTCAAGAAGAACTCCGACCTGCGGCGCGACGGCATGTCCCTGCTGCTGCGCGGCGTGGCCGCCGCCCTCCAGCCCAAGGGCGTCGCCGTCGAGATCCTCAAGCCGGACGCCGTGCTGCGCGCCGAGCGGGTGCCCGTCGGACAGATGGGCGACGTCTTCTCCGGAGGCCAGCTCCTCACCGCCGCCATCGCCCTGTACTGCACGATGGCCGCCCTGCGCTCCAACGACCGGGGCCGGGACAAGCACCGGCACGCCGGCACGCTGTTCCTCGACAACCCCATCGGCCGCGCCAACGCCACCTATCTGCTGGAACTCCAGCGGGCCGTGTCCGACGCGCTCGGCGTGCAACTGCTGTACACCACGGGCCTCTTCGACACGACGGCGCTCGCGGAGTTCCCGCTGGTCATCCGGCTGCGCAACGACGCCGACCTCAGGGCCGGGCTGAAGTACATCAGCGTCGAGGAACACCTGCGACCCGGCCTGCCCCAGGAACCCGAGGCCGGCGAGGCGGTCCGCAGCGAGATCACGGCGACGCGCATGTACAAGCGCCCGGCGACGAGCGCGCCCGGCTAAGGGCGCGCCCGGCGGGAGCGGCTCAGGAGTGGGAGAGCTGCCCCGCCCCGCTCTGCCTGCGTATGCGCTCCTGCGCACGCTCCGTCACCCGGGCCTGGCGGCGCGCCCGGCGCCGCTCACGGCGCAGGGCACGCGCCGTGCTGCTCGGGGTGGAGACCACGCCGTTGCGCTGGTTCCACACCTGGCGGGTCACCCACACGTCCAGCACGCCCCAGGTCGCCATCACGGTGCTGAACACACTGCTGATCACCATGGGGAAGGCCAGCCAGGATCCGGCCAGCGTGGCCAGGAACGCCACCATCGCCTGAATCAGCGTCACGGCGATGATCAGCACCGCTCTGACCGCCGCCGTCCGCACCGGATCCGGCAACCGGCGATGCTTCGCCGGCTCCTCGACCCACAGCGGCCGCCGCTCCTCCCGCGCCCATCCGTTCGCCTTCGCCCCGCCCCCTACAGCCTCCCCGTTGACCGGAATGCCGCGATCGGTCTCCTCCGGGACCCGCGACGCCCTCTCGCGCGTCACGCTGTCCTCGGACGTCCCGCGCCGCTCCGCCGTGCCCATCACCGTGTCACTCCCCACCGCCAGCAGACCGCTCGCCTCCGGATCGAAAGACCCGGCTCCCCAGTGGCTCTGCCCGCCTTGCTCTGATTTACGCCGCCCGGGTGGGGCCCGCCGCCTCCGCGACCGAATCCGCCCCCAATTCCCAATGAGTAGGACGAACAAGACGACTCGAAGATTCCCGAACAGCGAAAAAATCTGGCCAACTCCGTGACGGGGCCGATCGGATCAGGACGGAGGGAACGGCCCGGATTCCGGGTGGCAATCTCCCGCAATGCCCGGACAACTCGCCACGCTTCGCCCCCGGCCCGGAAGTTCGGCTTCCGGACGGCTCTTCGAGTTCATGGCGCGTCGGTAGTAGGCTCGCGCAGGTTGTTGACGCACATGCGTACCCCCGTCCCGTGGGGGTGCCGAGCTGGGGGAGGCCATGCGCTTTCGCGGGAAGTCGATCCGCCGGAAGATCGTGGCGCTGCTTCTCGTGCCGTTGGTGTCCCTGACCGCGATCTGGGGCTTCGCCACGGTACTGACAGGGCGTGAGGCGAGCCGCCTGTTCACGGTCTCCGCGCTCATGGAGAAGGTCGGCTACCCCGTCGAGGACATCGTCCGCGTCGTCCAGCAGGAACGCCGGCAGACCCTCGTCCACCTGGCCGACCCCCGGGCCGCCGACGCGCTCTCCGCGCTGCGCCGCACCCGGACCGCCACCGACGAGGCCCTCGCCGAGATCCGCGCCAACGCCCGCAACCCCGACGTACGCGACGTCCTGGACCAGGAGGACGCCGACGGCCTGACCGCCGTGCTCGACGCCTTCGACGGGGTGGACTCCCTGCGGCGCGGCGTCGAGGACGGCACCGTCACCCGGGCCCAGGCACTCCGCCTCTACAACCAGCTCATCGACCCCTGCCACGCGCTGCTCGCCCGGCTCGACGTCGTCGACAGCGTCGAGCTGGACAAGCAGTACCGCGCCCTGGTCAGCATCGCCCGCGCGCGGGAGCTGCTCTCCCGCGAGGACGCCCTGCTCGGCTCCGCGCTGGTCGTGGGCCGGCTCAACCGCGAGGAGATCCGCGCGGTCTCCGACCTCGTCGCCCAGCGCGAGGCGGTCTACGGCATCAGCCTCGCCCAGGTGCCCGACGCCGAGCGCGAGCGCTACGAGAGCTTCTGGAAGAACGCCACCACCGCGTCCCTGCGCACCGCCGAACAGGCCGTCGTCGCCACCGCCCCGGGCGACATGCCCCGCGGGGTCACCGCCCGCACCTGGGACACGGCGGCCGGAAACGTCCTCGACGAACTCGGCACCCTGGACGAACAGGCCCACGACCGCTACCAGGACCGGGTCCGGCCGGTCGCCACCGAGGTCATCGTCAAGGCCGTCGTCGCCGTGGTCCTCGGCCTCGTCGCCCTGATCGTCTCCCTCGTCCTGTCCGTGCGCGTCGGCCGCGGCCTCATCCGCGACCTGCGTCAACTGCGCGTGGAGGCCCACGAGGCGTCCGGCGTGCGGCTGCCCAGCGTGATGCGCAGACTCTCCGCCGGCGAACAGGTCGACGTGGAGACCGAGGTGCCGCGCCTGGAGTACGACAAGAACGAGATGGGCGAGGTCGGCCAGGCCCTCAACAGCCTCCAGCGCGCCGCCGTCGAGGCCGCCGTCAAACAGGCCGAACTCCGCGCCGGCGTCTCCGAGGTCTTCGTCAACCTCGCCCGCCGCAGCCAGGTCCTCCTGCACAAGCAGCTCACCCTGCTCGACACCATGGAGCGCCGCACCCACGACACCGAGGAACTCGCCGACCTCTTCCGCCTCGACCACCTCACCACCCGCATGCGCCGGCACGCCGAGGGCCTGGTCATCCTCTCCGGCGCCGCCCCCTCCCGGCAGTGGCGCAAGCCCGTCCAGCTCATGGACATCGTGCGCGCCGCCGTCGCCGAGGTCGAGGACTACGAGCGCATCGAGGTCCGCCGGCTGCCGCGCCTCGCCGTCACCGGCCCGGCCGTCGCCGACCTCACCCACCTCGTCGCCGAACTCCTCGAGAACGCCACCGTGTTCTCCCCGCCGCACACCGGCGTGCACGTCCTCGGCGAACGCGTCGCCAACGGCTTCACCCTGGAGATCCACGACCGAGGTCTCGGCATGGCGCCCGAATCACTGCTCGAGGCCAACCTCCGGCTCGCCGAGACCCCCGAGTTCGAGCTGTCCGACACCGACCGCCTCGGCCTGTTCGTGGTCAGCCGGCTCGCCCAGCGGCAGAACGTCCGCGTCTCGCTCCAGCCCTCCCCGTACGGCGGCACCACCGCCGTCGTCTTCATCCCCGACACCCTCCTCACCGACGACGTCCCCGACACCAACGGCGTCGGCTTCCGCCTCGACCGCCCCCGCGCCCCCAAGGACACCGAGCCCGCCGAGAAGCGCAGACCGGCCCTGTCGACCGCCGTACAGCTCCCCGGCGTGCCCGCCTCCCTGCTGGACGGCCCCGTCGAACTGGAGGCCCCGGTCGACCTGGACGCCCTCGGCGACTTCCCGTCCGTCCTGGACGACGAGGACGACGACATCCGCGGCGGCATCTTCCGCCCGCGCCGCTCGCTCACCCGCGCGGACGACGACCCGGCCGCCGGCACCGCCGAACCCGCCCGCGGGCTCGACCCCCGGGGCGAGCCGGCACGCGCGTCCGACGACCCGTCCGCGCCCGTGCCGCTGCCCGGCCGCCGTACACCCAAGCTGGTCAGCTCGCACGGCCGCCCGGTCACCGACCAGCGCCCCCGGCGCGGCGAACAGACCGAGGACACCGCGGCCCGGACGGGACCCCGCCGCCCGGAGACCGACGGCCCGGCGCCGCTGCCCATGCGCCGCCGCGGCAGCACCGCCCAGATCCCGCACCGCGGCGGCCCCGTCCAGCCGCCGGTGCTCCCGGCCCGCTTCGGACGCCCGGCCACCGACGAGCCCTCCCGGCCCGCCGTGCTGCCGACCCGCGCGGGACGCGCGTCCGACGACCCGCCCCGGCCCTCCGCGCTCCCGGTCCCCGTCCTCCCGGCCCGCCCCGGACCGACGGCGGCCCCCGACGAGCCGTCCCGGCCGCCCGCGCTCCCGCAGCGCACCCGCCGGACCGACACCGACGCCGTTTCCGGTGACGGCCCGGCCGCAGGCAACGGCCTGGGCGCCCTGCCCCGCCGGGTACGGCAGGCGAACCTGGCCCCGCAACTGCGGCAGGGCCCGGCACCCCGCACCGACCACTCCTCCGACCCCGCCGACCGGGACGCCGACGAGGTGCGCAGCCGTATGGCCTCGCTCCAACGCGGCTGGCAGCGCGGCCGGGCGGAGAACGCCGCGGGCGAAGAAGACGCCCACAGCGGCACAGCACCACGAGGAACGACAAAGGGGGACGGTCGATGACCGCACCAGAGGCGACCGGCCACACCACGACCGGCAACGGCGAACTGAACTGGCTCCTCGACGAACTCGTCGACCGCGTCGCCAGCATCCGCAAGGCCGTCGTCCTCTCCGGCGACGGCCTGGCCACCGGCGTGTCCAAGGACCTGAGCAGGGAGGACGGCGAGCACCTGGCCGCCGTCGCCTCCGGGTTCCACAGCCTCGCCAAGGGCGTGGGCCGCCACTTCGAGGCGGGCAGTGTCCGGCAGACGGTCGTCGAACTGGACGACGCCTTCCTGTTCGTCACGGCCGCCGGCGACGGGAGCTGCCTCGCCGTCCTCTCGGACGCCGACTCGGACGTCGGGCTCGTCGCCTACGAGATGACGCTGCTCGTGAAGCGGGTCGGCGCCCACCTCGGCACCGCCCGGCGCTCCGATCTGTCCACGGGCGGGTAGTGGGATGGCATGAGTCCAGAGTGTGAGGGACCCGGCCACTGGTTCGACGCCGACGCGGGACCGGTCGTCCGCCCGTACGCCATGACACGCGGCCGCACCACCAGTGCGGTCCAGCACCACCGCCTCGACCTGATCGCGGTGGTGGTCGTCGAACCCCACGCGGACGATCCCGAAGCGGACCACTCACTGTCCCCGGAGCACGTGGACATCGTGGACCTCTGCCGGGACGCGCCCCAGTCGGTCGCCGAACTCGCCGCCGAACTCGACCTGCCCGTCGGGGTGGTACGGGTCCTCGTCGGCGATCTCGTGGCCGCGGAGTTCGTCCATGTGAACCGGCCGGTGCCGCCCGCCGAACTGCCGGACGAGACCATACTGCGCGATGTGATCAGCGGGCTCCGCGCGCTGTGAGCAGGGCGGAAACGGGGGAGAAGCCGTGACCGGAGACCGGTCGCCGACGTACAGGCACAGTCTGTGCAGGAACAGTCGTACAGGCGCTGACGCACCAGCGCCGACCCCCATCAAGCAGGAGAAATGATCGATGATCTTCGGGCGAACTGAGCGCGGCAAGCCCCCGGTGGAGCCCGTCACGCTGAAGATCCTGGTGGCCGGCGGCTTCGGCGTGGGCAAGACCACCCTGGTCGGCGCGGTCAGCGAGATCAGACCGCTGCGGACCGAGGAACACCTCACCGAGGCGGGCCGTCCGGTCGACGACACCACCGGCGTCGAGCGGAAGAGCACCACCACCGTCGCCATGGACTTCGGGCGGATCACCCTGCGCGAGGACCTGGTGCTCTACCTCTTCGGCACGCCCGGCCAGGAGCGGTTCTGGTTCATGTGGGACGAACTGTCCGAGGGCGCCCTGGGGGCCGTCGTGCTCGCCGACACCCGCCGCCTCGAGGACTGCTTCGCCGCCATCGACTACTTCGAGCGCCGCTCCATCCCCTTCATCGTCGGCGTCAACTGCTTCGAGGGCGCGATCCGTTACCCGGAGGACGACGTGCGCAGGGCGCTCGACCTCGACGAGGACGTACCCCTGGTGCTGTGCGACGCGCGCGACAAGCTGTCGGTCCGGGACGTCCTGATCTCCGTCGTCCAGCACGCCATGGACTTCGGCTCCGAGCGCCGGGAGCCCGTCGCCACCTGAGCGCGCGCCCCGCACGGCCTGTACCCGCCCGACGCGAGGTACAGGCACGCGTGCGTGGCCTCTGCCGCCAGAGGCTACCGCTCGTCCTCCTCCAGCCAGCCGAAGCTCTTCTCCACCGCCTTCCGCCAGTTGCGGTACTCGCGGTCGCGGACCGACGCCTCCATCACGGGCCGCCACTCGGCGTCCTGCCGCCAGTGCGCCTTCAGTTCGTCCAGGTCGTTCCACACCCCGGTGGCCAGGCCCGCCGCGTACGCGGCGCCCAGGCAGGTCGTCTCGGAGACCCGGGGCCGGATCACCGGTACGCCGAGCACATCGGCCTGATGCTGCATGAGCAGGTTGTTCCTGGTCATCCCGCCGTCCACCTTCAGGGTCGTGATCTGCACCCCGGAGTCCTGGCGCATGGCGTCCACCACCTCACGCGTCTGCCAGCTCGTCGCCTCCAGCACCGCACGCGCGAGATGCGCCTTGGTGACATAGCGGGTGAGCCCGGTGACGACACCGCGCGCGTCGGAACGCCAGTACGGCGCGAACAGCCCGGAGAACGCGGGCACGATGTACGCCCCGCCGTTGTCCTCGACGCTCGCCGCCAGCGTCTCGATCTCGTCGGCGGTACGGATGATGCCGAGCTGGTCCCGGAACCACTGCACGAGCGACCCGGTGACCGCGATGGAACCCTCCAGGCAGTAGACCGGCGCCTCGCCGCCGATCTTGTACCCCAGCGTCGTCAGCAGCCCGCTCTTGGACGGCACCGGCCGGTTGCCGGTGTTCAGCAGCAGGAAACTGCCCGTGCCGTACGTGTTCTTGGCCGTGCCCACGTCGTAGCAGGCCTGCCCGAACACCGCCGCCTGCTGGTCGCCCAGCGCCGAGGCGACCGGCACCCCGGCGAGCGGCCCCACCGCCGTGCCGTAGACCTCGGCGGAGGAACGGATCTCCGGCAGCACGGCCTCGGGCACGTTCATCGCGGACAGGATGACGGGATCCCACTGGAGGGTCTCCAGGTTCATCAGCATGGTGCGCCCGGCGTTGGTCACGTCGGTCACGTGCCGGCCGCCGTCGACGCCCCCGGTGAGGTTCCAGATCAGCCAGGAGTCGACGGTGCCGAAGGCGATCTCCCCGCGCTCCGCCCGGTCCCGCAGACCGGGCACGTTGTCGAGCAGCCAGGCCGCCTTGGGGCCGGAGAAGTAGCTGGCCAGCGGCAGGCCGGTACGGTCACGGAACCGGTCCTGCCCGTCGGAGCCGCCCAGGTCGTCGCAGAGGCCGGCCGTCCGGGTGTCCTGCCACACGATCGCGTTGTGCACCGGCTTGCCCGTGGTCCGGTCCCACAGCACGGTCGTCTCGCGCTGGTTGGTGATGCCGAGCGCGCTGATCTGTTCGGCGCGCAGCCCGGCCCTGGCGACCGCCCCGGCCACCACCGCCTGCACCTTCGACCAGATCTCGGTGGCGTCGTGCTCCACCCAGCCGGGCTTGGGGAAGATCTGGCGGTGCTCACGCTGGTCGACAGCGACGATCGCGCCGTCGTGGTCGAAGACGATGCAACGGCTGGAGGTGGTGCCCTGGTCGATGGCGGCGACGTACTTCTCGGTTTTCCCGGCGGTGTCCGTCATGGCTGCCCCTTGGGCTGGGTTCGTGTTTTGGTGTGCGTGTGTGCGTGTGTGCGTGTGTGCGTGTGCCTGTGCGTGCGTGTCAGAAGGCCACGTTGTAGATCAGCCCCGCGAGCGCTCCGCCGATCAGCGGGCCGACGACCGGGATCCAGGCGTACCCCCAGTCCGACGTGCCCTTGTGGGGGATCGGCAGCAGGGTGTGCACCACGCGCGGGCCGAGGTCACGGGCCGGATTGATGGCATAGCCGGTGGGCCCGCCGAGCGAGAGGCCGATGCCCACCACGAGCAGGGACACGATCAGCACGAGCGTGCCGGACTCGCCGAGCCCCTCGGTCAGCCCGAAGGCGAGGATCGGCAGCACGAGCGCGACCGTCGCGATGGTCTCCGTGATCAGGTTGGCGACGGGACTGCGGATCTCCGGGATCGTCGAGAAGATCCCCAGCGTCGGCGTCGGTTCCTCGTCCGCGCCGCCCTCCGCTCCCGGCTGCCGTACGTTCGCCTGGAACTGCGCGAGGTAGACGAGGTAGGCGAGCACCGCGCCGAGCATCGCTCCGACCAACTGGCCGAGCACATACACCCAGACCTTGTCCCACTTGCCGGTGTCGACGGCGATCCCCAGGGTGACGGCCGGGTTGAGCTGTCCGCCGGAGAGCGGCGCGGCGGTGTACGCCCCCGCCAGCACCCCGAACCCCCAGCCGAACGCGATCACGATCCACCCCGAGGCCCGCGCCTTGGAGTGTCTGAGGGTGACGGCGGCGCAGACGCCCGCGCCGAACAGGATGAGGATCGCGGTACCGATGACCTCGCCGACGAATATGTCTCCGTTGCTCATGGCGGCTCCTAGGCAGGCCGGGACGATCGGCCCCGGTGCTCGGTGCGGAGGGTGCGGAGGGTGCGGGGTACGCGGGTGCTCTGTGCGTGGCTGTCTTCGGCCATGGCAGGGAGATCCCGCGCCCCGCCCGGCGTCCGTGACGAGCGTGCCGTCATAGCCGAATCGCCCAGGTGGACAGGGCCCCGGTCGACGGAGCCCGCGCGGCGCGTGCCTGGTTACGTCGTGTATGTACGGCGATGTCGGCTGACACCGGGAAGTGTTCACCGGCGTCCAGGGAGCGTCAAGGAGGTCGACGGCAATGGCCGGGAGAGGTGTACCGCAGTCGTCACGGCCTCCTACCGCCCTGTCACCGCCCTCTCACCGCACGGCGATGACCGCCGAACCGTGTCCGAACAACCCCTGGTTGGCGGTGATGCCCACCCGCGCGTGGGCGATCTGGCGGTCGCCCGCCTGCTCCCGCAACTGCCAGGTCACCTCGCAGACCTGGGCGATCGCCTGTGCCGGCACCGCTTCCCCGAACGAGGCCAGCCCACCGCTGGTGTTCACCGGTATCCGTCCGCCCGGCGCCGTGGCACCCTCCCTCAGCAGCTTGGCGCCCTCGCCGTCGCCGCACAGGCCGAGATCCTCGTACCACTGCAACTCCAGGGCGGTGGACAGGTCGTAGACCTCGGCCAGCGACAGATCCTCGGGTCCGACGCCCGCCTCCTCGTAGGCCGCGCGGGCGATCGACGCCCGGAACGTCTCGCCCGCCGGTTCGACCGCGAGCGACGAGTCGGTGGCGATGTCCGGCAGGTCGAGGACGGTGGCGGGGTAACGGGGCGTCACGGTCGAGACCGCACGGATCCGCACCGGATCCACCGCCCCGTGCCGGCGCGCGAACTCCATGCTGGACAGCACCAGGGCCGCCCCGCCGTCCGAGGTCGCGCAGATGTCCAGCAGCCGCAGCGGATCGGCGACCACCGCGGAGGCGGCGACCTCCTCGGCGGTGACCCGCGCGCGGTAGCGGGCGTGCGGATTCAGCGCCCCCATGGCGGAGTTCTTCACTTTCACGTGGGCGAAGTCCTCCGGGGTGTCGCCGTGCACCGCCATCCGCCGCCGCGCGTACAGCCCGAAGTACGTGGGATTGGTGGCGCCGAGCACCCGGAACCGCAGCCAGTCCGGGTCGTCTGCCCGCTCCCCGCCGGCCGGGCGGAAGAACCCCTTGGGCGCCGAGTCGGCCCCGACCACCAGCACCACGTCCGCGAGCCCCGCCAGGATCTGCGCCCGCGCCGCCCCGATCGCCTGGGCTCCCGACGCGCACGCCGCGTACACGCTCGTGACCCGGGCGCCCTGCCAGCCCAGCGCCTTCGCGAACGTCGCCCCGGCGACATACCCCGGGTACCCGCCACGCACCGTGTCCGCGCCGACGACCGACCCCACGTCCCGCCAGTCCAGCCCGGCGTCGGCCAGCGCCGCGCGCGCCGCGACCACCCCGTACTCGACGAACCGGCGCCCCCACTTGCCCCACGGGTGCATCCCCGCGCCGAGGACCGCCACCTCCGCCGCCTCTGCCGTCATCCCGCCACCCCCGTCGGCCGCCACTGCCACGTCATCCAGGTAGTCCCGGTGTCCTCGTACAGCACACCCGGGACGACCTCCACCTCCATGCCCACCGCCAGATCGGCGACGGTGACCCCGGGAACCGCCTGCCCCAGCACCACGATCCGCTCGGCCTCCAGCTCCACAGCGATCAACGCGTACGGCTCCCACGGAAGTTCCGGATTCGTCACATAGGGTGACGGAGGGCGGTAGCGGCTGTCGGTGTACGACCAGATCCGCCCGCGCCGGGACAGCGGGACCTCCTCCAGATCACCGCCCCCGCAGCCGGGGTTGCGGCAGTACGCGTCCTCGCGCGGGAAGAACACGGCCCCGCACGCCGAGCAGCGCGTGCCGAGCAGACGGAAGCCGCTTCCGTCCCCGCCCTCGGTGAACCACCCGGCGACCACCGGTGTACGTGTGCGCGACAAGGTCCCTCCCCGGCATCGGATCTGACGGAACGTCAGAAGTGTGGCACGCGCACCGGCGAGGGGACAGGGAGCGGAGGAAGCCGACGTCTTCCGCGCGCGTACCTCGCCCCACCCAAGATCGGATACGCTCCGCCGCGTGTCCGAATCTCTGCACTCCATTTCGAACTCCGCGCGCGACTCCCACTGTTCGAGTTGCGGGGCGCCCTACGGGGAGGGCGTCACCGGCTGGCCCCGCACCTGTCCGGCCTGCGCCGCCGTCGCCTACCGCAACCCCCTCCCGGTGGCCGTGGCGCTCCAGCCCGTCTACGACGCGCAGGGCACCGCCCTGGTCGTCATCACCCGCACCATCCCTCCCGCGCGGGGCGGCATCGCCCTGCCCGGCGGCTTCATGGACCACCGTGAGGACTGGCGGCAGGCCGTCGTGCGCGAACTGCGGGAAGAGACCGGCATCGACGCGGCGAGTCGCGACGTACGGCTCGCCGACGCCATGAGCTCCCCCGACGGCCATCTGCTGCTGTTCGGCCTCCTCCCGGAGCGCCCCGCGGACCGGCTGCCCGAGTCGGCGGCCACGGACGAGACCGAGGGCTGGCACCTCCTGCGCCGCCCCGAGGAACTCGCCTTCCCGCTGCACACCCTGGCCGCACGGGCGTTCTTCGAGGGCCGTTACATCTGACCCGGCCTCAGCCCTCTTCGAGGCCGCGCACCCGCACGGGGTGGGACGGCTCGTGCACACCGTCCTCACCCTCACGCTCGACGACCACCCGCCGGCCCAGCCGACGGGTGACGTACCGCTCGATCTCGGGCTCCTCCCAGCCGTCGCCCGCGTCCACCACGACCAGGCCGCCGCCCGAGCGCCCCCGGGCCGGAGCCCACACCTCCAGTTCCAGCCCGGCGTCCCCCCGCACCGGCAGCACGGCACCCGCGCGTGCGAACACCGGGGTCCGGGACAGCGGCGCGTCCACGGTCATCCGCCCCGGCCCCCGGTACGACCGTCCCGTGGCCGTGTCGTACCAGAGCCCGCGCGGCAGCCGCACCGTACGCCGGTCCACCCCGGGGTCCAGCACCGGCGCCACCAGCAGACAGTCACCCAGCAGGAACGCGTCCTCGCAGTCCCGCAACGCCCGGTCCTCCGGCGCCCCCCACCACACCGGACGCACATAGGGCGCCCCGGTGCGCCGCGCCAGATGCGCCAGCGTCGTGAAGTACGGCAGCAGCCGCCGGCGCTCGACCAGCACGGCACGCGCGTGCTCCAGCACCTCAGGACCCCACTCCCAGGGCTCCCGACGGCCCGCCTTCGGGCCCGCCTGTGTCCGGAACAGCGGCAGGCAAGACCCCAGTTGCAGCCACCGCAGATACAGCTCGGGCGACGCACCACCGTCGAAGCCCCCCACATCGGGCCCCGAGAACGGCACCCCGCACAGCCCGAGCCCCAGCACCAGCGACAACGATGCCCGCAGCCCGGGCCAGCCCGTCGCGACCGCACCGGACCAGGTACCGCCGTAGCGCTGGAGACCCGCCCAGCCCGAGCGGGACAGCACGAACGGACGCTCCCGCGGAACCAGCTCCCGCAGCCCCTCGTGCGCCGCCCACGCCATGGACAGTCCATAGACGTTGTGCGCCTCCCGGTGATCACCCCCGCGCCCCTCCAGGGCGTGCCGGGCCGACCGGGGCAGGGTCGACTCCCCGAAGGCGGCGAACGTCGTCGGCTCGTTCATCTCGTGCCAGAACCCCGAGAACCCCTGCGCGAGCCGCTCCGCGTACAGACCGCCCCACCAGCTCCGCACGCGCGTGTGCGTGAAATCCGGGAACACCGCAGCCCCGTGCCCCACCACACCCTCGGCGAACTGCCCCGAGGCGTCCCGCACGAACACGTCCTCGGCGACCCCGCCGTCGTAGACCGCGTCACCCGGCCTCGCGCGCACCGCGGGACCCACGGCCGACACCAGCCGGATCCCGTCCCGCCGCAACTCCTCGGCCAGCACCGGCAGCTTGGGGAAACGATTCTGGTCCACGCTGAACACCCGCTGCTCGTCCAGATGCTCGGCACCCAGATGCACCGCGTCGAGCGGCAGACCGTGCTCCTGATAGCCCGCCACCACCCGGCGCACCTCCTCCTCGCCGCCGAAGTCACGCCGCGCGTGATGGTGCCCGAGCGCCCACGCGGGAGGCGGCGTCGGCGCCCCCGTCAGCGAGGCCCAGGCGAGCAGCACACGCGCGGGCGTCCCCACCATCACCCAGCAGCGCAGCGGACCGCCGTCCATCCGCACCTCGCACGCCCCGGGCCGGTCGTGCCCGGAACCCGCGCCCTCCGCACCCTCCCGCAACGTCACCGTGCCGTCCCAGGAGGTGTCGTGGAACACCAGGTGCGTCCCCGCGTCGGACACCACCACCTGCACCGGCATCGTCAGATACAGCGGATCGTCCCCCGGCCCGAACGCGTGCCCGGGATCCCTGTTCCAGAGCCGGTACGTCCCCCCGCGCAGCCGCGGCCCCGACGCCCGCCCCCCGAGGCCGAAGAACCGCGCGTCCGCCGCCACCTCCGCCCGCTGCATCCAGCGCGCCGCCCGCCCCTCCCGCTCCCACCAGCGCGGCGGCTGGTCCCGGCGCAGCACCACCCCGCCCGGCGTGCACACCTCGATCGCCCCGAGCCGCGACACCACCACCGTCGCCCGCTCGGCCACCACCCGCCAGCCGCCGTCCTTGTCCGGCTCCAGCACCGCCCGCGGATCCGGCTCGGGACACCGCCCGGCCAGCGCGTACGACGGCTCCGGCTCGGCACCGTCCCAGCCCCAGAACACCGCCCCGTTCACCGCGACCATGATCCGCAGGTCCGAGCGGCCGAACCGCAGCGTCCCGCCACCCGGCGCCGGCTCCACCTCCCGCAGCGCACCCGGCACCCGCGCCCGCTCACCCCCGCGCGCGAGCGGCCCGGCGGCCTCGTCCCGCCTCCTGCGCCACACGGCCCGCACGGCCCGCACGGTGCGCAACCCCAGGGCAGCCCGCACAGAACCGACCGCCTTCATCGAACGCACCAGGTCACGACCGTCCATGCTGCTCACCCTGCCACTCACCGCTCCACACGCGTGTGTCGTTCAGCTTCCGTTCACCTGTGCCGGAACCACTTCTTCACGACACGGACCGTGTGGGGCGCACCCTGGTGCAGAAGTCGATCACATGGCATCGTCCCTGTCAGCCGCGTCACGCGCACCACCCCAGCTCGTGCGCGGGCGACGCACACGACGCGCACAGCCGGGAGCCGCCCCATGTCCACCGAGAACCCCGAGCCGCTCTGGCGGCCCGATCCGCAGCGCATCGCCCGCGCGCAGGTCACTCGATTCCAGACCTGGGCCGCCGAGCGCCACGGAGCCCCTGGCGAAGGGGGGTATCCGGCCCTGCACCGCTGGTCCGTGGACGACCTGGAGACGTTCTGGAAGGCCGTCACGGAGTTCTACGACGTACGGTTCTCGACGCCGTACACGCGCGTGCTCGGCGACCGCGCCATGCCCGGCGCCCAGTGGTTCCCCGGAGCCACCCTCAACTACGCCGAGCACGCCCTGCGCGCAGCCGCCACCCGCCCGGACGAACCGGCCCTGCTGCATGTCGACGAGACCCACGAACCGAGCCCGGTGACCTGGAGCGAACTGCGCCGCCAGGTCGGCTCCCTCGCGGCCGAACTGCGCACCCTCGGCGTCCGCCCCGGCGACCGGATCAGCGGCTACCTCCCGAACATCCCGCAGGCCGTCGTCGCCCTCCTCGCCACCGCCGCCGTCGGCGCGGTGTGGACCTCCTGCGCCCCCGACTTCGGCGCCCGCAGCGTCCTCGACCGCTTCCAGCAGGTCGAACCCGTCGTCCTGTTCACCGTCGACGGCTACCGCTACGGCGGCAAGGAACACGACCGCCGCGACACCGTCGCCGAACTCCGCCGCGAACTGCCCACCCTGCGCGCCGTCGTCCACATCCCCCTCCTGGGCACCCCCGCCCCCGAAGGCGCCCTGGAATGGTCGGCGCTCACGGCCGCCACCGAGGAACCCGTCTTCGAACAGGTCCCCTTCGACCACCCCCTGTGGGTGCTCTACTCCTCGGGCACGACCGGCCTGCCCAAGGCCATCGTCCAGTCCCAGGGCGGCATCCTCGTCGAACACCTCAAGCAGCTCGGCCTGCACTGCGACCTCGGCCCCGAGGACCGCTTCTTCTGGTACACCTCGACCGGCTGGATGATGTGGAACTTCCTCGTCTCCGGCCTCCTCACCGGCACCACGATCGTCCTCTACGACGGCAGCCCCGGATTCCCCGACACCGGCGCCCAGTGGCGCATCGCCGAACGCACCGGAGCCACCCTCTACGGCACCTCGGCCGCCTACGTCATGGCCTGCCGCAAGGCCGACGTGCACCCCTCCCGGGACTTCGACCTCTCCCGGATCCAGTGCGTCGCCACCACCGGCTCCCCCCTGCCGCCCGACGGCTTCCGCTGGCTCCACGACGAGGTCCGCGACGACGTGTGGATCGCCTCCGTCAGCGGCGGCACCGACGTCTGCTCCTGCTTCGCCGGAGCCGTCCCCACCCTCCCCGTGTACACGGGCGAACTCCAGGCCCCCGGCCTCGGCACCGACCTCCAGTCCTGGGACCCGGCCGGCCGGCCGCTCGTCGACGAGGTCGGCGAACTCGTGGTCACCAACCCGATGCCCTCCATGCCGGTCCGCTTCTGGAACGACCCCGACGGCAGCCGCTACCACGACAGCTACTTCGACACCTACCCCGGCGTCTGGCGCCACGGCGACTGGATCACCGTCACCTCACGCGGCTCCGTCGTCATCCACGGCCGCTCCGACTCCACCCTCAACCGCCAGGGCGTCCGCATGGGCTCCGCCGACATCTACGAGGTAGTCGAACGACTCCCCGAGATCAAGGAATCCCTGGTCATCGGCATCGAACAGCCCGACGGCGGCTACTGGATGCCCCTCTTCGTCCACCTCGCCCCCGGAGCCGTCCTCGACGACGCCCTCCTCGGCCGCATCAAACAGGCCATCCGCGAACAGCTCTCACCCCGCCACGTCCCCGACGAGGTCATCGAGGTCCCCGGCGTCCCGCACACCCTCACCGGCAAGCGCATCGAGGTCCCCGTCAAACGCCTCCTCCAGGGCACCCCGCTGGAAAAGGCCGTCAACCCGGGCTCCATCGACAACCTCGGCCTCCTCGCCTTCTACGAGGACCTCGCCCGCAAGCGCGCCTGACCGCAACCCCCGCCGACCCCCGCACCGGCCCCGGACTCCGCCCCACCAGGGCGAACACCGGGGCCGTCACCGTTCCGGCCCCCGTTGTCAGTGCCGCCGGTTACTGTGAGTGAGCATCGATCGACTGTGCACACAGGGGGAACCACATGACACACACCGACAGCCGCACCATGCGCCACGTCCTGCGCCGCGAGATCGCCGGCACCATCGGCCTCCTCACCGACGAACACGACTTCCGCGCCATGCGGCACTACCGCAGCTTCACCTTCGACGACCACGCCACCTACCTCCGCCAGGTCGAGGAACTCCTCAAAACCCGCGCCCGACACGGCAGCCACACCACCGTGGCCCTCTTCGACCCCCAGGAGTACGCCGACTACTGCGCCACCGAGGGCCTCGACCCCGACGACCCCGCAAACCGCACCCGCTTCACCGCCCGCATCGCCACCACCGGCCCCACCATCCCCTACGACGGCCAGCCCCTCACCGACCTCGTGCCGGCCCTCGTCGACGAAGCCGTCCGCCAGGCCACCTGGGAGTACGCGGCCACCCTCCTGGCCCGCCTCGGCACCTGCGCGACCTGCGGCGAGGACATCGGCCGCGCGGCCTTCACCCGCGCCTCCGCCCTCGTCAGCCGCATCCTCGACACCGCGCCACCCGGCGACCGGCACCTCGTCGTCAGCGTGACGGGGACACCCGAGACCCTCGTCGCCGTTCTCCACGCGGACACCGAAACCGACGGCGGCACCCGGTTCGACGAGGCCGAAGCCCTCGAATTCACCACCGTCCTCGCCCTCGGCCTCACCACCCGGGGCCCCGGCGGCCTGGTCATGCGCACCACCGCACCCGACACCCCGGACCGCATCTACGGCTGGCGCCTGCGCGGAGACGGCCTCGACCCCCTCACCGCCGGCGAGGTCTTCGACGCCTACTGCACCGACATCGAATCCGGCGAACTGATCGCCCCCGAATCCGGCGTCGACTACTGCGTCCCACCGGACCTCGGCCACGAAGCACAGGAAGGAGAGGACGATCCCACCGGCCACCACCACTGACGACCCGCGCACCGACAGACGACAGGGGCGCCCCACCCGAAGGCGGAGCGCCCCTGCCCGAGACGCATGCGACGCGTACCCGGCTCGCCGCTACTCGCCGGACAGCACGGCCCGCGCCGCGCTGCGCGCCTCCTCGGCACTGTCCGAGGCACGCGCCGCCGCCGCGGCCCGCTCACACTGCGCCAGCGTGAACTTCGCCAGCGTCGCCCGCACATAGGGGATCGACGCCGCACCCATGGACAGGGAGGTGACGCCCAGACCGGTCAGCACGCACGCGAGCAGCGGGTCCGACGCGGCCTCGCCGCACACCCCACAGCTCTTGCCCTCGGCCCTGGCCGCCTCGGCGGACAGCGCGACGAGGTCGAGCAGCGCGGGCTGCCACGGGTCCTGGAGACGGGACACCGCACCCACCTGCCGGTCGGCGGCGAAGGTGTACTGCGCCAGGTCGTTCGTGCCCAGCGACAGGAACTCGACCTCCTGGAGGATCGAGCGCGCCCGCAGCGCGGCCGACGGGATCTCGACCATCGCACCGAACTTCGCGCGCAGCCCGGCCTCACGGCAGGCGTCCGCGAACGCCTTGGCGTCGGCACGGTCGGCCACCATCGGGGCCATCACCTCAAGGTAGACCGGCAGCCCCTCCGCGGCCTTCGCCAGCGCCGTGAGCTGGGTACGCAGGACGTCCGGGTGATCCAGCAGGCTGCGCAGCCCGCGCACACCCAGCGCCGGGTTCGGCTCGTCGGCCGGAGTCAGGAAGTCCAGCGGCTTGTCCGCACCCGCGTCCAGCACTCGCACGACGACCCGGCCCTCGGGGAACGCCTCCAGCACCTGCCGGTAGGCCTCGACCTGCTTCTCCTCGGTCGGCGCGTTCTTGCTGTCGTCGAGGAAGAGGAACTCGGTACGGAACAGACCGACGCCCTCCGCACCCGCCTCGACGGCGGCGGGCACATCGGCCGGACCGCCGACGTTGGCCAGCAGCGGCACCTTGTGACCGTCGGCCGTGGCACCCGGACCGGTCGACGCCGACAGCGCGGCCTTCCGCGCCGCGGCCGCCGCCTCCAGCTCCGCCTTCTTCTCCTCGCTGGGGTCCACGAAGATCTCGCCGGTGCTGCCGTCGACGGCGATCACCGTCCCCTCGGCCAGCTCGCCGGCACCCGGCAGGGCCACGACCGCCGGCACCCCGAGCGCACGCGCCAGGATGGCGCTGTGGCTGGTCGGCCCGCCCTCCTCGGTCACGAAACCGAGGACCAGCGTCGGGTCGAGCAGCGCGGTGTCCGCCGGCGCCAGATCCCGGGCCACCAGCACATACGGCCTGTCGCTGTCCGGCACACCGGGCATCGGAACGCCCAGCAGCCGCGCGACGATACGGTTCCGCACGTCATCGAGGTCGGCCACCCGGCCGGCCAGGTACTCGCCCGCTCCGGCCAGCAGCTCGCGATAGGCGGCGAACGCGTCGTAGACGGCCCGCTCGGCCGTGCTCCCGACGGCGATCCGCCGGTCCACGTCCGCCATCAGCTCGGGATCCTGGGCCATCAGGGCCTGCGCCTCGAGCACCGCCTGGGCTTCGCCCCCCGCCAGATTGCCGCGCGCCATCAGATCGGCCGCCACCGCGTCCATGGCCTGGCGGGAGCGCCCCTGCTCGCGCTCCGCGTCCTCCGCCGGGATCTGCTTGGCCGGCGGTTCGAGGACCGCCGTTCCCATGTGCCGAACCTCGCCGATCGCCACACCGTGACTCACGCCGACGCCTCGCAGCGTTGTCTCCATCTCACCCGTCTCCGATAGTGCGGCGGGTCCCGCCGCCGTGGTGGTTGTCCTCCTGCGTGCCGTCGAAGGACGGCCGGGCATCACTGCCAGGAAACATCACTGCCAGGAAAAGAGAACGTCGCCGTTCTTCACGTCGCCGTCCTCGCGGAGTTCACCGAGGGAGTCGGCCGTGGCCTCCAGCGCCACGACCGGGCACACGGGAGACTTGCCGGCCGCCTCCACCGCGGCGGGGTCCCAGCGCACGATGCCCTGGCCGCGGGTGACGGTGTCGCCCTTGTTGACGAGCAGCTCGAAGCCCTCGCCGTTGAGCTGCACCGTGTCGATGCCGAGGTGGGTGAGCACGCCGTGCCCCTCGGAGTCGACGACCACGAAGGCGTGGGGGTGGAGGGAGACGATGACGCCGTCCACGGGAGCGACGGCCTCGGAAGGCTCGCGCACCGGGTCGATCGCCGTGCCCGGGCCGACCATGGCCCCGGAGAAGACCGGATCCGGCACGGCGGCCAGTCCGATGGCGCGTCCTACAAGAGGGGACGTCACGGTGGTCATGGGAAGCCTCCCAGGGGTGGAGATGTACATGGGCCGTTACTGCCTGTCCAGGACGGCGCACTGTGCAGCAGGGTATGTCATACGAAGTACCGGTTCTGCACGAGAGATCCCGATCCGTGGTCTAGACCACTAGCCTAGCGGATTTGCACGCGCTCTGCGGCCGCGTGTACAGTCGTACTCCTGCTTGAGGGTGAGCGACGCGATCAAGCGCGATTACCGAGCAGCATCCAACTTGTCAGATCCTATTCTCTGGATCGCCCCCGCATGCCTGCGGAACGGTGGTCAGGGAGGCGGAAAAACCCTGATAGAGTCGGAGACGCAAGACCGAAGGGAAACTGCCCGGAGGAAAGCCTGAGAGAGTCTCTCGGGTGAGTACAAAGGAAGCGTCCGTTCCTTGAGAACTCAACAGCGTGCCAAAAATCAACGCCAGATATGTTGATACCCCGTCTACGGCAGTGATAGCCGTGGATGAGGTTCCTTTGAAACAAAACACAGCGAGGACGCTGGATGCGAGGGGATCATTCCTCCTCTCGTTCCGCTCTCGTGCGTGTTGTCCCGATCACGGGAAAACATTCACGGAGAGTTTGATCCTGGCTCAGGACGAACGCTGGCGGCGTGCTTAACACATGCAAGTCGAACGATGAAGCCCTTCGGGGTGGATTAGTGGCGAACGGGTGAGTAACACGTGGGCAATCTGCCCTGCACTCTGGGACAAGCCCTGGAAACGGGGTCTAATACCGGATATCACTCTTGCAGGCATCTGTGAGGGTCGAAAGCTCCGGCGGTGCAGGATGAGCCCGCGGCCTATCAGCTTGTTGGTGAGGTAATGGCTCACCAAGGCGACGACGGGTAGCCGGCCTGAGAGGGCGACCGGCCACACTGGGACTGAGACACGGCCCAGACTCCTACGGGAGGCAGCAGTGGGGAATATTGCACAATGGGCGAAAGCCTGATGCAGCGACGCCGCGTGAGGGATGACGGCCTTCGGGTTGTAAACCTCTTTCAGCAGGGAAGAAGCGAAAGTGACGGTACCTGCAGAAGAAGCGCCGGCTAACTACGTGCCAGCAGCCGCGGTAATACGTAGGGCGCAAGCGTTGTCCGGAATTATTGGGCGTAAAGAGCTCGTAGGCGGCTTGTCACGTCGGGTGTGAAAGCCCGGGGCTTAACCCCGGGTCTGCATTCGATACGGGCTAGCTAGAGTGTGGTAGGGGAGATCGGAATTCCTGGTGTAGCGGTGAAATGCGCAGATATCAGGAGGAACACCGGTGGCGAAGGCGGATCTCTGGGCCATTACTGACGCTGAGGAGCGAAAGCGTGGGGAGCGAACAGGATTAGATACCCTGGTAGTCCACGCCGTAAACGGTGGGAACTAGGTGTTGGCGACATTCCACGTCGTCGGTGCCGCAGCTAACGCATTAAGTTCCCCGCCTGGGGAGTACGGCCGCAAGGCTAAAACTCAAAGGAATTGACGGGGGCCCGCACAAGCAGCGGAGCATGTGGCTTAATTCGACGCAACGCGAAGAACCTTACCAAGGCTTGACATACACCGGAAACGGCCAGAGATGGTCGCCCCCTTGTGGTCGGTGTACAGGTGGTGCATGGCTGTCGTCAGCTCGTGTCGTGAGATGTTGGGTTAAGTCCCGCAACGAGCGCAACCCTTGTTCTGTGTTGCCAGCATGTCCTTCGGGATGATGGGGACTCACAGGAGACCGCCGGGGTCAACTCGGAGGAAGGTGGGGACGACGTCAAGTCATCATGCCCCTTATGTCTTGGGCTGCACACGTGCTACAATGGCCGGTACAAAGAGCAGCGATACCGTGAGGTGGAGCGAATCTCAAAAAGCCGGTCTCAGTTCGGATTGGGGTCTGCAACTCGACCCCATGAAGTCGGAGTTGCTAGTAATCGCAGATCAGCATTGCTGCGGTGAATACGTTCCCGGGCCTTGTACACACCGCCCGTCACGTCACGAAAGTCGGTAACACCCGAAGCCGGTGGCCCAACCCCTTGTGGGAGGGAGCTGTCGAAGGTGGGACTGGCGATTGGGACGAAGTCGTAACAAGGTAGCCGTACCGGAAGGTGCGGCTGGATCACCTCCTTTCTAAGGAGCACAGTACCGATTGCAGGCAAATGTTCTGCACGGTCAGCTCATGGGTGGAACGTTGATTATTCGGT